>JAHDEN010000181.1 GCA_020628815.1 Chloroflexota bacterium | reverse complement strand
TATGAGGAGGGGTTGGGGGAGGTGGATTTACCCTCACCCCCAACCCCTCTCCCAATGGGAGAGGGGAGCCAGCCAGACCTGTATAGTTACAATTTTAGATTCTGAATGGTAAACGTGCTGTTGACGATCAACCCAAATCTAGAACAAACAATTTCCAATGAAACCAATTACTGATCTATCCGTTATTATCCTTGCTGCTGGGATGGGAACCCGCATGAACTCAAAGGTTCAAAAAATATTGCACGCTGTAGGCGGCCAGCCGATGGTCATGCACGTGGTTGAAGCCGCCCGTGAAGTGGCACAGCATCCGGTCACGATGGTGGTTGGGCCGATTGGTGGAGATCGGGTCAAAGCGTTGGTTGGTTCAGATGCGAATTACATCGTTCAGGAAGAGCAGCTGGGAACGGGCCATGCGACCCAAGTAACGGCCGAGCTGTTAAAAGGAAAGTCGAAACAGGTCGCTGTTACATATGGAGACATGCCGTTACTACGGCCGGAAACGCTGCAAAAGCTAGCAGACATGCAGGCGGCGAGTGGTGCTGCAGTCGTTTTAACCACCGTTATGGGTGAGCCAGGCTCATCGTTCGGCCGGATTTATCGTGATAAGGCTGGAAGGGTGCAAGAAATAGTTGAAGTGGCTGAAGCCAAACAGCGGCCGAACAGCGCAGAACTGCTCAACATACGGGAGCTAAACGTAGGCGTTTACTGCTTTGATGCCGACTTTTTGTGGGACAACCTAGACAAAATGCCCCTGCGCCAAGCCCGGAACGGGGTTGAATATTACCTGACAGACATGATTAGCATCGCTGTGCAGCAGGGGAGATTGGTCGAAGCGGTTGAAATCGAAGATGCGGCTGAGTGTTTGGGGGCAGGCACCCGTGCGGAGCTTATTCCGGTGGATCGTGCATTTAGGCAGCGGCAGGTCAACAAATGGCTGGCGGCCGGGGTTACGATTATTGATCCAGCCAGCACATACATCGATCCAGATGTGACGATTGGGCAGGACACGGTCATCTGGCCCAACAGCTATTTACGCGGCCGGACAACGATTGGTGAAGATTGCACCATCGGCCCCAACGTGATTTTGACAGATGCTGAGATTGCCACAGGAACTACGGTTGAAATGGAGAAGCGGTAGTCGGTGGTCGGTAGCTGTGAAGTCCCATCACGTGCTGACCAGCTGAAATGCTGAAAGCGTAGCGTGCTGATTAGCTAATCAGCTGGCCAAAACCCATCCAATCCCAAACGCCACAATAAAGCCGACGGTCATAAACACCGTCCGTTTAAGCATAGGATCAAGTTCAGGACCAGCCCGTTTTGAAATCTCCCAGCCGCTACGGGCCACAAACGGGACAGCCAACAAAAAGAGCCATTGCCAACCGCTACGATAATCTAAAACGGTAAACAGCACGGCGCAGACCACCACCATCACCAAAAGTGTGTAGTGATAGATGCGGGCGCTCGGCAGGCCGATCCGGGCCGGAATCGACTGTTTACCCGCCAACCGATCAGAATCGATGTCGCGCATGTTGTTGACGTTGAGTACGGCGACAGCCAGCAACCCCCCGGCCGTGGCGGGCAATAAAAGCAGGGGATCAAAGCTTTTGGTTTGCAAGTAGACCGTCCCCATTGTGGGAACCCATCCAAAAAATAACAGCACAAACAGATCACCAAAACCGGCATACCCATATGGATTGTCTGTTGCGGTGTATGCGATTGCGGCCCAAACACCGGCCGCACCCACCCCACACCACAACAAAATTGTCAGGGCTTGCTGCCAACCAAAGGCGACAAGCAGCGCGGCGATCCCGACCAAACAGGCCAGCACGGCGCTGATCAGCATGGCTCGTTTCATTTCGACCTGACTAATCAAACCGAGCTGAGTCATCCGTTTGGGTCCATCTCGCTCGTCGCTATCAGCCCCATGTTTGCTGTCTCCATAATCGTTGGCAAAGTTAGACAAGATTTGCATAAAGGTCATGCACAGGCCGCTGAGCAATACGACGGCCAAACTAAAGCGGTTTTGACCGGCCGCTAAAAATCCCCCCAGGGCGATGCTAGAAAGAGCCAGTGGAAGCGTACGCGGCCGGGCTGCGGTAATCCAAGCCTGTCTTTTTGTGAGTGTTTGATCCATTCCCGAATTTTAGCACTTGGTGAAACAAAACAGCCAGAAAATGATGGAGGTCATAGGGTCAGAAGCGAAGCGGCATTGTTTGGAAGCGAAGCGGCATTTACCATTCACCGTTCAAAATTTACTAATTACAATTCATATCATGGCCCCTGCTCACAAAGTGACAAAATTATAAATGGTGAATATCGCTTCGCTGTAAACGGTGAATGGTAAATAGGACGATCCATTCACCGTTCAAAATTTACCATTTACCATTCAAAACCACCCTCCTCACATACTTTTCATTGCTTTTCTCGGCCGACCTGCGTACCATCACCTGAGAGACTTATGGAAACTTACGACGCGATCATTATCGGCTCTGGCCCCAACGGACTCTCGGCCGCCATTGAGCTAGCACGCTACAACAAACGGGTGCTGGTGATAGAAGCGGCCGACACGATTGGGGGTGGCACACGCACCACAGAGCTTACCCTGCCCGGATTCCAGCATGACTATTGCTCGGCCGTGCATCCGATGGGGGTTTTATCCCCGTTCTGGACCACCCTGCCCCTTGAAAAACATGGGCTCAAATGGATTTTCCCAGAAGCGTCAGTTGCTCATCCTTTAGAAAATCAACCGGCCGTGTTGCTCTCCCAATCTGTAGACGAAACGGCAGAAAGTTTGGGGGCCGATGGGGCTGCATGGCGGCGCATGGTCCGGCCGATTTTGCCGTATGGCGAAGGGTTGCTCAAAGATTCTTTAGGGCCGTTAGGCTTCCCCAGCCAGCCATTGATCCTAGCCCTGTTTGGGATGCAGGGGGGGCTTCCGGCCAACACATACGCCAAGCTCCGTTTTCGTGGGGATCGGGGGCGCGCGCTGTTTGCAGGCTGTGCGGGACACAGTGTGCTGCCGTTCAACAAGCTCTTTAGTGCGGCCGTGGGGCTTATTTTCGCCATCACCGCCCACATGAAAGATTGGCCGGTAGCGGCCGGGGGATCAGCCACAGTCACAACCGCGTTGGCCAACTACTTTTTAGAATTGGGGGGCGAAATTCAAACCGGCCGACCGATTACAGCCTTAAACCAACTGCCAGAGTCTCGCACCGTTTTGTTTAATACCGACCCGTTCCAACTGGCAAACATTGCGCAGGATGAGCTACCGGCCGGATATAAAAATCGGCTCAACAAATATAATTTCGGCCCCGGTGTTTTTAAGCTAGATTGGGCTTTATCAGAGCCGATACCTTGGACTGATCCCAATGTTTTAAAAGCCTCAACCGTGCATGTGGGTGGAACTTTAGAAGAAATCGCCCAGAGTGAGCACGATGCCTGGCACGGCAAACATTCGGACAACCCATTCTTGATCGCCTGCCAGCAGAGCCAGTTTGACCCCAGCCGTGCTCCGGCCGGGCAACACACCGGCTATGCTTACTGCCATGTCCCCAGCGGCTCGACCAAAGATATGACGGCCGCGATTGAAAACCAAATTGAGCGCTTTGCCCCTGGGTTTAAAGAGACGATTTTGGCCCGACATACCACATCGCCCCAAAATTTTGCCAGCTACAACGGCAACTATGTGGGTGGTGCCATAACCGGCGGTGCGGCCGACATTACCCAGCTGTTCACCCGGCCGGTTGCCCGTTTTGATCCCTACAGCACTCCCAACCCCAAGCTGTTTATTTGTTCCCACTCAGCTCCGCCAGGCGGGGGTGTACACGGGATGTGTGGCTACCATGCCGCCCGTAGTGCGTTAAAACAGCTTGGCTGAACTTAGAGCGGGCTTTTGGCGTTTTAATTGATAGCCGATTGTGTGAATCGGCTAGTGAACAACTCCCTTTTTGGTTCTGTTCCTAGTGAGACAGGAATGGTCCTAACAAAACGGGGTTAAAAATGGAATAAGTTGACGATGACAGATAGCCAACAATCCCCCCCAGCTGGCCTGCCAAATGAGTTCAGCATTGAGCTGATGCGAATCCTGAACAGCGCCTACACATTGGATGAAATTCGTACGCTCTGTTTTGAACTTGATGTTGATTTCGATAATCTGAGTGGCGACACAAAAGCTGGCAAAGCGCGCGAGCTTATTCTTTGGGGCAAGCGCAGCGGCACCCTGCAATTGATTCAAGACACAATCAAAAGCGGCCGACCCGATGTTGAGTTTCATGTCGAGTACGATTCAAATCGAGCGCGTGAACTGCAAGAGTCGATCATGGCGAGTGCCAGCCAGCCGGTCCAACATGCGTTTAAGGAGTTTACAGAACAAGTTTCCGCTTACGTGGATGAATTTAATCTGCTCCATGAAAAAATGCAGGAATGGAAGGAAGTTCACAACTACCTTCAAGATCTGCAAAATCACTTTGCCCCCTGCCGTGGCTACATTTACACCTTTAGCAAACTTAATTTGGGGGATGATGACTCGCAAGAAAAGGATCGCTTTTTATATTCGATTGAGGTTGAGTGGCGGCCGGTCAAGCGCGTTTTACGCAGGTTAGAAGAATTTGCCACACAAATTTTGGTCATTGGGGATGTGTATGTGCCCGACAACCCGACGCAAGGGCCGCAGTGGCTGCTGGCTCCCAAACGTGCGTCTAAGCTCATCGACAAATCTCTGTTTGATCGAGATCTGCTCACATTGCGTGAGGGACTTTCGGAGTTTGGAGATGACACAGATCAACAGCTGTATTTGGCCGATAAAGCCCTGCTCAAAACGGCCCAAGAAATCATGACCCTGCGCCGGCCGAGTGTCACGAAGGAGCCGATCTAATGGAGAAAAGTTTCCCCACCTGCCTTAATCACAAGAGGAACGATTCATGAAGCGTTACGAAGAATTAAATGCTCAGCATCTGGAAATGCAGGCGCAGCTTGATCAAGATGCAAGCTCGATTGAGCTGAAAGAGGTGCGCGCTTTTATTGAAGAAGTGCGTGAATCTGGACACGATGTCCCTTTGGTTGCTGAACGGGACAAACTGCGCAATATTTTGCGTTACTGGGCCGCATACGTCTACGATCAAACGGGTGATTATCCCGCCTCACAGCTCGCCCCGGCCAACCTCCAAGAACCAGAAAAAAGCTCCTCTTTTCTTCCTCAGCTGCTTTGGTGGATTTTAGGCATCAGCTTGATAACAGGTGCACTAGCTCTCTATTCCGCATTCTCTACAACCAATCGCACAGGTTCAAGCCAAGTTCCGATTTCAGAAGAGGTTGCAACCAGCATCGAAGCTTTGGAGAGTGCCGCCTCGTCTCAGACCGGCAGTTTAGAGGGGTTGGAACAAGAGGTTTTAGCTCAGGCGGAAAGCTTAGAAACGCTTCAAGAAGCTGTGTCAGCACAAGCGGGCGAATTTGCAGAGGCCAGCGGATCGATTGGGGAACAAAGCGGTATGATCGCAACCGTAGAAGCAGCAACTCTGGCACAGACAGAAGTATTAGAAAACATCACCCAGACGCTTGAAGAGCTGGCTCAGACTGTTGCAACAATAGAGGCAACCTCGGCCGCAACAAACGAGAGTAATTCAGGCAACTTTACACAACAGTTAGTTGTGCATGACAATGAAGCTGAAATAGTCAATGTTCGTGAGGGGCCGAGCAGAACACAATGTCATTGGCTCGGGGTGTTACCCACTGGAGCATTCGCAGATATTATTGTTCAAACTAGCGACACAAGATGGTTCAAAATTGATGTAACATCAATTGAATTACCAACAATTAATGGTCAGAAAGACAGCTTAAGCCGATTTATTAGGGACACAGAAGCAAGCGAGCTATGGATTTCATCTTCTCTGGTCCGGTTACTCGATCCAGTTAAGCCTGACCGTATTCAATTTACGGATGAGATTCCAGACTGCGCTCTAAAAGAAACTGGGGATTAAACCAAAAACAAAAAAGCCACCCCGCAAGGAGTGGCTTTTTTTTGTGGGCGATACAAGACTCGAACTTGTGACCTCGTCGATGTCAACGACGCGCTCTAACCAACTGAGCTAACCGCCCTAAATGTTCTGTTTTTTAAACGGATCGGAATTATAAACATCGGCCGATCAAAATACAACCCCCTTTACGAAACGGGTGCGTTCAAAAGTTGTGGGGAGGCTCTGATGCCCGTTGCCCATTGCCCATTGCCCATTCTCCATTGTTTATTGCCCATTTCCGGCACATCCTTCACTCAGCAAACAAGACACTCGCCAAGCCACCCTTGCCCATGCACTTCCCTATTCTATCCGCTATCCCTTTCCTTTTCAGGATACTGTTGGCTAAAAAACCAAAAAGCGACCGCACCAACCAAAACAACCACGGCCGAAAGCAAGAAAAACGGCTGATAACCGATGCTATCGATCAGATAACCGCCCCCAATGGCACCGCTGGCCATGCCGATCCCGTGGGTTGTGCCACCGGTGCCAGACATTACTCCCCACCAAACCGGCTGCAGGATGGCAAGCCTATAAACATAAATGGTTGGTTTGGTAGCGGCCGCAAAGACCATCAGCAACACATAACTCCCACCCACCAGCCACCATTGATCAAACAACCCCATCAAAGCCAAAGATACGCTCATGCCACCCATAGCCACGATGAATACGTTTGCATTCCCCCAGCGGTCTGTCAGGGTTGGGGTCAGCAAAGCGGTGGGGATGGCGAGGAACAATCCCAACGAGGCCACAAAGCCGATGGACGAAACGGGAACGCCAAAAACGGTGTCGAGATAGACGTTGTAAAAACTGCGGGCCGCCATTTCCCCGGCCGCACGTACCAGCATGATCAGGGCCAACGGTACAAACAACAGCCAAGGCACCGGCTCAGAATGGGCCTCAAGCTCTTTTTTTGTGGCGATGCGTGAGTCGCTTGTTTGACGCATAAGCAAAAATGCGGGCAAAAACAAAACCGCCCCAGCCATGAGCGCAATGCGGTAGGGAGCAGGTGAGTCTAACGTGTAGCCAAAATTGCTAGATAAAAACGTGGGGAGCCAGCCGCCAACTAAACTGCCCACAAAACCAGATAACGGAAAGAAACCGGTGCGCAGCGAATAGGCGTGAGAGCGTTCCACCTCTGTGGTTTTATCCATCATGAACAGGTTGCCGTTAACCCAGTAGAGTGGGCCGCCAAATGAAGCAAGGATCGCCGCCCCAATTAGCCATCCCGCCTGCCATTGCCCTGGCAAAAATTCAGCCAACGGCAATAAAAAGTAGCCCAGTCCGTAACAGGCTAGACCGGCCAAAATTAAGCGGCGAGTGCCCCAACGCAGACTTAGCCATCCGGCCAAAAAGCTGATGGTGACAAAGGCAAACTGCCCGGCCGCATTCACCCATCCGATAAAAGCGGATTGATAGCCTAGCCGAATAAGAAAAATATTGAGGAGTACAGAGTAGACACCGCTGGTTGCAAACCCCGCCAAAATAGCGGTAAACAGATAGATTCTGACATCACGCTGAAGTTGTTTGAGCGCATAGGCATATGTGTGGAGGGCGGACATCCTGAAATTATAGCGATTTCATCCCCGGCCGACCTGTAGCTTAGGTTCTATCAGAAGGCACAAGAAGATTTTAATACGCAGGTTAAGCGAGGGCGTGTTCGGCCAACCATTTTGTCCGCACTTCAAATGTGTCTGAAAGTTGCAAAAACTCAGTAGGAGAGATCGATTGAACCAATTCGTTCATCCGTCGAATTTTCGTCAACCGCTCGGCCGAATCTCGATACGGCAGACCGGTCACAACTGAAAGTTTCTCTTTGCAATCAGCCAGTTTTAGCCGCATGAGGCGGTACGAGTAGGTGCTTTTGTATTCAGCCACGTCGGCCGCACGTTTTAGATAAATGTCCCGCATTAATCCAGAAAGCCGCTCCAGCCCGATTTCGGCTAATAGATCGTATTCTCTGTAAAGCACTTTGAGCTGCTGAAACGCTAGGATCCAGTAAAGGTGTAAATCTTCATGGGTACGGGGCTGTGCGATCCGCTCCCACATCGATTTAAATTGGTCTTTAGGTCCGCTGAACTTAAAAATCTCCCCTTTGGGCCCCACCACCGTTAACATATTTTGCTCACCCTGGCTCTGAAGCCGCCAAACGAGCGCGCGATCAAGCAGTTTAAAGATACGGTCAAAATCTGCGGCCGAATCGATAAAAAAGTCCCAATCGCTAAAAAAATCATCATCACCTGATGTCCGACTGCCAGTTAATTTCATGATTTATTTCGCTTTTGAATTTATTTATGTTGGATTGATTTCGTATTTTCCACAGTCCGCCAAATGGTGCAACAAACTGGAGCACACTCGAGGAAGGCGCCGCCTAAAACCCCCTATCTAGTACAAAAAATTGTAGGTGAGCGGCTATTTTTGTTGAAGAAAATTGCACCTTACAAAGATCATACTTGAAAACATTGGGGGATGGGTTACAATGTCAATGCAAGTAAGCACTTGCATACAAAGGAAATCATGTCACGAATAAACCGCACCAAAATCAATATACAAAAAGAGGGGTTTGAGTTTACCCCCTTCCGGCCGACGGCCGACCATGAGCTGCCGCTAGCACAAGCTGGTCTAAAACCGGATATCGAGCTGCTTACCTTTGAACGGAACGGTGAGCGACGTGCCCTAATCGTCACAGAAATGCACTATCACCATGTGTGCCAAGGGGAACTGGCCGGTGAACCATACATGGTCACCTTTTGAGGACCTTGCAATAGCGGCGTCGGTCTGACGCCACTGGTTGATGGGAACGTACATTGGTTTGGTGTGCCGGGAATCGTGAATGGGCTAGCCGTCTTGCGAGACGAAGAAAGCAACAGCTTGTGGGACCACATCACCGGAGAATGTTTTGATGGGCCAAATGCGGGCCAGCGGCTGCCGTTTTGGGGCATTGACATGACAACGGTTGAGGCGGAGCTAGCGGCCCACCCTGATGCGGTTTTGCTTAAGTCTCCTCGCATACCGTTCTTTAAATCGACCATGATGAATATGGCGATTGGAAAAGAGTTCATCAACAAAAAAGGGACAACGCTCCCTGGCTTCTTTCGCCGGTCGATGCACACTGAAATTGATTCGAGATTGCCGGAAGGTGAAAACGGTTTGGGGGTGATGACGGATGATCATCAGGCTAAGTATTACCCGATGAGCGCCATCCCCAAAGGTGGCAAAATCGAGGATGAGTTCCTCGGCCGTATGTTGATCATTGAACGTGGTGCGATTGATGGGGTTCCTCGAGCCAAATGGGCCGATGGCAACGGCCCTAGCGGGGATGGTCGGCCGATGCAGCTGCTCACCCGCTGGTACGGATTTTCATTCACCTACCCTGACTGTGACATTTATGACCCAAGCAAAAAGGAAAACTAAGATGGCTATTCAAGAAACCTCTTCCAGAATTAACCGAGATATTCGCATTATCACCGAAACCGGCTATCGCTTTGAGCCGCTACGGCCGGATGCAAGTAACGAAATCCCGTTAAAGCGGGCCAACTTATCCCCCCAAACAGAACTCATCTCATTTGAGCGGAACGGGGAAAGGCGCGTCTTGATTGTGAGCGAAATGATCTACCACCACATTTGCCAAGGTGAGCTGGCTGGAGAACCGTACCTCGTCACCTTTTGAGCCCCTTGCAACAGCGGTGTCGGTCTGACACCTGTGGTTGAGGGTGAGGTTCATTGGTTTGGCGTGGTCGGTTTATCAAACGGGCTAGCCATTATGCGAGATGATGAAAGTCGGAGCTTGTGGGATCACATCACTGGAGAAGCATTTGATGGGTCAAACACGGGCAAGCGGTTGCCGTTTTGGGGCGTTGAACTAACAACGGTTGAAGCCGAGTTGGCCGATTATCCTGACGTGATTTTGATCCAATCTGAAAGTATGCCGTGGTACGGCCGACTGATGCGGTTTGTCTTTGGTAGCAACTTGATCAATAAAAAAGGGACCATTTTCCCACCCCATTTCCGCAAGTCGATGAATAGTGAAATTGATGACCGTTTGCCGGAAGGTGAAAACGGGCTGGGGGTGATGGATGAGAATAATCAGGCCAAGTTCTATCCGATCAGTGCCCTGCAAAAAGGGGAATCGATTACGGACAAATGGCAAGGGCGTGAGCTCATTGTCACACGCGGCCGGATCGATGGCACCCCTCGGGCAAAATGGGCCGACACCGGTGAAAAACCGATGCAGTTGCTCAGCCGCTGGTATGGCTTTTCGTTCACCTATCCCGGTTGCGATATTTATGAATAGCTTAATCCCGAAGGTCGCTTTCAGCGAATCAGCTATTAGGACCAAGCCGAACGTGTTGCAGTTTTAGTCAACTAGCTGAAATGCTGACAGTGAGCGTAGCGAACGAGCTGATTAGCTGATAAGCTATTTGGCTATGTTACTCGAAGCGGATAAACCTCTTTCAAACTCCCTGATTTGGGACATTCAGCGCACCTATTTTGAATCGGCCGGGATGCAGGCGTGGCAAGACGATGTCGTGCCCCACACCATCAGCTGTAATCCGTTTATGGCGCGTGCTTACGCCAACCTGATCAAAGCCTATTTGCACGACATGGCCGGTCAAATTGATCCTGAAGAACCGATCTACATTGTCGAATTGGGAGCCGGAAGCGGCCGGTTGACCCATCACCTCATTCACAAACTCGGCATTTTTGGGGATGAGGCCGTTCAATTCAAGTTTGTGCTCACAGATTTTGCTGACAGCATCATCGAAAATTGGCGCAGCAACCCGCAGTTAACTCAATTGGTCGAGTATGGGGTTCTTGATTTTGCCAAATTTGATGTGATGAACATGGGGCCGTTGCAGTTGATAAACAGTGGCGAAACGCTTTCACCCGATTCAACAAAAAACCCGGTCATCCTGCTAGCCAACTACTTTTTCGATTCGATTCCACAAGATAGTTTTGTCATCAAAAACGGAGAGCTCCAAGCCAATCTTCTCTCGCTTTACTCGCCCCAACACGAATCGCAACTAAGTGACCCAACAATTTGGGAGCGGCTTTCGCTGGCGTATGAGCCACTCCCTTTTGACCCTAATACCTACAAAAACGACCTGTATAATCAGATTCTGCTCGACTATGAAGCCTATTTTGAAGATTGGTCGGACACCGGCCTGTCGTTTCCAAATATCGGCCTAGACTGCATCAACTATTGGATGGGGTTTGGCGCGGGGCTGCTGCTTTCGGCCGACCGTGGCTTTAGCAACATCGATTCGATGATCGGCGAGGGGGACCCGCTCCCCAACCTGCACGGCAGTTTTTCAATGATGGTCAACTACCATGCCATCACTGAATTTGTAGAGCGGAGCGGCGGCCGGGCGTTTGTCCCCTCTCACTATCAAGACAATTTACAAACAGTTGCATATGCGTTCCAAATGCAAGAAAGGACACTTAAAGCAACCGAGTTGGCCTTTGAACAAACCATCATTCAAAACAGCCCTGATGATTTTTTTGGGATGCGGTACCACCTGCTGAAACAAATCCCTGAAATGAGCATTGACCAACTGGTTAGCTTTCTGCGCTGGTCGGCCGGGGATGCTGACGTGGTGCGTGTGGCCTTAGACGTTCTGCCAAAGTTGGTAGAAGCTGACCCCGCTTGGACCGGCGATGTCGTTAATTTGCTAACGGAAGCAAAGGCTCAATACTTGGCTATCCGTGAAGATGATGATTTAATCGGCCGCATTGAAAAATTTATAGCGTAGGGGTCGACGGCGTCGACTACTAAAAAATTTTATGAACATTATCCGCACAGACCTAACCCATTTACCCGAAGTAGCCCGCCTATTTGATTTATATCGTCAATTTTATAACTGTGAACCTGATCTCCAGCTTGCCACAAGCTATATTTCAGAACGGTTGGTCAACCACGAATCGGTTATCTTCGGGGCCGAAGACCCAGAAAATGAGGGAAAGCTAATCGGTTTTACCCAGCTTTACCCCACCTTTTGCTCGGTGCAGGCGGTCAAGA
>JAHDEN010000180.1 GCA_020628815.1 Chloroflexota bacterium | reverse complement strand
GCCTAGCAATGGCCCTAGAAGATGGGCAAGACGACGATTTTGTCGACAACGCTGAACTAGAAGCAGCGCGTAACGAACAATCCTTCCTTGAAGGACGAATTGAGAAACTGGAGGAGATTCTTAATAACTACAGCTTAATCAGCGAAGAAAAAGTTATTAAAAGTCGTGTTTCACTCGGTGCCTTTGTTACGATTGTTGAAGACGGTGAAGATGAAAAAGAAACGTACCATCTGGTAGGACCAGCAGAAGCTGACCCTGTTGACGGCCGAATCTCTAACGAAAGCCCGCTCGGAATCGCCCTGCTCGGCAAGAAGAAAGGAGAATCGGTTGAAATTAATGCGCCAAATGGCACAATCAAATTCAACATCGTTCGAATCAAATACTAATAGCCAAACGAAATCTGTTTAAAGACAATCGTTTGTCGCTTAAATAAAAAAAGCGGTGCTTCGCAAATTTGCGAAGCACCGCTTTTTGTTTTGGATGATTTTTTCTTGATCTAGCCAGATCCTGTCCCGATCAGCGGTTTGGTGAGCAGAATTTCATAGTCTGCGATTTTCAACGGAGCATTACCGTCCCACGAAACCTTGGTGCCAGGGGTGAGTCGCACACCGTTCAGGCTAGACCCGTTGGTGCTGTCTAAGTCGGTGACAAATACTTGATCCCCTTCTGTTTCGATCTGCAGATGTTTTTTCGAAACTCGGCCGTTTGGCAAGATCATTTGGCAGGCTGGCAAACGGCCCACAATGACCGGATCACCGGCCAAATTGACAAGGTCAGGCTTTGCCCCAACGCAAGACAAAATAAATTGCCCCTGAATCACCGTCCGTTCTTCCTCTTTGCCTTCATCTTTTAGCTTTTCACCTTCACTCACGCTACGCAGTGAAAGTTTATAGCCGCCCAAGTTAATATCTTGATCTTCGGGCCATTCGGTTGATGCCGCCCCGATTCGAGTCTCGCCGATAAACGTTCCATTTGTGCTTTCTAGGTCCCGTATTTCTACCCGGTTCCCCACCACTACAATTTCGCAATGTTGCTTTGAAACGTATCGTTCTTTGCGTCCTAACACGATATCCACGTTGCTGCTACGGCCGACAATTAGCCGCTCCCCTTCAACTAAAGGTGGATATACACTTTCTACCCGCCCCTTGTAAGTAACGACGATACAGCGAGAAATCGGCTTGCTGACTTCCTTTAACGTTTCTTCCCTAATCGAAGAAAACAAAAACTGGCTATCAGTAGGATCTGGCACATAGCCTGCACCTTCACGCAAGCGTGCATGAATTTGTGATTGACGTATCGAGCGGGCATTGGGCAAAAAGCGTGCCAGCCGTTTCTTAACCTCGGCCGCAGACGCAGGGCGTTTGTCTGGGTCAGGATTCAGCATCTGCCGAATCAAAATATTTAACCGATTGGGAATATCAGGATTAAGCGCCTTAGGGGGAACCAACTTTCCGCTGGTGTGGAACTTGACCGCATCAAACAAATTACGAATCGGGTACGGCCGCTGCCCAGTTGCGGCTTCATACATCGTCACACCCAAAGAATAGATGTCTGAACGTGCATCTGTATCAGTCCCCGTGCATTGCTCCGGCGACATATAAGCTGGAGTTCCTAACGTCATCCCATTTACCGTTTGGGTCAGGCTTTCCCCATGAGCGATCTTGACAAGGCCAAAATCACTGACCATCGCCCTGTATTGCCCATCTGGCTCATCTTCATTGTTTGTTAGCAGGATATTATCTGGCTTTAAATCACGGTGTAAAACACCCTCGTCATGCGCAAATTCTAAAACATCCGCAATCTGGGTAAAAATGACCGCTAGATCAGCTACCGCTATCCCTTGCCTATTCTCCTCAACCAGCTCACGCATGCTGGCCCCTTCCACATACTCCATCATCAAGTAATAGCTATCTTCGATCTCGCCAAAATTGATCACGTTAACAATGTTCTCGTGTTGGAGCTGAGCGGCCGTCCTTGCCTCTTGCAGGAATCGCTCGAAGGAATCCGGAATGCTAATCATCTCCGGCCGGAGCACTTTTATAGCCGTATATCTCTGTAAATCAGGATGATAGGCACGGTAAACAATCCCCATGCTGCCTTCGCCGAGGATGTCTTGAATTTCAAAATTGTTGACGACTTGACCGATTACTTCTTTCATTTAGTCGGGTGAATCAAAGCGGTAAAATAAAATTAAAGCGTATTGCCCATTGTCGAGCAACCGCTCTATTAACTTGTTTTGTTTTCAAATACTGTGGGGCAATTGAAAAATAGGTGATGAAAAGCAATCGCAGAACAGCAACCATATTGTTACCCGTTCTCTCCTATTTTACTGTTAAGAAAGGGAAGAAAAAGGAGGAATTTTTAGAGTACTTTTCAGGTTTTTAAAATAATAATTGAGCTTTACCATCGATTTAAGGAGTCTCGATTTAAAAGTATGTGTCTAGGATAGCGACCCAGGAACCTGTATTTAGTCAAACAGTAGCTCAACTTATAAAATACAAGTGTAACCCAAACCATATTTTAATCCCCTCTTTATCGTAGCAATCTCACCCACAATTCAAATAACCAATTGGTCATCTATCCGCGTAAAAGATACGGTTTTGCAGGCTATATTCAATTATTTTCACGTAAACTTACTTTGGAATATTTATTTCTTGCCCAACTTGAACATAATTTGGGTTTAAGAATTGGTTGACCGCCACAATCTCTTCAATTGTGACTCCAAATGTAGCCGCTATCGAAGTTAATGTGTCACCAACTTTTACAATGTAGACCTCAACCTCAGCTGATGGAGATGACTCTGTATCAGACGTCTCAGCGTCAACTTCTCCCTCTTCTTCAGCTTTACCAGCGGTTTCACCCTCATCTCCGCCTTCAATTACAGTTGTTTCTTCGGCAGCTTCCTCTGTAGCGCCCTCTTGACCCGTCTCGCTGTTGTCAGCTTCAGATTGCTCGTCGTCCCGTGGCGAGTCGGCCGCCTCATCGGTATCACCAGTTGCGGAGTCAGAAGTATCAGCAGCATCTGGTGATTCTGCCTGACCGTCTTCAATCTGCATATCAGCATCTTGGCTATCCAAGCCGATTATTCCAGGCACATAGTCTGTAAATAACATGGGGCCAGCAACCCGTATCGTCACAAAACCAGCAACAAACAAAATGGCTAAAAACAGGATGGTTTTTAACCATTCCCAGCCGCCCCATGGGGCCTGATCTTCGTTTGTCGAAATGCTTTCTTGTTCATCCATATCGTTGCTTCTAATATACGTAATTTCTGGGTCCATGCCTTTAATTTCTTGAGATAAGTTTTGAGTCTACCATAAAGAAATCAGGAGGGGCAAACTATAAACTCCTTGACATAAAATTATTTTTTGCGGGATGCTCACAGCAAATCAGCATATTGCTGTCGCGGCCGGATGATGCGCCATGAATCCCCATCAACCAAAACTTCGGCCGCTCGCAGTCGGCCGTTGTAGTTGCTGCTCATCGCAAAACTGTACGCCCCCGCGTTCATCACCGCGATCAATGCCCCGCGCTGTAATTTAGGGAGCTGGACGTTTTTGCCCAAAAAGTCGCTACTTTCACAAATCGGACCAACCACATCAACTGCCAGCTCTTGATCGGCCGGGTCTGATCCCGTTAAAGATACCGACACGATCGGGTGATGGGCTGAATAAAGCGGAGGGCGAATAAGATCGTTCATACCCGCATCCGCGATATAAAAGGTTTTGGCCCCATTATTTTTGGTAAATGTGATTTGACTCAGCAATGCACCGGCCGCCCCAACAATCGAACGGCCGGGCTCCGCTTTAACCGCCAATCCTGCCCGCCGAACCGGTGCCCCAACTTGGGAGACCCATGCGTTTATCGCTGCGGTTGGAGCAACACGATCAGATTCAGCCTGTTGATAATCGATTCCTAAGCCACCGCCTAGATCGACGTATTCCAGCTCAATTCCGGCCGATTTCAGCTCTAACGCCACATCGGCTACCAGATTGGCAGCTTCTATAAACGAAGAGATGTCGCGGATTTGTGACCCGATGTGCATGGCGACACCGGTTGGCGTGAGATGTGAGGAGGCGTGCGCATAACGAATCAGCTCCATGCCCGCATCAATTGGCACCCCAAATTTATTTTCAAGAAGCCCGGTAGAAATATAGGGATGGGTTTCTGCATCAACGTTCGGGTTTAGGCGCACCCCAACTTTAGCCCGTATGCCTCTTTCAGCCGCCAATTTTTCGATCACACCCATTTCGGCCGTAGATTCCACATGAATCGATGAGATACCCGCATCAAACGCCATCAAAATCTCATCGTCCCGTTTGCCCACGCCTGAAAAAATAATTTTTTGGGGATCAAAACCGGCCTCTAAGGCCAAATATAGCTCGCCCCCGCTGGTAACATCCGCCCCAAATCCACAGCTTCTGATTAGTTTTAATATCTCAATGTTCTGGTTCGCTTTCAGTGCGTAGGCAAAAATCGCATCAGGGTCTGCAGCTTTGTAGGCCGCTACATTTTGGCGAATAAGGTCGGCCGAATACACATAGGTCGGCGTCCCAACTTCTTCTTGAATTTTTGAAAGAGGAACATTTTCGCAATGCAGTTGATCATCAACAAAATGGAACATAGCAGCTTATTTATTGCCCCTCAACACGTTCCATTTCAGAAATTGTTTTAGCGACATTTTCGATTGCAACCCGCTGCTTACGGTATAAATCAGACTCACTCATCGCCAAACGGCGGGCGATGTCCCGAACTTTGCGCCCCTGCAAAAATTTCAGCTCCAAAATGTTATACAAAATCCAGTCTGCGCTGGTCCAGCTGCGATCCCCTTCCGGCTTTTGGCGATCAATCGCCTTGGTCAAAATTTCCCGCATCGCGCGTGTGGCGTTGTCCTCATTTTCCTTTAGGGAATTTTGAACAATTGAAAGCGCCAACAAAGGGCTTTCGGTTAAACGTGGGCCACCCCAGTAGTGAGAAAGCGCATCCCGCACCATGCCGGAAAAATCAGGGTCTTGCAAGACGGCTAGCTCTTCGGCCGGTTGTGTCAGGGCCGGTGTTGGATCGCTATTAGCGGCTAAATTTGCCCGCTGCTGCCGCTCGGTAACTTGGGGCAACAATCCTTCAACTGCCGCAAACACTTGCCGCTGCAAAACCTGATCTTCTAAAGCGGATGCCGCCTGTCTAGAAAAATTATTAAACAGCTGGTTCTCAGCTTCAGTCAGATAGACCATTTCTTGACGGGTTTTGATCCCGAATATCCCCAACATTTGGTCTGATTTTTTGGCCCGCAACGGGCGGATCCAATAGTCACCCCAGCGCACCATATCTTCGTTCCCGGCCGCAATCGGGTAATCGCCAAAATCATCTGTCGTGACCACGCCACCTTTGCTTTTGATCTCCAGCATCGACTGTAGCTCGCTATCAGCCGCCAACTGCGACCCTTCAGAACCAATGCCGATTGATCGCTCCATGCGGGGCCCTTCAGGGGTATAAGAGACCACAAACGCGGCCGGTGTTTGCAGCGCGTTACACGTTGTGGCAAGGATGCTCTCCAAAAATTCGTGCATCTCACGCGTGGTCACAATCCGCTCGCTCAACAACTGAATCCGGCGTACATCAGGATCTTCGTTTAGCTGAAAAATGCGCTCCAGCGGCCGTTTAAACGTGTGAATGGCCCATTGGGTCACAATGGCCGTTGTCACAATGGCGCTGGGAATAGCCAAGTTTAGCGGCAATCCTAAAAACGACGCCCCTTGCACAACCAAAACATAGGTTGCCAATATGAGCGTGGCGGCCAGCGGAACCCGCGCCATATATTTGTACAAACGGACCCGAACCACACGGGCCGGGGATGACGACATGGCAAAGTAGACAAGCTGAGACGTTAGCAGAGCAAACATCGCCCCGACAATTAAATTGCCCAAAAATAGCATTAAATGGATCCGAAACGGGGATTCTAGTGGCCGCCCTGTTGAAATAAGCAAAAATGGATAGACGCCCAATGGGGCAGCCAATACACCGGCCAAGATGATGGTTAAGCGGCGGCGCGTCGTTGGCACAAGGGTCCGATTACGTGCGGTCCAAATGTTATAGATGGCTAAAACAACCACCACAAGAAAAAAGCTTGTAAAGACAGGGAAGACCGGCCCAGCTTGCAAGTAGGCAAACCCTTCATCTTTCACCACATCGCCAACTACAAATTTTGTTAGGATGGCGAGTGTCATAAAGCCAGATCCGGCCAGATAGGTGGCATAGATCGCATACCGTCGACGCACAGACACAGACCCGGTTGAAATCAATAAAATGTCAGACAAGTGGAGCAATGCGGCCGGAACATGGGCGATGCCGACCCATTCAGCGCGCAGCCAATTCTCAGATGAACTTATCGGGATACCGATTGAAACGATTAACTCTGCGGTAAACACAATCACTACAAACGTTGTTAACAAAACAAACGAACGAGTGACCCGATCACGCAGTACATAGGGTAAGTTATAGAGAATGATTGAAGCCCCAAATATAACAATGGCCGATTGCAGGACAATATTAATAGTTGGGAGCAATGCTTGAATGACTGACATACGAGAATTATCGACGGTTAATTATAGTGAGATCAACCATATTTTCCATCTGCGTGCGTATTTTATTAGGGATGGGCGAAGGGGGAAATAGACTTAATGGCTATTTATCGACAGTCAAAATCGAAATGCAGGCTCCCCCTTTAGATATTTAGTTGGATTAAGCGTTCAACAATTCTGCGAACTCATGCATGTCAAGTGTCTCAACTTCTAGCAATTCGTTTGCGATCAACTCAAGCTTGTCCCGATTTTCGGTCATCAGTTTGTGAACACGTTTGTATTCAACTTCAATGATCTCGTTGACTTCTCGGTCAATCTGCTCAGCAATTGCGTCTGAATAGTCACGCTGCTCGCTGATCTCACGGCCGAGGAAAACCATCTCTTGACGTTCACCATAGACGCGCAATCCCAAGCTGTCACTCATGCCGTATTGGGTCACCATCGACTTAGCCGCACGTGTGATTGACTGTAAATCGCCGCTTGCTCCGGTCGTCACGTCACCAAAAATAATCTCTTCAGCCACTCGGCCGCCTAACGCGGTAGCGATCTGACCTTTGAACTTCTTCGTGGTGAGCAGCTGGTTTTCTTCCGCCAAGAACCAAGTCACCCCACCGGCCATGCCACGTGGAATGATGGTAACTTTACGGATCGTCGGCCCTTCGGGTAACAACCAAGCGATCAAGGCGTGCCCAGCTTCGTGATATGCGACCAGTTCTTTTTCTTCTGGTGTAATAACTCGGCTGCGTCGTTCTGGCCCCAGTTGAACCCGCTCAATAGCATCTTGGAGTTCGTCCATCGAAATCTCGGTTAGATCTCGTCGTGCTGAAAGCAAGGCGGCTTCATTGACTGCGTTCTCGATATCGGCCCCTGTAAAGCCAGGTGTGGCCCGGGCAAGAACTGGAACGTCAACCGTTTTTGCAATCGGTTTGCCCCGCATGTGAACGCTAAAGATCTCTTCACGGCCGCTTACGTCTGGCCGATCCATGACTACCCGACGGTCAAACCGGCCGGGTCGCAACAAGGCAGGGTCTAAAATGTCCGGCCGATTGGTTGCCGCAATCATGATGATATGAGCATCGGTATCAAATCCATCCATTTCGACCAAAATTTGGTTCAGCGTTTGCTCCCGCTCATCGTGCGAACCACCCAAGCCAGCGCCACGTTGACGGCCGACCGCATCAATCTCATCGATAAAAATGATGCACGGGCTATGGCGTTTCGCTTGCTCAAACAGATCACGCACGCGACTAGCACCTACACCCACAAACATCTCTACAAATTCAGAACCTGACAGTTGAAAGAACGGAACGCCAGCTTCCCCAGCGACCGCTTTTGCAATCAAGGTTTTACCGGTTCCGGGTGGGCCAACCATCAGTAAACCGCGCGGAATCCGTGCTCCAAAGTTGATATATTTTTCAGGCTCTTTCAAAAAGTGAACCACTTCTTGCAGCTCCTCTTTGGCCTCTTTTGCCCCTGCAACATCATCAAACGTGACCGTTGGGGTGTCGCTCGTAACCATCTTGGCCTTGCTTTTACCAAAGGCCATCGCTTGGTTTCCAGCCCCCTGCGACTGTCGGGTCATGAAAAATATGAAGCCGATCATGAGCAACACGGGCAAAAACAAAAGCAAAAACGATGATGAGAATATGCTGGCTAAGAAGCTGGGCTGTGTGTAAGTAACCGTTACGTTTTGAGCGTTCAGTTCTTGTCCGCTCACTCCGTAAGTCGCCAATACTTCTTCCAAAGAAGAAGCTGAGCTTTTTAGAGAGCGTTTACGGGTTCCATTTTTATAATCGATGCTAAGGCTTTGCCCACTCGCATCGACCTGAATCGCTTGAACTTGTCCGTCTGCGATTTCTTGTGCCACTTGGCTAATGGGAACGCTCGTACTCGAGGTATCTGAATTAATTAAGCTCCATGCAATGGATCCGACAGCGACTGCGATCAGCCCATAAATCAAGAAGCGTGCAACTAAAGATGAATTCATAGTTCTAAATTTTTTACGATAAAAACTAAAAACAAATGACCAATGCAGTTTTGTTTTTAGTTGGGCAGGAACAGGACAGTTAATTCGCCTTGTTCATCCACTTAAATAGATTAAATTTTAGTATATCAGAAAACAAAATGAAGGATGGCTCTATCATCTGATCATCAAAATCAGCTAAGGGTTATAGGAAAAATCCTATACTTTGTTGATGCAACGACATGGTCACATATGCAAAAGGCGCCGACGAATTTGTGTTTTTACGGGACGAGCTTAAAGGGCGCCCCAAACTTGGGCCACAAAATACCACAGCGGGATAAGGCCGAGCAGTAATACCACCGCAACAACACCTAAAGTGACCAAGCGAGAGTTAAACGCCATCTCTGAAGGGGCTGGGACAAACTGTTTGGCTTTTTTAGCAGGAGGCTGCTGCTTCTTTAAATCTCGTTTTGGCTTATCGCCAACCGGCTGGCTGGTGGGGCCAATGTGGGTCGCAGCCTGTGATGCGGCCGTCCGCTTTTTAGGTTTATCGCGGGCTGGTGTCGCTTTTTGCCTAATCGGTTGACCCGTTGGCAACACGGTCAAATCTGTATCAGCAGATTGGTTGGCCTTGGCCATTAGGCTCTCAATAAACGGAGAGGTCGCTTCCTCTGCCTGTTTTTGATACGTCTCTAAAATTCGCTGTAGCTGGCCAGCGGTTCGATAGCGACCGGCCGGCTCTTTGGCCAAAATTTTGTGCAGAATTTGAGCCATTTGGGGCGGCACTTTTTTGTTTAATGTACGGATGTGTGGCGGTGGCGACTGCAAATGTTTTAGCGCAATCGCGGTCGGATTATCCCCTTTAAACGGCAAATCGTTCCCCAATAGCTCGTACATAATAATGCCAATCGAATAGACATCTGAAGCTGGGGATGGTGGTTCACCAGCCGCCTGTTCGGGCGAAAAGTATTGTGGCGTTCCCCACACAACATCACTGTGGGTCCGGGTCGCTTCACTGACAGCACGCGAAATCCCAAAGTCGGTGATTTTTGCCCGATCATCGTCTGACACCAAAATATTCTGCGGCTTCATGTCGCAATGGACAAGACCTGACCGATGTGCATATCCCAACCCCCGGCAAATCTGGATCGCCAGAGTCAACATGCGGTCAACAGACATGAACTCTTTGTTTGATTGGTTCTCACGAACAATATCTTTGAGCGTGCGCCCCTCGACATACTCCATGACCATGAACGACCGGCCGTCAAAATGGCCGATATCATGCACCATCACAATATTTGGGTGGCTCATGTTGGCTGCGGCATGGGCTTCGTTGCGGAATTGTTCCAAGAAAACATCATCACCCGTTAATGATTCATGGATGATCTTAATGGCAACTTCTCGGCCAAGCTGAAGGTCTTCAGCTCGATAAACGGCCGCCATTCCCCCGATGCCAATTCGTTCGCCTACTTTGTATCGTTCACTTAGGACAGTTCCCAATTGCATAGTTCTGATTATCAAGCGAGTGGTTAGAAATGTCAATTTTGTCGGCAAACACGCATATTATCGGCCGATTTTGACAAACTTTACGCCTAAACCCCTTGAAACTGCTGGTGATAATGGATTGTTCCAGATAGTTGATCAAAAGCGCCAGAATGCAGTTCTTTCGCCATAAATACCGGATCGGGGACGCTATAGGTTGATGTTATGCCAAACGTTGATCGGGCCGGTTGAAATCCAAAGCGTGGGTAATAGTCAGGGTGGCCGAGCAAGACACACCCCGCATATCCGGCCGCCTTGCAGCGCTCTAATCCATCTAAAATCAGCTTGCTGCCAACCCCTTTTTTCTGCTGGCTGGGGGAAACCGCAACCGGTGCTAACCCTGCAATTTTTATCTCTCGTCGATTCCCCTCTTCATCTAACAGAGTAACGGGGGAGAACAAAATGTGCCCAAGCACATCGTCTTGTTCAACTGCAACAAGTGACATTACCCCCTCAAACGGCCGGATACGATTAACTAAGTTAGCTTCATCAGGCTTCCCAAATGCGGCCGACACAAGATCATAAACCCGCTCATGATCTTGCTCCGTTTCCGGCCGGATTACCAGCATACAAACGCCCCGGTCTTTTTGCTCACCCGAAATTCTGAATGTTCTGCAAAATGTTGATCCAAAATCATGCGTAATGAATTTTCATAATCTTGCCAGCTAATCGTCCCACTAAATACCTCTTCCCACCAGTCACGGGTCGATCCAACATAATCGATAACAGGCTGTGGATCAGGAAAAACGAGCCAGCTTTCAAGCACACGCAGCTCAACATTATCAAATGCTGTTTTTAATACCTCTTCCCCACCCTCTAGCTTAAACAGCGAAGTCACCGATTCATCAATCTTGGGGAAGTCTGGAAAAATCGAGTTCATCGCTTTTGACCGAATATCTTTCAATTCTTGCATCGATCCATCAGAATTGGTTGCGGCGATCATCCGCCCACCATCTTTCAAAACTCGGCGAAACTCTGCCACCCCTTTGGCCTGATCGGGAATGTGGTAGATCATGTGATTGGCTAACACAACGTCAGCCGAGTTATCTGCTAAGGGGATTCCCATCGCATCTAGATTCACACATTTATGGCTTTTGCCCGCCCCATCTTGCAACATGCCCAGCGATAAATCACAGGCGAAATATTGGTCACACCGCTTAGAAACGTGCGGGGCATATTCGCCTGAGCCACAGCCGATATCAAACACCGTTTCGTTACCGGACCAATCGATCTGACCCAAAACCCAATCATAAAATTCAATTTTAGGCTGGGTATATTTTTGATGGGTTGCAATACGAACATTCAGCTTTTCGGCCGTCTTGTAACTCTTCTCTTTAAGATGTTTTTGATCATTGCCCGTTTTGTATAACTTATCGATTACTGACATACCTACCTCATTCTTTCCAAGCTAAAGCTCACCAGACTGGGCTAATTTCCTGAAATGCTTAACAAAGCCCCAGAGCTATCTAATTCTAATTCATAAGATCGATTATCTGAAAAACCTGCAAACTGGTTAAATGTGGGCACATCGTACCGGTGCGTTCGCCCTTCTTCATCTAAAAAGATCGCTACATACGATTCAGACCTTCGTCCTTCCCGCTCATTTCCTTCTAACCGATACTCTGGCCATGCCGAGTTTTGATCCAATCCGGTCAGCCGTTCTGTTCTTGAAAACACCCACTTATCAATTTCATACGTGTATTCAGTGCCATACACCGGCTGAGATTCATAAATCGGGACGTCTTCGTAAACGGTCGAATATTCTGTCTCATAAATCGGATCAGAACACCATATATCTTCAAAAAAACCGTTCCCTAAATCACGCTGACCACAAACATACTCGTTTTCACCCACATAAACCTGTTCAGAGACCTGACGGGCCTCCTCCGTATAACCGATGATGACATCTTCGTAGGTGCGAATCTCTTCACTTTGGGACAGTAACACAGCACCG
>JAHDEN010000179.1 GCA_020628815.1 Chloroflexota bacterium | reverse complement strand
AACGTTGGGCACGTCCGGGGGTAAGCCAAAGGGAGGAAAAAGGAGGAAAATTACTGGTCTGCAAAAGGAATCTACAGATCCAGCAACCTCGTTTAAATAATGATCGTTTTAGATCGGAATCTATTACGGTCTTTCAGCTAACGTTAATGACAGATCAAGTGGTTCACCATCACGCAAGACAGTTACAGTGATACTGTCTCCGGGAGATGTGTTCAAATACAGATAGCTAATCATGTCTTCAAACGTTTTTACGTCTTCACCGTTGATTGCAATAATCAGGTCACCCGATGTTGGGTCTTCGGCCGAGAATGATCTAAATCCAGCTTGTTCAGCCGGTCCGCCTGGAACCACACTGGTTACATAAGCACCCGTTGTGCGGTCTAACCCAAATTGCTCGGCCGCGGCCAAACCAAAATCTGATTGAACCGAAACCCCAACAAATGGATAGATGTAGCTACCATCTTCAATTAAGGATGGAATCATGCGCTCAACAATATCGATTGGAATTGAAAAGCCAACACCAGAGTTTGCACCGGTTTCGCTGAAGATACGGGCATTGATTCCCACCACTTCACCATTCAGGTTGAGCAATGGGCCACCAGAGTTACCGGGGTTAATCGGTGCATCGATCTGAATCGCATCGGGAAGCTGGTAGCTGCCGCCACCGGGCAAAAGTCGGTCAGATGGCAAACCACGGCCGAGTGCGCTGACAATGCCCAAAGACATCGAGCTATCTTGCCCAAATGGATTACCGATCGCCACAACAAACTCACCTACGCTTAGATCGCTTGAATTTCCTAATGGAAGCGGTTGTGCATCTTCCGGCAGCTCATCAACTTTAATAATGGCCACATCAGCATCTTGATCGGTACCCACTACCACAGCATTGGTGCGGAATCCGTTAGGGAACTTAATCTCAAGCGTTTCGGCCGATTGGATCACATGATTGTTGGTCAAAATGTGACCTTCATTGTCAATAATAAATCCGGTTCCAGAACCCAACGCCGCATTTTGAACCAGTGCAAAAATATGCACAACAGATGGGTTTGTTCGTTTATAAATATCAATCAGCGTATCTTGAAGTTCGCCATCTTGACGTGCAGAGCTCAACGGTGAAAGAATCGGAGTACCAGTTGAGTCGGTTTTTACATCACCGCTTGGTTGAACATCTTCAATCTCAACAGATTCCGTTGCAACAGGAACCGCATCTTCGATGATGGCTTCAACCGTTGGCGCTTCGTTCAACACCTGAATCTCGGCCGGTACCGCCTCCGTTTGATCAGATCCTGCAAACGGATCAAGCAGTGCATCTGTTGCATCGGTTAGAAAAAAGGCACCTATAAACATGCCGATAATTAAAAATAATAGCGAGCCTAGAACCACGCTAGCGATTCTTGATGAAGTAGAGTTTTGAGACATAAATTTTCCTAAGAACGAAACCCTTTGGTTCCTGCCTGAATTGGCTTTTGATGGGGCTAAAAAGCAATAAATTACCCCCATTAACATTTTTGTAATATCTAACACGAGTTTTGATCTGCTGTGGTCGCGTTAAATATGAATACGTGTTTTTATCGTTTTTGGATTCTATTAATCTGGAATGCGATGTGTCAATGCCCCCCAACCCCTTTTTATGCGTCGCTTAGGCCATATTTATGGACTACTTAATTTTCCATAAACATATCTTAACAATTCAGGCTATTTCACAGTTTGAACAGACAAGATAGCTCCCTTGCAGATAATTTTATTTTTATGTGAGATAAGGGCAAGTAGGTAAGTGAGTAGGCTTAATTACTAACCGCTTCATCAGACGCTTTAAGCTCTCGAATATCATCAAGAGTCAAGATGTCGTCATTTGGGCTAGGCAAGCTTGGCTGAACAAACTGCTGCGTTGCATCTGCCTGAATCAGCTCATCATCCTCGGCCGTTTGTGCGCTCGGCAACTCTTCCCCATCCTCTAAAACAACAAACCAGCTGCTTTCATCAACTGTTTTTTGTCGTTTGGTTGCCAACCGGTCTGACTGATTGGTTGTTTGTTGGATTTGCTGCTCAGCAAAGATTAGACGCTCTTGCTCCCGAACTTCCATGTCGTTAATCCGTTGCCCAACAGATCTAACCACCAGTACGCTCCCCGCAATCATACCTAACCCGAGCAACCCAAATAAAATAAGCCCCACGATTACCCCAAAGTAACGTGTGGTTATTTCACCAACCCGAATAAAAAAGCGGTCGATAAATCGATCGTACACTTCGGGCTCGGCACTATTGGTTATTGCAATTTTTGGGTCAAGTTCTGTCACAAGGCTTTTCACGATCTAAGAACCCTCTTCGTTGGGTCACACATAACCCGGTTCTATATCGTCTACGGATTGATTTTCAAATTAATCAATAGGAGTATTGTTCCATACCAAAGTAACGATTTCCATTACGAAGGCGTAAATTTTGTTTGGTAAAAAGTTTTCAAATTAGTCCTGAGGATAGATATAATCCGTCGACTTTTTCTTGCTTTGTGTTACGATTTCACGCTGTCAAACCTCACCCCAAACATTTACTTATAATCAAATAACCGAACCAGCTATGAACTTAAAAGAATTTGTACAACAAAAATTTACTGACCTTTACGGCACAGAGCCTGCCTTTATTATTCGTGCACCCGGCCGTGTTAATTTGATTGGTGAACATACCGATTACAGTGAAGGGTTTGTGATGCCGATGGCCATAGATCGGGCGGCTTGGCTGGCGATTCGGCCGAGAGAGGATGGCATTGTTTCAGCCTATTCAGTTGAGCTAGATGATCGGGCTGAATTTGACATTGGAAACTTGGGTGAACCGGGCGAAGGCTGGGGTGAATATTTAAAAGGGGTGACATGGGCCTTGCTCGATGAAGGACATGAATTGTCTGGCTGGGAAGGTGTTTTGACCAGTGATGTGCCGGTTGGCGCAGGCTTATCATCATCCGCTGCGATTGAAATGGCGACAGCAATGGCTTACACCGTTCTGGCAGGCGATGATTGGAATGCAGCGGCTATGGCAAAAATCGGGCAGCGGGCTGAAAACGAATGGGTCGGGGCCAATACCGGCATCATGGATCAGATGATTTCAGCCAGTGCGGTGAAAAATCATGCGCTCATGATCGACTGTCGCGATCTCTCAACTCAACTTGTGCCTCTACCAGAAGACACCCGTGTCGTCATTTTAGATACGATGTCGCGCCACACTCACATCGGCTCCGGCTATAACGATCGGCGTGCCGAGTGCGAAGCGGCCGCGAAGCATTTTGGTGTTCAGTTCTTGAGAGACTTAAACAAAGTTGAATTACAAAAAAATGTAGAGGGGCTTGATAAAACTGTTTTACGCAGAGCCATTCATGTGGTGAGTGAAAATGATCGGGTTTTGCAGTCGATGAAAGCGATGCAAAATCAAGATCCTCACATCATGGGGTTATATATGAATGCCAGCCACGATAGCCTGCGCGACAATTTTGAAGTGACCAATCGGGACTTAGATTTGATGGCAGCCTTAGCGCAAGAAACTCCTGGATGTTATGGAGCCCGAATGACAGGCGGTGGCTTTGGTGGTTGTGTGGTTGCCCTAGTAAAAACCGACCGTGCAGAGGCGTTTGCGAATGAAGTCGCCACTGATTATGCGAATGTCACCGGCTTAGAACCTCAAATCTATATCTGCCAACCTATGGGTGGAACAGAGGTCGTTAAAAGCTAAAATAACCCCGATTTTCAGGTGATTTAGTCCTCATTCATAAATGGGGGCTTCATTTCTAAAGCAGTTTGACATAAAATAGGGTAATAAGAACGCTCCGTTTGCTATAAATCTTGGTATGGGACTGGTATGTGCAAGCGGGCTAGGAATATTTTATGAGCTTGAAAAATAAGGGTTTTAATTGGGGATCAGCAGCAGTAATAGGATTGATGGTTGTGCTATCTGGCTGTGGAGAGACACCGGCCGAAGAGACGGCTGCAATCCCGATCCTGCCAACCGTTGCGGTGGCTGCAAAAATCGAAGAGCAAGAGATCATCACTGAATCGAGCAGCTTTGATACATCACTAGAACCCACATTTACACCACAATCTCAAGTGTTGATTATTCCAACAAGTGCGGGTGATTTTGTTTTCACCCCTGTTCCCACAGACACCCCGTTTCCCACGCTCGTCCCAACAGCAACCAGAACACCAAGACCCACATCTACGCCTATCCCGACCAGAACGCCGTTCCCAACCCCATTCCCCACCTCAACTGCAACACGCATCGGTGGCAATGTAACACCAGAGTTTTTACCAACTTCGGCCGTTACGCCGGTTGCCGCAGGTGAAAATATTTTGTTCAATCCATCATTCGAAGACGGGCACTATAACAAAGATGGGATTCCTGAATTGCAGCTGCCCAATAATTGGGGGTTTGAGTATGACACCGGCCGCACAGGATTTGGCGATGAAAGCTACGATATCTGGGTTCGACCAGAAGTTCGCGTTTTATCTAAAGACTTTATCCCTTCAGCCGAACATGCAGACTTTATTGCTGACGGAGACCACACCGTAAAAATCTTTAAAGGATCAGGTGCCATCAGCTACCGATTCTCGCAAGCACATCAGCTAGAAGCTGGTACATATCAGTTTACTGTCAATATTTATCCAGATGTGATTTCGGGGTATGAATCAAACGGAGCAAAGATTTTCGCCCCTGACCCCCTCTCGGCCGAAATGAGCTTTTTGATCAACGGATCACAAGATGCATGGCGTGTGGTTGAAATCGGTAAACGGAGCCAATTCTCAAAAACGTTTGAACTGAGTCAGGCTGAATCTGTGCAGGTCGCTGTCGCCATTCGCGGCCGGTTTGCAGTTGAAAATAACGGCTGGTTCTTAGACAACTTCTCCCTCAAGAAGATCGAATAGCCATAGACCTTTCAAAACTGCGAGAACGCACTTCGACAAGCTCAGTGCTCCTTGCAAGAGAAAGTCATAAGCAAATGGCTGGCGGATCAACGCCAGCCAGCCCCCCCCTAAAAAGATCAAAAAACTGCCAGCCTACGGCCGCTCGTTCGGCATAAACAGCCGTTCCCACTCCTCAAGTGCATACCGATCCGTCATCCCCGCGATATAGTCACAGACCACACGCTGCACGGGAAACTGATCGAGCTTGAGTTGAGTTTTGGCCGGGAGCATTTGAGGTTCGTCTACATACGCATTAAAGATATCGGTAATAAAGTTACGCGCCTTCACCTGCATCCGCATCAAACGATAGTGACGATACATTTTTGTGAGCAAGAACTTTTTTAGTTCTTTTGTTTCAGCATGCATCTGATCGTCATACCCCACAATATTGCTGTCATGTAGCTGAATACCATCGGGTGAATCAATGCCGTTTTCTGTTAGCCGCTTATCGGTCGTTGAAACGATGTTCCCTACAGAGATCCCCACAAGCTCACGAATCATTTCATGCCGAATCGTCTCGGTAAACTCACCCGTAGTCCAACCGATATTGCGGCGCAATCTTTGCCAAATAGCAAGCTCGTCAAGCTCGCTCATCTTAAAAAAGTCTGCACGTAACCCATCATCAAGATCATGAGCGTTGTAAGCGGCCTCATCTGCTAAATTTGCAATCTGAGCCTCAAGGGAGGCTCGACGGCCGGGAGCGTAATCATTTTCTTCGCTATGGTCATAATCAGTTTCATGTTTGATGATGCCTTCGCGCGTCTCATAGGCCAGGTTTAATCCGGGATAATCTGGATAACGTTGCTCAATCTCTGTTACAACGCGGTAGCTTTGGCTATTGTGATTAAATCCCCCATGCCCTTCCATTAGGTCACGCAAAACCCACTCTCCAGCATGGCCAAAGGGTGAATGCCCAAGATCATGGGCTAAGCAAATCGCCTCTGTTAAATCTTGATTCGCTCCTAACCCGCGAGCAAGCGCCTTACCGATTTGCGCCACCTCTAGGGTGTGCGTGAGTCGGGTTCGGTAATGATCACCTTCGTAATAAATAAAAACTTGGGTTTTGTACTCAAGACGACGAAATGCCCGAGTATGGATGATTCGATCCCGGTCTCGTTGAAATGCAGTACGAGTTGCAGACTCAGACTCTGGATAAATTCTGCCTTTTGATTCTTCGCTTTTTAATGCGTAAGGAGCCAGCATCGCCGACTCCATATTTTCCAATTGCTCACGTTTGACTATCATTCAGAAACTCCTCATGAACTCCATAGCCGATGACAAAAATCAAAAAAGTGGTAACTGTACAGGTGTTTTGGTTTCCTCCCCTCTCTTGGTGGGAGAGGGGCTGGGGGTGAGGGTGAATCCACCTCCCCTAACCCCTCCTCATAGGAGGGGAACTAACCAGACCGGTAAAGTCACAAAAAAAATGATCCTGATTTCTTTGCGATAAGGCGATCTTATGATAGCATGAACGTGACATAACATCACTTTTAGCGTTTGTTTTTTATCTGTTTATAGTTCAACCATAATCAATTTTATGTTTAGTAAAGCCCTCAGTCGCAATCGAAGCCGTGGACCCATAACAGGCATTATTATCGTAACTATATTTATTACGCTGGCTTTTAGCCTCATTCGTCGCTGGAACGAAGTGGGCACAGAAGCAGCCCCAACTGCGAATGGCCCAACTGTAGTTGACTCGATCCAAGAGTGGGAAGAGTTTACAACTCAGGTAGAAGGCCGGAATATTCAGATTAGGGCGCTAAAAGGGGAACGCATGCAAATTTTGCGCTTGCCGCAGCCGGATCCTCAGCCAGAGGTAAAAGTTGAAGTGATTACCGCCCCTACAGAAGCTCCACCACCAGAAGAAGAGCCTGTGAAGGCACCTGACATCACCGTCATGGAAGAAGACGCAGAAACTGCACCGGTGGCCACGGTGACACCCATCCCGGTGGTAACCGTTGTGGTGGTCAGCACACCGCAACCGATTGTGGCATTTGATCCCAACTCTAGTTTGATAGGCTTTCAAGCACATACGGTTCAAGCGGGTCAAACCCTGTTTAGACTGACACAGCTTTACGCTGGCACCAATTTAGACATGCTGGCTCGACATGGAATCACTGAAGCGGACATGGTTGTTGGCAACGTGATTCAGGTTCCCTATGCCAATGGGGCCGCTTGCTCCACCGGCCGCGCCTGCCCCATTGCGACCGGCGATACGCTTTACAGCTTGGCTCGCCTGCACAACACAACGGTTTTAAACCTGCAACAGCTCAACGGCATCGGCCAAGATTTTGCCATTTCGGCCGGGCACGCCATCTGTGTGCCCTAAAACCCGCTACTTGTGTGAATCTATTCACGCTGTTCCCCCAACGTGATAAAATCCCTGCGTGTCAGATGACACCCCCCAATTTACTCTCTTCTTTAAAACAATCTAGACAATCACTTTTAATCGGCCGCTACATGTAGCCCGCTCGATCAATCAGATTGTCTTTCCCGAACAGGATAGTATGAACAAAAAAACTGTAAAAGATATTGATGTACAGGGTAAGCGTGCACTGGTTCGCGTTGATTTTAATGTGCCACTGAGCGGCACAGATCCGACTAAAACAATTACCGTAACAGACGACACACGGATTATGGCCGCGTTGCCCACACTAAATTATTTGCTAGATAACGGTGCTGCATTGATCTTATGCTCCCATTTAGGCCGCCCAAAATCGGCCGAAGACAGCCACCTGCGTATGGACCCTGTTGCCGCCCGACTTTCAGAAATTCTAGGCCGACCCGTAAATAAGCTAGATGAAGTGGTGGGTGACAGCGTAACAACGGCTGTCGCAAAGATGCAGCCGGGTGAGATTATTCTGCTCGAGAACACACGCTTTGAAAAAGGGGAAAAGAAGAACAATCCGGAGCTGGCTCAAGCGCTGGCCGATCTGGCTGATATCTTTGTGGGCGATGCGTTTGGAACCGCCCATCGTGCCCATGCCAGTACCGAAGGGGCGGCAAAAGCGATCCAAGCCAAAGGGGGCGCGGCCGTGGCAGGATTTTTATTGGGCAAAGAGATTGACGCGCTCGGCCGGGCGATTAGTGCCCCACCCAAACCGTATGTCGCCATTATGGGCGGTGCCAAAATTTCGGACAAAATTCAAGTCATAGACAACTTATTGGCGATTGCTGACCGGGTCTTAATCGGTGGCGGCATGGCCAATACGTTCTTCAAAGCGCAAGGGTTCGAAATCGGCACCTCATTGTGTGAAGATGAAGCACTACCACAGGCGAAGAAGCTAATGGCCGAGTTTGGTGACCAAATCTTTTTACCCATCGATGTTCGGGTGGCTGATGGCTTTTCGGCCGATGCGAATTATAAAGATGTTCCGGTCGATGAAATTCCGGCCGACATGATGGCGCTCGACATCGGACCAGCAACCATTGAAGCGTTTGCAGGCTTGCTGGCGGACGCCAAATTGGTGATCTGGAACGGGCCGATGGGTGTCACCGAATTCCCGGCATTTGCCAACGGCACCGAAGGGATCGGCAAAATGCTGGCTGGACAAGTAGACGGCGGAACAGAAGTTATTATCGGTGGTGGAGATTCAGCCGCGGCCGTCAAAAAACTGGGGCTTGCTGATAAAATGTCCCATGTTAGCACCGGCGGTGGTGCATCGCTTGAACTGCTCGAAGGCAAACCTCTGCCCGGCATTGTGGTGCTAGACGACAAGTAAATCTGGCATAAACAGCTTCTGCACTTAACTTCCCAAGTTTTATACACAAAAAGGTCTCTTGATAGTCATTGTCTGCCAAGAGGCCTTTTTAAGTTTAAAATAGGTAGCCTTTTCACCCTCAACTCTCTACAATCACACACGCTTTAAATCTCAAAAAATTCAAGGAGCATGATTTTGCGATTGGACCCAGGTGATCCTGTCACTATTTTTCAAGATGCTTTAATCACGATTTCATGATCAAACAAATGCAAAACTCAAACAAATTTTCATTGCTACTGCTTTTAGGGATCTTGCTTGTCTTGGCGGCATGTGGATCAGAATCCACAGAACCGGCCGTTGAGCCAGCCCCAACCCAAGTTCAAATTGAAGTAAACGAAGGGAACGCTGAGCCAACGCTCCCCCCAACTCCAACCACGCCTCCCACGCTGCCCCCACCCCCTGTTGTTGAGGTTGATGAGGGCAGCGTACCAACCGCTATCCCAACCGATCCACCACCTGAACCGGCCGAGACAGAAAGCGAAAGCACCGAAGGCGGTGTGCCTGATTTGCCCGGCTTGGTCTTAGCCTCTCCAGAAGATTTTGGTGACAATCGCAATCCGTTAACCGGAGAAGAAACCGATCCAGCCAACTTACAGCGACGGCCGTTGGCGGTTAAAATTTCAAACTCGCCCCCTAACTTTGTGCGGCCGCAATCGGGCCTAAACGATGCGGACATTGTGTTTGAACATATTACCGAAGGGAATCTAACCCGGTTTACCATGTTGGTTTACGGGGATAATCCGGAAGCGGTCGGGCCGATCCGAAGTGCGCGCCTCATCGATGTAGAAATACCGGCCATGTATGATGCGGCACTGGTCTTTTCAGGTGCCAGCACCGGCGTCAATAGCAAGCTGTTTGGATCAGATTTTGCAGATCGCATTTTAGGCTCTGGCAACGTAGGCTACTACCGCACAGGTGCAGACAAACCGACTGAGCACACGCTGTATGGGAATCCGTTTGGACTGCGCGAAGCGCTAGACAGCAAGAATGAAAATCGCCCCCCAACGTTTGGCAAACAAATGTCTTTCTCTAGCGAACCTCCTCCGGGTGGTACATCGGCCAGTGAAATTTCGATCAACTTTTTATGGGAAAATGTGACGTGGACGTATGACCCATCAACCAACACCTACCTGCGTTATGCGGCCGGTGTTCCCCACAATGATGGCAATACGGGGCAACAGGTCCGTGCGAAAAACATTGTCGTGCCGTTTGCAAATCATGTAGATGATCCCAATATTTGCGAAGAGATTCGCAACAGCCAATGCCATTTACTCTCTGTAGAAATCCAGCTATGGGGGCAAGGCAACGTGGCTATTTTTAGAGATGGTCAACGGTATGATGGCATTTGGAAACGGGAAGGGCGGAACGATATGCTGACCTTCTATGATGCGGCCGGAAATCAAATTCCTCTGCAAATTGGAAACAGCTGGTTCGAACTCATGTCAATTTGGTACAACGATCCGCTCCAAGTTACACCGTAGCTCGGCATAGCCGATTTGTAATTTTTTTTACAACTCAAGGGTGATTTAGTAAATCTAAATCACCCTTTTTTGTTGCCTACCAGAGGTAGCCAAGGCCCCACGAGGAAGCTGATTCAGAGGGTACTAACGATCTAGAGTGACAATGTGGTGAGTGATTTTAAGAGGTAAGGGGTCCTATAATGTGATCAACGGTTTCGATCTTCTGCGTTCAACCTTAGGGGCACGTTCGGAACACTTCCATATTTAGGACTTTCCTTTGGCACTTTTTCGTTCAAAACAACCCAAAAAGGCTCCGGCCGAAAAACAAAAAATTCAGGATCAAGATCCAGCATTTACCACGTCAGTTTCAAAACTTGTGATTCCAAACGATATGATCGAGTTTGAAGAAGACGATGCAGATTCTAAGCAGCAGTCTGCCGCACAAGCCAACAAAAAGGCGCGTCCAGACCATCCGCTGCTTAAAGAGCTACCGACCGAACCAGAAGATGTGTCACGACAGCGAGGCTGGATTCCGCAAACGGATCAAGAGCTACTCAAAAAACAGGTTCAGACGGCCGATATTTTGCGCAAGAAAGTCTTAGCTCCCAATCTGTCATTAGATTTGCCCCTTGAGCGAACTGAAGCACTTGAGGACAAAGCGCTTGATGCCATTGCGCGCCTCATCGACAAAGGACACATCTCTCTGCCTGAGAGTGAAGCTGAGCAAGAGAAATTTTTTGAAAGCATTTTGAACGAAACGTTTGGCTATGGGCCTCTTGAGGCATTTGTTCAGTCAGATACGGTTTCAGAGATTATGGTCAACGGGCCGTACATCGTCTTTGTAGAAATTGACGGCCGGGTACATGAAACAGGCCACAAATTCCTTGACGATGACCATGTTGAACGCATCATCAAGCGGATCGCACTGCCTTTAGGCCGCATGGCGGACTCTGAGAATCCGCTCGTAGACGCTCGTCTGCCAGATGGCTCCCGCTTTAATGCGGTGATGCGGCCGGTTGCGATTGACGGGCCTAGCATCAGTATTCGTAAATTTGCTAAAAACCGACTCAGTACCAAAGATCTGCTTAATTTCGGTTCACTGAACAAAGAAATGGCGTATTTCTTAGAAGCGATCGTTGTGGGGAGACAAAATATTGTGGTGTCGGGCGGGACCGGCTCTGGTAAGACAACTTTAATTAATTGCTTATCGGGCTACATTCCTGAACACGAGAGAACGGTGACAATCGAAGACGCGGCCGAGCTGCAGTTTTGGCAACGCAACGTTGTTCGATTAGAAACCAAAAAACCGACACCCCACACACCTCGGGAGGTCAGCATTCGTGATTGCGTTAAAAATGCACTGCGGATGCGACCAGAGCGCATTGTAGTGGGAGAATGCAGAGGCGGCGAAACCTTGGACATGCTCCAAGCGATGAATACGGGCCACGATGGGAGTATGACAACCGTGCATGCTAACGACCCTCGTTCCTGTCTTTCTCGCTTGGAGACACTTGTCTTAATGTCAGGTGAAGAGCTGCCAATCAGCATCGTTCGCAAGCAAATTGCCAGTTCAGTAAACTTTATTGTTCAGGCATCCCGCTTGCGTGACGGTAGCCGAAAAATCACACACATTACAGAGGTAGCTGGAATGGAAGGGGATACAGTCGTGCTCAACGACATCTTTAAGTTTTATGATGAGGGTGATCAAAAGGGCAAAGTTGCAGGGCAACATGCTTCTGTAGGCTTACGACCCAATTGTGAACCGATACTCAAACAGTATGGGTACACCTTACCGGCCGCCATGTTCTTAAAGCCGCGCAAAAAGTAAGCTAGGGCCATAAAAACAAAAAATCTAGTTTATTCAACTAGATGGTTCAAACATATTTAATTTAGTTTGGATGGCTTGCAGATACCCCTATAAAAAACTTGAGGCGACCAAATTGGTCGCCTCAAAACCCCACTACT
>JAHDEN010000178.1 GCA_020628815.1 Chloroflexota bacterium | reverse complement strand
TTGTACGCCGAGGTCCAAGGGCTGGTGAGACCTTTGAACTTAAATCTCAAACTGTCATCATCGGCCGTGATTCAACGGCTGATATTATTATCAACGACCCCGAGGTTTCTCGTAATCACTGCCGCCTAATCCTTGACAGATCGTACTACTTGCAAGACCTTGGTAGCACCAACGGAACATTTGTAGATGGTTCACGCTTGGGTGGGGAACCTGTTCGTTTAGCGAACGGTCAAATTATTCAGTTGGGGAGCAATGTTACATTGCTGCATCAAGAGATTGAAGTTGGCGCTGGAATTATTTCAACTCAAATGATTCCGGGCGATGATCCAAACCAAGGTGCAATGCCTCAAGCACCGGCTCCGGCCGATCCGCCACCCGTGTTTGGCCAGTCTGCGACACCACCACAGCAACCGGAACAACCTGCTTATCAGCCTCCGGCACCGGAACAGCCACAGCAACCCCAATATCAGCCACCAGCGCCACAGCAGCAACCACCTGCAGGTGACAGCGGGTTTGCACCTCCGCAACCCCAATCACCAATGGCGCCTGATCCAAATGTTCCGCCAAAAATTCAGTCGATCCAGCCCGGCAGCCCTGTTGATCAGATGCGTCAAGCGTATCAGCAACAATCACAAGGTGGCGGTGCTGAAAGCAACGACGCTGAATCTGGCGGCCGACTATCGAAAATGTTCGGTGGATTTGGTGGCGGCAAAGATGACGCATCAGCCGGACCAGCCAGCAACGGACCTGCGAATAGCGGTGACGGCGGCGGCGGTATGCCATGGGCAAACTGGACCCAGCAGCAATGGATGATTGCGGCCAGTGTCTTGGTCTTACTCCTGCTTTGTGTCTGCTGTTTATTTGTAGTGGCTGTAGCTATCGCTATGAATCCCGAACTTCTAAGTGCTAATTCTGGCGCAAGCCTGTTGCCAACCACACTTCAAACATTGATGTGATCTAGGCAAACGCCTGTAAAAAACAAAAAAGGATACCTGTCGATCAGGTATCCTTTTTTTGTGCCTGGGAGAAGGTGTTTAATTGTTTAGCGCTCTCTTTTTACGACACCAATCACCGCTAGGCTCATGATAAACAAGCCGAACCAAACAGTCACTAGCCACCCATTTTGAGCTGGACCAAACGGATTTTCGGCCGTAAATGACGACAGCTTAACTGCGGTCGGGGTGCGGTTCACTTTTTGAGCCATCACCGGAACCGGTGAGTCAAGGTCTACTTCTGCATAAAGTCGTTCATCCGCTGCCCCCATTTGGGCAATGCTTAAATCAACCCACTGCTCATCAACAAATGCCTGTAGCTTGACCATATCTTCGGTTAATGGGGCTTGTTGCGCTCCATCCAGTTCTGACTGGTCAAATGAGCTAAGCAGCGAACTGATTTCATCAAAATCTCCCGATACCTCGGCCGGGTCTAGCCAAATGCGGGTTGTGAAAGCCATATCGCTGGTTGTTGAAATATCAAAGCAGCGATTCACATCTGTTTCAGTTTGGTTGTCTAGCCCATCGCAGTAGCGAGTGCCCCAAATCGGCCCAGCAATCGTGATTGTCACCTCATCGCTCATTCGGGTAGGATCGGCCGGTTCTATCTGGTAGCCGCCATATTTCACCGTTTCTCCCGACACATCTGTGATCATCAAGAAGTTTTGTGCCGCACCGGTTAAAGATTGTGTTTGACGAAAGCCGCCGTCAATCAAGATAACATCCCCACCAACCGATAGTGGTTGACTGTCTGACAGGATGAACAAGCCACCCTGCTGTAAAAAGTCACCCGAAATGGCCAGCGGTGCTGCTTGGGTCAATGTGCCGCCCCAATCGCCTGAAATAATCAGATCAGAAACGGTGTGGGTAAAGTCTGTGTCGATCACACTGGTAAGCGGACTGTTGGCATCAAAAACAACCGAGTGTCCATTTGGGATCAAGTTGGGTGACCAGTTTAGCGGGTCTGACCAATTGTCTGATTCTCCCTCTCCATCCCAACTGATCGAGCCGCCACAATTTATTTGGAGCTGGTCGATGATCAGCCCGTTGTTGATGAGTGAGCCATTGGGGTCAAAATTGCCGTCTCCCATAAACTGGAACTTGAGGATGGCTGACTCACCTAAACTTTGTTTCGCCTCGGCTGCAACTTGTGCTAGGTCAAGCTGAACATGTTCCCAACCGCCTTGGTCATTGATTTCGGCCGCTTTGATCCAATTTTTGCCTCGGTCGAGGCTCATGAATAGACCGGTGTCTGAATAGGTTGAGTAAAAGCCCAAGCCGTGCCAATAAAAATCGACAAGTTGAAATTCAGTATGGTCTAAGGGGATGGCGATTTCAACGGCGACTGAGTTCAGAATCCCGTTGATATCTGTGTCATCTAGAATCAGGGCTGCCGCCCCGTCATAGCTAAAATCTGAGCCAACATAAGCCCGGCCGTCTGGCTGGGACGTCATCGACCAATCGGTGTCAGCCACACTCCAGCCATCTTCAAATCCTTCAAAGATGTTGCATTGACTAAGCGACCTAAATTCTATCGTTTTGCTGGTGGAATCAACGATGGCGCTTCCCTCGGTGAGTTCAACCCCAATCGAGACAGGCTCGGCCGATGCCCCTGCTAGGTTCAGGGTAAATGTTTTTTGAGCGTTGCCATCAACCATCACATTGTTCCAAGAGATGGTTTTGCCATCAAGCAAACCGGCGTCCGAGATAGATGATGTGATGGCATCAACGCTATCAGGCAATGTCACCACCAGCTGCATCGGCTGTGTGGCTAAACTGCCGGTGTTGCTGACGGTAACTGCAAACGTTTCGGATTGGTTGTTAAAAAAAATCTTTTCAGCCGTAACCGAGACATTTACAGCCCCGGCCATCTCGTCTAAGGCGGCCGCAAGGTCTACTCGAGCCATATTGGAGATTGTGCCTCCTGTCCGGTCATCGACCATCTTTTTGCCGCTGCTTTTGAGCAGTTCCAACTTGTCTGCGTCAGACATCGTTGGATTGCTCTCTGAAATCAGCGCCCAAGCACCTGCCACCATCGGAGTTGCCATCGAGGTCCCGCTCATGTTCCCTTTGCTGTTATTTGGGAAGGCGGATGTAATGCTGTTGCCGGGCGCCATAAGGTCAATTTGCTCAGAGACGTTAGAGAACGCCGAGACGGTGTCATTGTCGTTTGAGGAGCCAACTGTGATCGCTTCGCTGATACAGCCTGGTTTTCCGACTCCGTCTTTAAACCCATCGTTACCAGAGGCGATAATGGTGGCAACCCCAACCGATTGTAAATTGAGGATCGCCTGTCTGCGGGCGTCATAGTCACAGCTGCTTGAGTTGTAGTTGCCCCCTAAACTCATGTTTACGGCTACGATGTTGAACTGTTCTTTAAGCGTTAGGATGTATTCTAGCCCTTTGATTTGGTCTGAGGTGAAGGACAGCATCCGGCCGTATGATTCAAAGGCTGAAAAAACTTGAACCGGGATGAGATCGACATCTGGGGCAACACCGATAAGCGTACTCCCGTCGTTTGCCCCGATAATTCCAGCGACATGGGTCCCATGTTTACAGTCTGTTGCCGCTCCGCTCACGCCTACCGCATTTACTTCGTCAATGCAGTCATCGGCCGATCCGGCCACCGTTGATTCAGTCGCCCTGTCGGGGCAAACAGAATAGACCCCGCCATAGGTGCTGGTTTCAGTCGAGAAACAGCCTTCAGCCACGATTCGATTGCGGCCGGTTGTAAAGGCCAAGTGCTCCACATCAACACCGGTATCAAGCACAGCCACAACAGTGCCGGTGCCATCGTACCCGGCCGCGTTGAACGTGGGGCTGCCAATGATGGGCAGCGCGCTTGATAAACTTGGGGCAGAAAGCTCATCCTCCACAATAAAAGCGATATCTCGCCTAGATTTTAAGTAGGACAATCCGGCCTCATCAATTTCAAGAACCATGAGTGGTAACGTTTCGAATTTAGATAAAAAGGAGATACCCGCTACATTTTGAGAAGCATTGATCAGCTCTGTTTGAGCCGTTTGGATCATCTCTCGCTGCTGCTGCTTTTCTTGAGGAGATCGTAGTTTCCCTTCGAGTGCCACCGGAACATCTAGCTGCACAATAACGCGCAACTGGCCCGCTTCAACAACGGCCGAACGCAGACCCTGTGTCTGTGCCCACGGCTCAGCTGGTGCGGCCGGTTCAGCTTCCTCGGCATAAACATCTTTCTGACTGCCTGATGCATATAAGGCTAACGCGCTTACCAAAAGCAAGGCAAGCAGCCATGATCGACTTGAAAAAAGGTGCATAGATCACCCCCCCGGGTGATTGGTGTTCCAGTACTCATTTGGAATCTGTGGCAAACGCTGAAACAGGCTTTGCCTGCGCAACCGATCCTTGCTAATCAAGAACGGCGGCTGATCGTTTACTCATATCTTTCCAAAACGTTTTCAGTTGGAGATTTAAGGCTTGCATTGGCTGACCCCCAACTGGATTCTCAGTGTAAGCAATCTGGGCTGTAATTTGGATAGTACCTCAAGGTTGGTCCCCCTCTTTCAATAAGGCACAGGTACTAAAAATGGGTCAAAACAGCGTAGTACTTTTTGAATGAGTCATGTGGGCTATGGCGATGGTTGGCAGAGCGTGTTGCCAGAGAAAGAAGGCTATGATTCAGGCTCAGTCGGCTGTTCGGTAGGTTCTGCGGTCGGTTGTTCAGTTGGCTGTTCAATCGACCCGATAAAAATACTGATTTGGCAGCGGCTAATGGGTTGGGTATCACTGCCGTATACAGAGAGACGCAGTCGATAGGGGCCATTGGCCAACTGGCTTAAGTCGGCCGAGCCCAAGGTGCTATTCTCAATAATCTCAAAGTTTTCGGGTGCAACCAGATTGGTCCATTCGTTGCCGGTCCCGGGTCCGTTGATCTGCAGTTCATAAAAGGCGAAATCGGGGTCAGAGGCTGAGCCGACAAATTCGATTTGCCCCCCTTGGGTCGATTCCGGCCGTGGACTGCTAATGTTAACGGCCGGGGTACAGCCCCCTCCATCAGGAATAAAAATTTCGGCCGGCCGCGTCGGTGTTTGAATCTCAATATTAGGATCCAAAAAATCCTCAGCCACGGGAGTATTCCCAAAAATATTAGGGTCAAGCGTGGCGGTGGCTACTAGCTCACCCAGCACATTTTCACGGTTAATGCGGGTAATCACTTCAGTTACCGGGCTTTCGGGGGATGGGGAGGCAAGGGGCGTTTTGAGCGGGTCAATGGTGGGGGTTGGTAGAAAAAGCAGCTCTTGTGGCAGGGTTGGTGCCACAATCTGGTTCACGTACCAGAGCACACCGATTGAGACGACAGCAAACAGCGTTAAAGCTGATCCATTTTGTCGTGTTTCACGGCCGTAATCTCGCTCCAACGAGAACATAGCGCGACGTAAAATAGATCGTGCCTGAATTAGTTTAACCAGACCAACGATCAGACTAAGCGTCGCGATAAATAAAATGGGGATGTCCCATCGCAGGAGAAAAACATAAATCCCTTCCATAGCAGAGGATTTTAAGTTAGGTTGTCGAAAATTAAAACGGGTAGGGGTGTTTTATTAAGAAGCAGGCTAGGCTCCCCCAGAACGATTGCTAAATGTTTTTTACAATTGCTCGCAAAAGCTTGGCCAATTTGGGAACCACCAGCTTGCCGACTTCGAGCACCTCTTCATGATTTGTCACATCTTCGCTTTGGGGATCGATATTGGTGACATTGGTAATTGTCGAAATGCCCAGCACGCGCATGCCGCAGTGATTGGCCACAATGACAGAATGTGCCGTTGACATCCCTACGGCGTCTGCACCAACCGCGCTTAAGAAGCGCAATTCGGCCGGCGTTTCAAAACTGGGGCCACTCACACAGGCATACACCCCTTCTTGGATATCAACACCGGTTTCTGAAGACGTTTTGTGGACCATTGCTCGCAGATCCGCATCGTACCCATGTGTCATATCTGGAAAGCGGGGGCCAAATTCTTCGAGATTTGCACCGCGTAGCGGGTTGTTTCCAGCCATTCCGGGCAAATTGATATGGTCTTTGATCAGCATCAAATCTCCCTCGGTATAAGCCCGATTAATGCCACCGGCCGCATTTGTTACGATGAGGATTTCGACCCCTAACAGGTGCATCACACGGACCGGCAGGGTGATCCAGGCCAAATCGGTCCCTTCGTAAAAGTGGGTGCGTCCCTGCAGAACCAAGACAGATGTGCCGTTTAAGTCTCCAAAAACCAAGCGGCCGTGGTGCCCTTCAACCGTTGACCCCGGCCAGCCAGGAATATCACCCGAAGAAATAATGTCGGCATTTTCAACCTCATCTGCCAATTGGTTTAGCCCAGAACCAAGGACGAGGGCGATTTTGGGCTGATGGTTTGTTTTTTGCCGAATCGCTTCGGCCGCATTGACATAGTCTTGATAAACGGGCTGATTATTCATAGTTATATAGATTGAATGATTTGGGGTGGAAGTGTCAGAATTTTTTCAAAAAAAAAGCCGAGGTAAGTCAATCACCCCGGCCGGAAAAAGTTTAAACGGGACGTTTATTTTTTATCCCGTTGAGCATAAATTTGGGTTGTCGAGATATTCGCATGGCCCAGAAGCTGTTGCACCTCTTGCAGGTTGGTACCATCTGTAATTTTGTGGGCTGCAAAGCTGTGGCGTAACGTGTGCGGTGTAACGGCTGTTTTTAACCCTGCCTCTTTGGCATACGATTTAATAATCAACCATAACCCCTGGCGTGTAAGCTGCTGTCCACGATGATTCAAGAATAAAAACTCTTGCTCTCCGTGGCGCGTTAATCCCGGCCGACCCCGCTCTAGATACCGTTTTAAGAGCATATGAGTCTCTTCATCAAGCGGTAAATCGCGGCTCTGCCCGTCCCCGTTTTCACAATGCAATACCGATTGCTCAAGATCAAGCTCGATATATTTAAGTGAAACCACTTCAGAAACCCGCATGCCGGTTGAGTAAAGAACACCCAGCAGCGCTGCATCACGTAAGTTTTTAGGCGTTTGTTTGGTTCTGGGGGCTTTAAGTAGGCGATCTACCTCTTCGAGAGAAAGAGGTTTGGGCGTTCGTTTTTGAACACGTGGAGATTCTACTTTGAGGGTTGGATTTTTGCTGACAATTTTTTGATCATGTAGATCAGAGAAAAAGGATTTAACGGCCGCAATTTTGCGTGCGATCGTTGAGGATGCATACCCTTTTGCTTGCAAGTCAGAAATATAAACAGCGATTTTTTCGGCCGTAACTTCATTCCAATCGGTTGCGTTTAATTGGTCGTTTGCAAATTGATAAAATTGTCCTAAATCGTTTTTATATGCTGCAATTGTATTCTGTGAATACCGGTCACTTTTCTCGACATCCTCGAGAAACTGGTTGAGATGTGCTTGCATCGTCCTGCTCCATATACGAGACACTAGCAGATAGCGATTAACTGAAAAAGACCCCGTTCACGGGGTGCAATCTGGTAGAGCTCAGCATATATTGACTTTTCAGGGTTTTAGTCCGGGGGAACCTGCTTTTGAGTGCATCCTCTCTGCTTGTGGAACAATCAAATAGATTCGGGGGGTGGATTAGTCACCGTCTGAAACATTATGTAATTCTGAGAAAATTATAGCATCACTTTCCATAATGTTGCAACAGTGATTTGGTCCAGGTTTTGAATTGCTATTTGAGTAGGGCGCGGTCAAAAGTTGTGGGGAAGATTTGATGCCTTTCGTCCATTGCTCGTCGCCCATTGCCGATTCTCCGTTGTTTATTGCCCATTTCCGGCACATTCTCACTGTGCAAACAAAACACTTGCCAAGCCAACCTGCTGCTGTTCAAAAAGCACCAAACCGCCTCATCAAATCGCTTTTAATGGGCAATTTTAAATGGTGAATGGTAAACGGTGAATTATAAATTTTGGGCGAGCCTATAGTCGCTCTCGACACCATTCGCTCCATGACCCGCCGTATAATTTCGCCTTACCCAGCCCTGCATGCGCCACCGCCAGCAGATTTGTACAGGCGGTTACCCCTGAGCCACAATAAAAAGTTGCTTCGGTTGTTGGGGTTTGATCGAACAAAGCTTCAAACGTTTGGCGCATTTCGGCCGGTGATCTAAAGCGGCCGTCTTCACCAAAATTGAGCCCAAAGTGGTGATTAATCGCCCCTGGAATATGCCCCGCAATCGGGTCTAGCGGCTCCTCATCCCCCCGATAGCGTGGGGCGGTGCGCGAGTCAACCAATACGCTTTGGCTTGGCACGTCATCAATTGTGATCAGCGGCATTGCGCCCGGGGTGCCACTAAATTGGGTAGATGGGTTGCTCTCGGCCCCTGTGGTAACCGGCCCGTTGGCAGCTTGCCATGCTGTATAGCCTCCGTTTAAGACGGCCGTACGTTCGTGCCCCATGTATTGCAGCATCCACCACAAGCGGCTGGCGATGGCCCCCCGCATATCGTCATAAATAACGACTTGGCTGTCGTGGTTTACCCCCAAACGGCTAAAGAGGGCGTTCATCGCATCAGGAGACAGCATCGGGTGGCGCCCTTTGTCAGTATAGGGTTTTCCACTTAAATCTCGATCAAGATGGGCATAAACGGCTCCGGGGATATGCTCGGCCGCATATGTTGTTTCGCCAGCGGCCGGATCTGCCATTTTAAAGCGACAATCAATAACCACTAAGTTTGGATCGCCGATGAGTGTGGCTAATTCATCCGCTTCGATCAAAGTTTTGAAATCCATTTGTATTTTTCCTTTTGTTAACCCCTGCTCGGTGTAATCGGGTAAACTTATTGGCTAATATGATGCGGTCAGCCCTCTTTGGGCCTTAGATTTATAACCGCATCATGCATGCAGGTAATTGTTTATGAAAGAGCGAATCATACTCACAGAAACGCCACAAGCAAAAGAAGTTAACATGATTGTTGGCTGGCGCCAGTGGGCAGATGCGGGATCAATCTCGTCCTCCCTGCCCAGATACATTGGGGACCAGTTGGGTGCTCGCAAAATCGGCGAAATCCCTGACGATGGATTTTATCTGTTCCAGATCCCGGGTATGCACCATTTAATGCGGCCTGTGATTGAAATGGACGACGGGCAACGTAAGTCGCTTGAGCGGCCGATGAACGAGCTTTATTATGCCGGTGACGAAGAAAAAGGGGTGATTATTTTTATCGGGGACGAACCCCATATGAATATCGAGCGATATTCAAACACCTTTTTTGATCTGGTAAAAATGTTAAACATTAAGCGAGTCGGCGTTTTGGCCGGGGTGTATGGCTCAATGCCCTACAACCGAGATCGTGAGATCGGCTGCATGTACAGCCTTGACACGATGAAAGAAGAGATGGATCGCTACTCCGTACGGTATTCAAATTATCATGGCGGGGCATCTATCGGCACCTATTTGCTGGACCAGGCGACCCGAGACGGGCATGAGTTCTTTGGCTTTTACGGCATGAGTCCGGCGTATGAGTTTCCGGTATCAGGAAGTGGTGAGATAGAAGGGGCGATCGATATGCCTCAGGGAATCCGTATCGAAACTGACTACAAAGCTTGGTATGACCTTACACTGCGGCTTGATCATATGTTTAAGATGGGCATTGATCTGTCTGAGTTGGAAAAAGAGAGCCACGATTTGGTCGATGCCATTGAGTCACGCTTGGACGATCTTGAGCGTGAAGCCCCTGAGTTAGATATTCGGGGGTATTTGGCCGCAATCGAGGCTGAATTTACGGAAAGATCGTTTGTGCCGCTTGATGATATTTGGAGCACGGGTCTGGATGATCTGTTTGGCGAAGAATGATGTAACTCTTTAAGCGAATGCGAACTCAGCTTCGACAAGCTCAGCTTACCCTATTTTGGAGTAGGCTGAGCTTGTCGAAGTCGGGATTGCAATTTGAAGAAATTTTTGAGGCTTGTCTACCAATCTTTTTATGCAAATCGAACGTATCGAAACAATCCCGTTTAGATTGCCCATGCACGGAGAGCTGCGCTGGGGCAAATACAGCAGCCTGAGCGAAGCTCGGCATGTGCTGGTCAGAATTACTCTTAAAAGTGGGGCGGTGGGAGAAGCCGAAGCGGTCCCCCGGCCGACGATCTACGGCGAGACGGTTGAATCGATTTGCCACATCATTAAACATGAGCTGGCCCCACGTTTGGCCGACCGACCGATTGATTTCGAGTCGTTCCAGCAAAGTTTGCACGAGATCAAAAACAACCAAACGGCTAAAGGGGCGCTTGATATGGCTCTGCACGATGCGGTGGCCAAGGCCAGCAACGCTTCATTGGCCGATCATTTGGGAGCAACCCAAGAAAAAATCAAAACAAGCTATATTTTGGGTGTGGGAGATAACAACACCATGCTGGCTGAAGCGGAGCGTGTGTACGGCTTGGGTGTGCGTGTGCTGAAAGTCAAAATCGGCCGGGATTGGGACGCAGACTTGGAGCGGATCACATTGCTCAGGCAGATCGGCCCTGATTTGCAGATGTATGTGGATGCAAACGAGACGTTGCAATTTGCTGACGGGGCTGCGGCCGACCGTTTAGGCAAATTGGCGGCCGAAGGGGTGCTGTACTGCGAAGAGCCGCTGCCGATTGAGCAGGTTCTAGAACGATCAAGTTTACGCAAAGGGGGGCATATGCCTCTGATTGGGGATGACTCTTGTTTTTCGGTGCGGGATGTAAAACGGGAGCTGGCTTTAGATACTTTTGATATCTTGAACATCAAATGTGCTCGCACCGGCTTCACAGAATCGATGAAGATGGGCCGTTTGGCCAATGAGCAGGGGAAAGGGATTATGGTTGGCTCGCAGGCTAGCTCCAGATTGGGTGCTAGCCGCCATGCGATTTTTGCCGGTCGGCCGGAAATAAACCACCCGTCAGAGGTCAGCTTTTTCTTGAAAATGAAAAGCGATATCGTGGCAAGCCCCATCCCGATTAAAGATGGATATGTCTGTTTGGCCGACCTGATAGATATTCGTGTAGATGATGATTTGCTTAAAGATCATCGTTTATAAAATTTCTAGGGATGCCTGTTGCACCATTGGGTTGTAGAATCTGTTAACCAGTCGCCTACTTTGATCGGCTCTAACAAATGGAATAATCAAATGGAAGCATTAACAGGTTTAGATTCTTCATTCCTTTATTTGGAATCACCGAGAGCGCATATGCATGTTGGGGGTGTCGCTATTATCGACGGCTCGCTTAGCTTCGATGTGTTTCGCAAACGGCTCCTTTCTCGCATTCATCATATCCCACGTATGCGGCAGCGCTTGGTCGAGGTGCCGGTGGGGATCGATTATCCATATTGGGTTGATGACGCTAATTTTAATATCGACAATCACCTGATTCATGTTCGGTTGCCGGAGCCGGGCAATTGGCGCGAACTGCGCAAGCTGGCTTCACAGATGTTTAGCCGGCCGCTTGATCGCATTCGGCCGCTGTGGGAGTTTATTTACGTCGAGGGGCTCGACTCAATTCCGCAAGTGAAACCGGGATCTGTCGCGATTATTTCAAAAATGCACCACTGTGCCATTGATGGGCAAGCCGGTGCAGGAATCATGGCGATTCTGTTTGACTTTGCCCCAACTACCAAGCCGGACCCAGAGCCAAAACCGTTTAATCCTGAACCGATGCCGAGCGACATCGACCTGATTATGCAAAGCGGTAAAAACTTTATTTCAAACCCGTTTCGATTCCCCAAAATAATCTCAGAAACGGTTACCTCGTCTATGCGGGCCGGTATGCTGAGTCGAGTCCAAAACGTAGAAATGCCGGCCGCACCTTTTTCGGCCCCGCCCAGCATTTTGAACGGCATCATCTCGCCTCAACGCAAATGGAACACCGCCATTTTAGACCTTGAGCGGGTTAAAACCTTAAAACGGATCATGGGCACAACGGTGAACGATGTGTTGCTGGCGATTTGTGCCGGTGCGTTGCGCCGATATTTGATTGAGAAAAAGAAGCTGCCGAATCGATCACTGGTAACGATGGTGCCGATTTCGACACGGTCCAAAGGAAAACAGGGGCAGGGGAACGAGATTGCAAATATGCTGGTGCAGCTAGCCACCAATATCGAGGACCCGGTGGAACGGCTAGAAACGATCAATGCCAACACGATGCGGGGCAAAGTTTATCAAGATGCTGTGGGAGCAAATTCTCTGTCTAACATGGCGGAGCTGGTTCCGTTTGGGCTGGCCAATCAGGCGACACGCCTCTACTCCCGTTATCAGATCGCCAAGATCCACAATCCGGTTTACAACGTTGTGATTACCAATGTGCCCGGGCCGCCCATGCCGCTTTATATCGCAGGTCACAAACTCCAATCGATGATGGGGATGGCTCCGATTACCGATGGGATGGGGTTGATCATCACGA
>JAHDEN010000177.1 GCA_020628815.1 Chloroflexota bacterium | reverse complement strand
TGGTGTACTCAAGCGGCAAATAGCCAAACGCCACATATTTACCCACGCTGTACCCGTAGCCGCCAGACGTAATCCGGCCGACCACTTTGCCACTGCTACCGTTGGTGCCAAACACCGGCTCATTACCGGTCGGCACGGCCGCAGGCGAGTCGATGCTGATCGTTACCAAACGCCGTTTTAATCCATTGGCCTTGATGTCCGCCCGAATCTGGGTTAAAGCCTCTTTACCGATAAAGTCAGACTCTTTCTTGAGCTTCACCATCCAGCCCATGCCTGCTTCATATGGATTGTGCTCTGTGTAAATATCACCGCCCCACACCCGGTACCCTTTCTCAACCCGCATTGAGCGCATCGCACCGACGCCGCACTGTACCAGACCAAACTCTTGCCCCGCCTCCCACAGCTCATCACGGATGGCGAGCGCCTGATCCATCGGCATATGGAACTCCCAGCCGAGCTCACCCACGTACGAAATCCGCATCGCAAAAACGTTTGCCATCCCAATTTCGATATTTTGCCACGTATAGAAGCCAAATGCCTCGTTAGAGACATCCTGCGGAGTCACTTTTTCGAGCACCTTACGCGCATTGGGGCCAAACAGCCCAATCGCCGCATGGGTTTTTGATTTTTCAGAGATGGTTACCGCAAAGGTGTCACTGTATTTTTTGATCCAAGCGATCTCCAACGGCAAGGTACCGTTGCCGGTGAAAACCCAATATTTATCGGCCGACTTTCTGGCAACCGCCACATCACGTTTAATACCACCCTTCGGCGTACACAGAAGCGAGTAAACCACTTCCCCTTCGGCGAAGTCCATTCGGTTCGTAAACATCCTATCCATGTATGCCACTGCGTCAGGACCCTCAACTTCAATGATGGCAAGACTCGTCAGGTCAAACATGCCGACTGAGTCACGCATCGCCAGATGTTCTACCCCCTGAATGCGGTCCCAATATTGGGCACCCCATCCTTCACGAGCGGGCACTTGATCTTCGTATTTTTCGAGCAGTCGGGCGTTTTCGTTAATCCAGTATGGCACTTCAAGTCCGGCCGAATTGAGCATCTGCGCATTTTGCTCTAAATGGCGTATGTGCAACGGGCTATGCCGAATGTTTCGCGGGTAGCTCGACCATTGGGCCGGATGGATCACATCATGCACTTCTTTGTACGCTTTCGCACTGGCAACAGAAATAAATTTATCAGTTGTTTGATAGTCCAAGAATCGATTCACGTCGATGCCGCGCATATCAACCCCCGGCTCACCATAGGTCATCCATTCCGCAATCGCTTTACCTGCACCACCGGCGTTGGTCACCCACAGGGCGGCTGCTACCCAAAAGCCCGCTACAGGGGTCTCACCCATAATCGGCATCCCGTCTACCGTGAACGAAAACATCCCGTTGATTTTGTAGGGAAAAGTCACTTCTTCACGTTTTAGGGCCGGCATACTGGCTTTGGCGATTTCGTAGGCATCAACCCAATCTTCTTGGGTAAACGGATGATCGGCCGATTCGCCCAAGGCGCGCGGATCAACCATCAGCGGTTTGTGATGATAGTTCCCCATCCCCAAGCTGTCCCACCAGTGACGATAGTACAAGCCGCCGTCCATGTCCCGCACAGACGGGTAGATAATTTCGTTTTCAGCGATCCGCTCGCTCACGTGTGACAGCTCTGGCAGCGGTGTGGTGCGCAAATACTGATGCTCGGCCGACATCAGCGGGATTTTGACCCCCACTTTGTCGGTGATGGCCGGGGTCCAGATGTTGGTACACAGCAGCACCCGCTCACATTCGATCTCGGGCATTTCAGGATTGGTCGTGGTCACGCTGTGAATCCGGCCGTCTTTGATCGTAAAGTCGGTCGCTTTGGTATGCCCCACAAACCGCACTCCCCCATCGCTCATTTTGTCCGCTTCAACAGAAAGTGAGCCACACACATGTGGACCCGCCACAACCGGCTTGCGTGGGGTAAACAGCCCCAGCTTAAACTGGCTGGCATCGATGAGTGGAAACAGATCTTGAATCTCTTTTTGGTCAACGATATGAGCTTCTAACCCAAACCCTTTGGCCGAGGTTGCGAGCCGTTTCACCTCGTTAATCCGGTTATCGGTGCGGGCCACATCTAACCCACCCACCATGTACAGCGGATTGCGCCCCTCTTTCCACTTGGGTAACGTCTCGTACAGGTCAACCGACCCAGAGGCAAGCTGCTGCATGCTGGTGTTGTTGCTGAGCGGGTTCACACCGCCAGGGGCGTGCGACGTTGAGCCATCGTTGTCAAACAGCGGCCCTTTGTCGATGACAAGCACATCTTTGACACCAAATTTTGCCAAGTAATAAGCGGTTGAGCAGCCAACAATGCCTGCGCCGATGATCAGTGTGTGGGTTTTTACGGTCATGTGTGATTTCCTTCTGTGTCTTAATTTGGAAACAGGTAAACGGAACGGGATCCCGTCATTCAACAGAGTTTATCAAATTCTCGGCCGGGCTTCCTGTGCTAAGGTCCCAATAGTCACAGATTTAAGATGGATGAGGCACACAATTTGTAGGCGCACAGGCTTCCACGATTAGGTGATACAGGCCAAAAGCTCTTGCATCGCATCTAAATAATGGGTGATTTCTTTGGGATTTGCCCCACGCTCGATAATCCCTTTCATATTAAAGATGGTTGATTCTGTAAACTTCAGCGCGCGGCTAAACTGGTGATTTTCTTGAGTCAGTCGCTCCTTTGCGCCGGAAAAAGAGTTCAGCTCATTCCGCAGTTTAATTTCAGCCATCATAGACCGGGTTAGCTCATCAACAATCTGAATATGCTTCATTTGCCACTCACGCGGCCGGTAATCCATGATGCACATGTTGCCCACCACCATGTCCGGGCTCAGCATCAGCGGAATGCAGAAATAGCTTCTGATTTTTGATGCGGAAATGATCGGATGATCACGCATAAAATCCCAGTCCCACGTATCTTCTACAATTGTAGGCAAGGCATCATTTGCATGAATCTCTTCGCTCAGCCAGCGAATAAAAAGCTGCTCTTTTTCTGATCGATACGGAGAAAGAACGCTGATTGAATTTTTCCCAATCGCACTCATATCCTCGACAAAATAAATCGTCACCGCCCACGTATTTAACAAATTAGATGTCAAATAGATAAGGCGATTGAGCGTTTGCCTTGTAGGCTCTGTCATGAGTTGTTCAAAGAAGAATGATGGATTGCTCGTCCCCTCAGTCTCTTGATAGATAATAGAGTCTTTCATAAGGTACTGCTAAAGAAAGAATAAACCGACAAATATAATTTTCCAGTGTGTAGGTGCTCACCCCATTTATCTCTCCCCAGAGAGAATGTTATCCCAAATCGGCAAATGTAAAGTAAGTTACACTTTAATCAGTTTAGCCACCTATCGGTTGATGTCAACCTAATTTCAATAAATGTAAATCAATCGTGTTCAACAAAATAAAATTTCCCAAAAACTTAAAGGCAAAAAATACGATACCTCGAGTAAAAACAACTTCTACACATATGAATTCAAAGAATTTCCGGTCTGTCCCGCTTATCGTTTTACTTGTTTTTTTCAGCGGTTGTTCTGTCTTTGCCCCGGCCGCAGAAGAGCAGTTGCCTCTCTCGGTTGGAGCAGATTCAGCAGACGATGCGGCCGATACGATTTATTTTAACGGTGCCATCTACACCGTTGATGAAAATCGTACATGGGCCGAGGCGGTTGCCATTCAAGATGGGGTCCTGATCGCAGTTGGATCAAATGAAGCGGTTGCTGAGTTTGCCGGTGAACGCACCAAACAGGTTGACCTTGCTGGGGCGATGATGCTGCCCGGTTTTCATGATGTTCATTTACATGCGATTGAGGCTGGCATCAACCAAAACTTATGCTTTTTTGAACCGTTTTTATATTTGGACGAATACGCTGACGAAGTGGCTGACTGTGCTGAAATCGAGCAGAAAGATGATGCATGGGTGTTGGGTGCTGGGGTCAACATGGCTAACTTGCTCGATCAACAGGCTAGGGGTGATGGAAATCCAATTGATTTTCTAGACGCGGCGGTTCCAGACCGGCCGGTTTTAATTCTAGACGACATCGGCCACGGTGCTTGGGCTAACACCCTGGCGATGCAAGCAGTCGGATACGATACGCTTGTAGGCAATCCCCCCGGCGGTGTAGTAGACCGTGAGCCAGAGACCGGCCGCCTAACCGGCATTGTGCTCGAAAATGCACAACAGGCGCTGCGCACGGCCGCATTTGAGCCAACCAGTGCCAATCTATCACGCGGCTACTTCGCCCTACTCTCCTCGCTAGACACGCTTAACAAAAACGGCATCACCAGCATCAGCGATGCGGGAGGGTACTGGACTCGGGGCCATTATGACATTTGGGAACGGGCGTTAGAAGATGGCACCCTCACCGTGCGGGCCAGCAATGCGCTTTATCTTTTTCCCGAGCAAGATTTTGCCCCTCAATTGGCAGAATTTAAGCGACTCTACACCAATGATCCCACGTCACTACTCCGTTTTAATCAGGCCAAAATTTATACCGATGGGATTTTAAGCCAAGGGACAGGTTTAGTTGTGGCTCCCTATGCGCAGGTTTTCGGCTTACCCGGTGTCCCGGCCGACGGTTTTCCTTATTTTGAACCAGCTACCTTAAATCGGTATGTTCAAGAGCTTGATGCGGCCGGGTTTCAGCTCCACTTCCATGTGACCGGTGATTATGCAACGCGCCTTTCGCTCGATGCGATCGAACAAGCGCTTGAAACCAATAACACGGCCGACGCTCGTCATCGGCTAACTCATCTGTATCTGGTCCATCCAGACGACCGGCCGCGGTTTGCGGAGCTGGATGTAATCGCTGACTTCCAACTGGCACCCAGCTCAGTAGACTTAGCGTATCGACGAGACATGGCAGAGTTAATCGGCCTTCGATCACGGGAACTGCTCCCCGCTTTTGATCTACACGCCGCTGGAGCCACCATCACAATCAGCAGCGATTGGGATGCAGACGCCCTTTCTCCGTTTGTAAAAATCGAATCGATCTTGTTTCAAGATGCAGACAACGTGCCCGGTCTTGAAACCATTATTGAATGGATGACGATTAACTCCGCTTATCTACTACATCAAGATGAAATAACTGGCTCGATAGAGGTGGGTAAGCAGGCTGATTTGGTGGTGATTGATCAAAATATTTTTGAGATCAACCCCGGCCGGATTTCAAACACCCAAGTCTTGCTTACACTCTTGGCTGGAGAAGAAGTCTATCGAGCGGCCGGGGCACCCAGATAAGCTTCAAAAACAAAAAGGGGCATCGTTTGGATCGATGCCCCTTTAAACTTTCAACAGCTAGGGTCGAATCAACTACTCAATCGGTTCAACTGTCACCCAGTCAATCTGAGTATTACTAAAGGACATCTCTGAAGTTGATGACCAGAAGCCAAAATAGTTATTCTCAAGAAAAGCGGTATCGGTCACTTCATGAACCAAATCCCCATCTGCATACCATCTTATCGTTCCATCTTCATGCACATCCACATTCCAGGTAATCCAGTCGCTATTCTCTTTTAAGACAGTTAATTGGCCACTTGCAAGTTCTGTCCCACTACCAGTATTGTTTGTTTCAGAATGCTCGTCAATCCGTTTTATTTGGGTAATAAACTGATTGCTCTCGTTTCCTGCGATAAACATAAATCGATAATACTCGTTAAAACAGGTTGAGTAATCAGAATTTTCTGCAAAATTTTCGTCTATAAACTTTGGACATTCTGAAGTGCCATCATAATCGCCACCTAAAATAATGCCGCCCGTAAGGCTTGGGGAAGCATCTTCCAAACGCATCCGTGCGGTAACCCTGTAAGGTAGAGGAGGCAGTTCGGTCAAATTAGAGACAATCATATAGTCGAATCTGCTTTCCATACGGAGGTCTAAATAGCCGTCATGGGCGCTGACCTTGTTAATAACATCGTCTGTATCCTGCCGTACGATGCGCCAATTTTCATGGTCACATGGGGGTGAGAATGTTTCTTCAAAGTTCCATGCGGACACCGGCCGATCTAACGCCGTCTCTTCTGCCGCAAAAACCTCGGTTCTAACCGCGTCATGCTCAATGGCCTGCCCTCCATCATGCGCGACAAAACCATTGGTTTCAGATATCCCATCCAGAGAATACATGCTAGGCAAGAAGATAATCTCTGCACCTGTCATCACCTGGGTAGCTGTAACATCAGAGATTACCCGGCCGCTTAAAATATCTTCTACCATAACGGTGCCGGTTATTTCTGAAACAAGGCTAGACAGTGTCAACTGGTCGGCCGGGATATCTTGATCAACCACAACCTGATAAGTCGCAGTCACAACTTGGCCCGGTTGCAGCAGACTTTTGCGCGAGACCATCCCTGCATCCCCCCAATAGACATCAAAATCGCAAGACCGTTCGAGCGACTCGGCAACAAACGTGGTGCTAACCGGAAATGTATCAGTCAAGTTAACTGTGACGGAGGTTAAGCCGGTATTGCTTAACACAATTCCGTATTCGATCATGCCGCCGGGTATGTCGTCTGTGGTCAAAACACGTTTACTCACTTGCAAACTCTGATTTTCAACTTCGGCCGAAACCTGGGTAAGCCAGCCGGATAAAATAGCAAGTCCAGCAATTAAGCTTAAAACAAACGGGGCCAGTCTTTCTGGCAGGTAGGTTGATGAGGGCTTATTCATAATGTTTTTCCTTTTAAATTTATTGGCTTCAAAAAATAGGACTCTTACTCTTCAGTGTATTTAATAAATTCTACTCAAAATTCCCCTTTCCCTACGGTAGTGCTACTCCTACTCTTCGGAGTACAGATAATTGAACTTTGCACCACAATCTTCAAGATCCTAGCTACATCAATCTAAAAAACCGGCAACAAAAAAGGGGCACCGCTTTTCGCGATGCCCCTTAGATTTAAATTGCACCTGTTAAAACCTAACTAATTGATCGTTTTAACATTTACCCAGTCAATTTGAGTATTGCTGAATGATGTATCTGACGTTGATGACCAGAAGCCAAAGTATTTATTGTCTTGATAGGTCGTATCGTTTACTTCATGAATCAAATCATCATCTAGGTACAGCTTCATCGTACCATCATCAAATACTTCTACAGTCCAGTCGATCCAGTTCTTGCGACCTTTGCTAGAGATAAAGGTTTTGCTCGCTAGGTCTGTTCCACCACCTGAGTTATTTGTGTCTGAATGTTCTTCAATCCGTTTAACCTGTGTGGTGAACTGATTGCTGACATTCCCTGCAATAAACATAAAGCGATAATACTCTGTAAAACAGGTATTGTATTTTGAGTTCTCAGGATTATCTTCATCAACGCTTTCAGGACATGCTGAGACGCCGTCATAATCGCCACCCAAAATGATGCCGCCGGCATGGCGTGGGTCTGCATCTTCTAAACGCATACGGGCGGTAATTTTGAAGTTACCGGTTTCTGGTACGCGGGTTAGGTTAGATGCGATCATGTAGTCAAAACGGCTTTCCATGCGCAAATCTAGATATCCATCATGAACACCAAGCTTGTTAACAATATCGTCAGTGTCTTGGCGCACAATCCGCCAATTTTCTGGGTTACTATCATCATTAAAGTCTTCTTCGTAGAAGTAGATTGAGGACACAGATTGGGTTGCAGACCACTCACTTAATCCATTGATCTTACCAGCAACCACCGAGCGCACCCTGTAGTAATAGATATCTTGGTTATCAACCGGCTTACTGATTGCCAGCGAAGTGACCTTGCCCACGGCCGTGGTTGTTGTAGCGCTATCAGCAAAATTAGGATCAGTTGATTCTTGAACCTCGTATCCAGTAATTTCAGTGTTTGCCGTATGCAAATCGTTCCAAGCAACAGTCCAAGTGTTTGTGACACCTGCTGGGGGTGTGATGGCCGTGCTAGTTGGTGCTTGATATGGGATGGTGATATAGGGCAGGAATAATGTTGAGCCAGTTCGCGAAATCAACGTTGAAGCAGTTGACTCAATATGAATATTGTTCTCAAAGTCATATAAATAAACTGTGTTTTCAACCACAGTATTACTTTCCGCTAAAGAATTTAGCCTAACTGAAAATGTCGCCTCTGCAGTCTGCCCATTATTAAGGATAAATAGATCAGAAACGAGTTGTCCATTGTTTTCTGTTAAGTTTAATCCTTGTGATGAAATGATAGATCCTGAAACAAAACTTAATTCTGACGGCAATGTATCTGTAAACACAAAATTACGCGGTGTTGGACCATCAGAGGTAATCACGATGGTATATTGAAAAGCTTCACCTCCGTTCACTTCTGCAGCTGATACGGTCTTTTCGATGAACAAATCAACTGGGATGCTGGTTGGCGGGCCAAGATTCTCTATTGAAATCACTTCAGTAGCATTACTTGAAAAAGGAGTCTGATCAACCTCCTCTGTTCCGTCAAGGTTGGCTACCACAAGAAATTTATCTCCATTCTTAGCCGTCTCAGAAATTTTTGCCTTGAAGATTATTTCAACACTACCGCCCGTATTCAAGCCATAAGATTGCGAGGAAATAATCCCTGCATTCTCTGTCACCTCCAGCCGGGGGGTGGTTACAATTGATCCCTCCACATAACTTAACCCCGGTGGCAATGTAGTTCTCGTCACGAATTTCGCAGAGCCTTGGCCAGATGTACTGACTAGAATTTTATATTGAATTTCTTCGTTAGGTTTTGGGGTTCCAGTCGCCTCAATATCGATTGAAACTTTTAAAGTTTCAACTTCTGCACGAGCATGGTTTGAAAAAGCCAGCAGGATCAACCCGCTAACTATGATGGCTGTAGGTATAGACAACAAACGCCAAAGTCGGTTACTACTTGATTTTGAAAGCATTTCTTCCTCTTTTTATTCTTTTGTTTTCTGGTTCTATGTTGAAATACTGCTTGAGAAGTAATGTAAAGCTCTCTGTGATGTGACCCCAACGTAGATTTTAAACTCAGACCATCATAATGTAACTAACGATACGATTATGGTCAAATCAAATCACCTATCAAATCATCAACTACCGCCTTTTCTCGCTTCCAACCGCCCTCATTCCTCATGTCTATGCATTTTTTTAGCCCGAAAATTGCTCAACAAAAAAGGGGCACCGCTATTCGCGATGCCCCTTCGATTTAAATTGCACCTGTTAAAACTTAACTAATTGATCGTTTTAACATTTACCCAGTCAATTTGAGTATTGCTGAATGATGTATCTGACGTTGATGACCAGAAGCCAAAGTATTTATTGTCTTGATAGGTCGTATCGTTTACTTCATGAATCAAATCATCATCTAGGTACAGCTTCATCGTACCATCATCAAATACTTCTACAGTCCAGTCGATCCAGTTCTTGCGACCTTTGCTAGAGATAAAGGTTTTGCTCGCTAGGTCTGTTCCACCACCTGAGTTATTTGTGTCTGAATGTTCTTCAATCCGTTTAACCTGTGTGGTGAACTGATTGCTGACATTCCCTGCAATAAACATAAAGCGATAATACTCTGTAAAACAGGTATTGTATTTTGAGTTCTCAGGATTATCTTCATCAACGCTTTCAGGACATGCTGAGACGCCGTCATAATCGCCACCCAAAATGATTCCGCCAGCGTGGCGTGGGTCTGCATCTTCTAAACGCATACGGGCGGTGATTTTGAAGTTACCGGTTTCTGGTACACGCATTAGGTTAGATGCGATCATGTAGTCAAAACGGCTTTCCATACGCAAGTCCAAGTATCCATCATGAACGCTCAATTTGTTCACAATATCATCTGTGTCTTGGCGTACGATCCGCCAGTTTCCTGGATTTGAATCGTCATTAAAGTCTTCTGCGAAGAAGTAGATGGATGTTACCGTTTGGGTGTTTGACCAAACGCCTAAACCATTTTGCTCACCAGCTACAACTGAACGAACACGATAGTAGAAGACGGTTTGGTTATCAACCGGCTTGCTAACAGCTAGTGAAGTGACTTTGCCTACGGTTGTTGACGTTGTAACACTGTCTGCAAAGTTAGGATCGGTTGATTCTTGAACTTCGTATCCGGTAATTTTTGTGTTTGCTGTATGCAAATCTTCCCAAGTCACTGACCATGTGTTGGTTACACCGGTTGGAGCAGCAATCGCATTATTGGTTGGTGCCTCGTATGGGATGGTAATAAATGGCAAGAACAAGGTTGAGCCTGTTTTGGTTACAACCATCGTTCCGGCCGAAGCATCAAGCAACAGGTCGTTTGCCATATCATGCATCATCACCGTATTGGTGATTACTGTGCTAATTGGGGCCGAGACATCAACCATAACTGAGAAGGTAGTTTGGGCCGATTGACCAGAGTTCAAGAAGAATGTAGCAGAGGTCAGTTCGCCACCAGCCTCAGAAACATTAAGTCCGGTTGATGAGCTAATTGAACCATCAACAAATGTCAGGCCGGTTGGGAGAGTGTCGGTCAACACAAAACCACGAGGCGCAGATGCTGAAGTCGTAACCAAAATTGTGTATTGGAAAGTTTCCCCTGGTAGCACTTCGTCGGTAGAAGCAGTTTTGCTCACAAACAAATCGATAGGATCAGTTTGTTCAACTACAGTTAGAGTCACGGTTGAGCTGTCTGAAAATGCAGTGTTATCAATCACTTCATTCCCGTTCATATTTACCGTGTTAACAATAGAGTCCCCGAGATTAGCAGCCTCATCAATTGTGGCACGGAAGCTAATCTGAGCAGTTCCACCTGTATTGAGTGCATATGTGTCTGACGAAATAACGCCACCACTTTCAGAAACAGTCAACCCGGCCGGAGATGCTGATAGTGAATCTGCAACATAGGTCAAGCTACCAGGTAAAGTATTTTCAATATCAAACGTAGCCGCGCCAGAACCGGTCGAGCTGATGTTGATTGTATATTGAATTGTTCCACCAGCGACTGGATCTCCGCTTGATGTCATATCAATCGAAAGAGTCAATGTCTCGACTTCGGCACGAACAAAGCCGGATAGAGACAACATGAGTACCCCACTGATCATCGTGACCAAAAACGCCGTCATAAGGCGTCCAGCACGATTATTGCTTATTTTTTTTAGCATTCCTTTTTCTCCATTTCTCAATTGGATTAAATTTTCAATTACTGCTTGAGACTTATGTGGACCCTGTTAAGTTCAGCCCATAAATGTATCTAACAGCATGCTTTGGGTCAAAATATGTGCGCTTTTCTAAATAATAAGCTAGGCTTCACAGGTGATAAAAATCGTTGCTCCGAAGAAGCCACCAAGAAGTCACCAAATCGCCTTATTAGCCATCCAAAACACGATTTCTTAATCAGATTTTCGGTTTTAGTTTGCCCAACTCGAGGCGCATATTTAACCACTTAAATTTTTAAATCAGCCAAGTTTACATTACCTCTTTCATCAATCCGAAACGCTTAACCAACGACTCACCAACGCTTCATTTTTAAAAGGAATTTTTATGATTTCTGGATACGCAACCCCAGAAGGTACTCGCGAATATTTCAACATCTACCCGGCCGTGCAGACCAACCAGCACACTAAAAGCGGGCTCGTTTGTTCACAAGCAGGGTTCGGCAGCTACCGCACCGTACTCGACGACATTATTCATACTCAAGCGCTCACCCAGTCGCTGCGCAGCGGCATCAATTTAATTGATACCAGTTCAAATTATGGGGATGGTAAGTCTGAAGCGTTAATCGGCTCCGTTATTCAAGATCAGATCGCGGCCGGCCGATTGTATCGTGACCAAATTATCGTCGTGACCAAAGGTGGCTATCTACAGGGTGAAAACTATGCGATTAGCCAAGCCCGCACGGCCGAAGGGAAACCGTGGCTCGATTTGGTCCGGTACAGCCAAGGGCTTGAGCACTGCATCCACCCTGAATTTTTAGAAGACCAACTTAACCGGAGTTTGGAAAGACTAAACCTAGAAACGGCCGATGTCTTTCTACTACACAATCCTGAATACTTTTTGGGCTGGGCTAAAAAAGCGGATATTGAGCTGGCAGAGGCTCGTCAAGAATATTATTCGCGGATCGAGATGGCCTTTAAATATTTGGAGACTGAGGTCGCCAAGGGGCGCATTAAGCGATACGGCATCAGCTCTAACAGCTTCCCAAACTATCCCGATAGCTATGACTTCACTTCATTAGAGAAGGTGGTTGAAATTGCCGAGTCGGTTTCGGCCGAGCATCACTTTGAGGTGATTCAATTCCCGATGAACCTGCTCGAAACCGGCCCGGCAACCGCCATCAACCAAAGCAACGGCCGTACCCTGTTGGATTTGGCGCATGAAAAAGGATTGATGACCTTAATCAACCGGCCACTCAACGGTGTGGTTGGCAACAACCTGATCCGGCTGGCCCCACTGCCGATGGTTAAAGGGAATCCTGACCCGGATGAAGCTGAGGTTTGGATTGAAAAGCTAACCGAGATCGAAGGGCGTTTACAACAGGCGATGTTTTCCATCCCAGATGAGCAGGTGCCGTTCCGCACCAAGCAGGAGTTTGCGGCGACCACGGCCGGGGGGCGGCTGCTCAAACAGCGCTGGGAAGGGTTTGGCACCTTTAGCAACTGGAAAGACATTCGAAGCGGCTAT
>JAHDEN010000176.1 GCA_020628815.1 Chloroflexota bacterium | reverse complement strand
CGGCTAGTTTTGTATTAGCCGAAATTTATACAGCCACAGACGAAAAGGTTGCTGTGCTTAAGGTGTTGTTGCGCTGCAAAGTCTATGTAGAGCGGAAGTTTTCCCTTGCGGCCGGGGTGTTTGTTGATCAATATTTAAACAGATTCCAAGAGCGCTGGGGAGCTGAAACCCTGCAACAAACCATCCTTGAATACCAAGCGTGGGTGGCCAAACACGGACCGATTCAAACCTAACGGGACCTTGCTCACAGGACAAACGATGTACCGATAATTAAGCTAGAAAATGATATATTTTTCAGACTGGTTTCCGAACTTTTTGCCAATTTTCCGGCCGGATACCAACTGAAAAATGATCAAAAACTCTAGACACTTTTTACTGCTTCTACTACCGCTATTGTCGAGCTGTGCCGCCATCCGCAACGAAATTTCAAGCACCGGTGGTTCTGGCATGAGCCGAGCTTTCTACATCATCGGGGGCATCTTGTTGCTGGCTATCGCCATCGTTCTGGCTGTGGGGCTGAACTATGCGTTTCAACGTTGGAAATTTCTAGAACTGATGAAGCTCGATTCTTGGCTCTCAGGGCTGCCCCTGATTGGACCCTACATGTCAAAAACAGCCGGGGCACGACGGGAACTGCGGAAGGTGACAAACTTTGATAGAACGTTAAGACGGTATGGGGTTGATACAGAAGATCTTTCTAAAAATATTAAAACGGCCAAGAGCAGCGGGGGCGGGTCACTGATCAAGCAGTATTTGCCTAAACAAGCACAATCGCTGGTCAAAGGAAAAGATGTAACCGCCAATGCGTTGCAGAAAAAAGGGGCTGGGTTTTTTGCGGACCTTCTGCCTAAGAAAAACGAGAGCGTTAGTGAACCGGAGCAAATTGACGATGCCGGGTATGTAGGGCTGTCAGAATCAGCAACGGCCGCGACCTTGGCCTATTTGTCTGATCCGGCTCCGGCCACAACTTTGGTTCAGCCAACAGTTGCGGCCGCCGTGGCAAGCGTCGTTGTCTCCGCACCGATCGAGCAAAATCATTACGGCGCACTTGACCGGTCAAAGCCGGTTTTGGTCATTTCGATGCCGCAGAGCCAAGATCAATATTTCCCAGTTTCAGACCCGACACTTATCTTGGGTTCTGATCCCGATTGTGATATCCACTTGGCGGAGCCCGGGGTGGGCGGTCGCCATCTGCAGATCGATCAAACTGAACATGGTTGGTCTGTGACCGATCTGGGGGCATTGGGAGGCACCTATCTTGATTCGTCTCAGCTGCTATCGAATGTGCCAGAAATTTGGACCAAAGAGTATCCGATCAAAATTGGGCAGATCACCGTTCGTTTGGTTGAGCTTTCAGGCTCTGAGTATGATGAGATGTTCAATCACACGGCCGTCCATCGAGAGAAGCCGGGGCTTGCTATTTTCCCAACCGAGCAGCGGTGTGAAGCTGGGCAAACGTCTGTTTGGCAGCTGCACATGACCAATCAAGGTAAAGCGGTTGATCATTTTGCCGTCATCGTTTCCGGCTTTTTGGCAGGATGGGTTGAGCTTGAACAGGCACAAAAGCCGCTGATGCCGGGTGAGAGCACAATGATCTCATTGGCTATCACGCCGCCCCGCTTGCCGAGTGCTACGGCCGGTGTGCATACCGGCTCGGTTCGGGTGCAAGCGGTTTCTGCGCAAGACTCTTTTGCAGTGGCTGAGCTGAAGCTTGATATCGCTCCATTTGATGCGTGGGAGACTGAGTTGAGCCATCCGCAGCTAAAATCAGATACCAAGGCATCAGTCAAAATCCGAAATGAGGGGAACCATGAAACGTCGTTACAGGTTTCGGCCGAAGCTGAGAGCGACCGATTTGAACTCCACCCTTTCCAAACCAGCCAAACTTACTCATTAGCGGCCGGTGCCGAGACCGTTGTGCCGGTATCGATCCAAAACTTAAAACGGCCGTTTTTTGGAATGCGGCGCAACGAATCTTTTTCGCTTGTGGCTGCATCTACCAGCGGTGACTATGCTGTTCAGCACCCCGGTGTGTTTGAGATCAGACCGATTGTGCCCACGTGGCTGATGTCGATCATCGGTTTTTTGCTGCCGTTTTTGTGTTTGATCGCTACGATTGGCTACACGTTTAACGAAAGTCGAAATATGGCGGCGACAGCGACGGCCGAGGCGCTTGCCCTCGCCAATCTGGCACTGACCCCCACGCCAACTCCCATCCCCACCGCTACCCCGAAACCGGTGATTTACCCAACCAGCTGCCGCCAGCTAAAGGGGTATTTGGCCCAAGTGGGGGAAGATCCTGATCCTGATATCGGCTGGGTAGATGGGGAATTTGAGCTGTTTGCGAACGGGGATTTGAATCTGCCGATGACGGTGTATTGTCACGGCATGGCATCAAACGATCCGCAAGAATTTATAAGCTTGCAAGCTCTGGGGGATCAATCTAACTTTTCTCGCTACGCCTATCCAGATGGTGAGATTGTTGTTCAATTCGAGAAAATACGGATCAACCCCACTGATCTAACTGTGGATACGACCGACCGCACCTTTGCCAACACAACCGATACTCGTCAAGATCAAGTGTTTGATCCACCTGACTATGGGAGCGCAAAAGGGTGTACGGCCGAAGAAAATCGTGTGGTGAACGGGAGCGCAAATATTGACTTAACCGGCACCCAGTACGCATTGCCCGCAGTGGACGAGGTCTACGTGGCTCAGGGCAAAAATATGAGCGAACCGCTCATTGTGCTGGCGGCTAGTCAACAACAGCTTGATTTAGAGATCAACGGCAGCTGCGGCTGGTTGATTCCGCAGCAGGGGATTCAGCTTTATTTGGTTAATTAATAGCGGGTTGTCTCTAACGGAGCATAAACTCTGTTGAAGAACGAACTTGTCGGCCGGTCAATGCTTGCCGTAGAGCAAGCATTTATATTTGCGGTGTAAACAGCCAGAGAAGATGTTTCTGGAATTGTTATTTCAGCTAAAGTTCAAGAATTACTCATTACTTTGAGTCTCACCTAAATTAGGATTTGATTCATTTAATTTTGATTGATTCATAATCGATGGCAGGTAGATCGACATCCCTTGAGAGCGTAGAGGTTGCCAACTAGCTTTGATTTGAGTAAATCGATTAATCGGTGGAATTTCAACATTTGTGACTTTGAGATCATCGATTAAAAACCTGACTGACCCAGATCCTCCAGTGTTATGTTGAAACCTTAGGCCAAATGATCCTCTATCTTGCAGTTTTGATTCGCTATCGGTTACAGAAATATTCCATCCGGCCGGTTCACTAACGCCTTCTTTCCATACTTTGGCACGTAAAGTTGTAGGGTTTGTTCCAACAATTTGATACCGAATATTTAATTCATCATTAAGTTGGTAATTTAACCCTTGAATTGTGGTTGCCTGACTAAGCGTCCAAGAGCCATTGACCGCCTTAATCATTGCGACTTCTACAAAGCCACTTGGCTGGATGCGTACTCTTAAACGATAAAGAGATCCAGCGTCAATGATTCGGCCAGAGACAAACGTGTCTAGGTTAGCGCCTGACAAGTTATCTACTTCTTTTTTGAAGGTAATATCAAAATCTTGTGAGATGACTTTTTCTAGATTCGCTTCTCTGCTTTGGCTCGAGCCTAAGAAAACTTCACCCTGCTCACCATTAACAGAGAATGCATCATTTGCATTAGTGCCCCAAAGCATCTCATAAATCCCACCTATATTTCCGAAAGACCAAGACTCTGAAATTGATCGATTAAAATCGTCATGGGCATAAATCTCAAGTGGTATCGGGGTTGGTTCAGGGGGCGGACCGTCATCTCCCCAAGTGATTGAGAGCGGGCTTGCTGCCACAAAATAACTTACTTGTTCATTGGTATGAACTCGCTCACTGTCTCTAATTTGATCTTCGTCGATTGCCACGGTGATTCCAGACGCGGTCAGGCTGTTAGAGCCATAAAGATATGCCCAGCCTCCATTCCCGCCATCCATAGCTGCTTGTGTCACAAGCCCAAATTGGGGCGCTGATCCAAAAGATGAATTGAACGCGTAAAAGGCGGGGTTAGAGCTGTCAAAAACGGTGTCTGTACCTGTAAACACCTCGTAATTTATTGATTCTATTGAACCTTGACCTGCATCGATAACGATGACGCCAATTGTTTCATTAAGGCGATTGGTATCTGAATCTTCGCCAACTTCCTTGCCGACAAACAAGCTTGTTGCAGATGCTGGTGATATCGCCGAACTTCCACGGCTCCAAAAAACGGACCATCGTGCATCATTGGCGGACATGACTTGCCCAAAGATGGTTGGATTTGCATACGTTTGGCCATATGCTACCGGTTGCCCTACCCACGACCCTGAATAATCAGTGATCGCACTGTCGACTTTCTGAGCTTCCATTTTCCGGCCGTCCGGCAAGGTCCATGTTCCTTCTTCTGCAACTAAACAAGATATTTGATCTGACACAATTGAAGTTAAATCGCCAGGATTTTGTAATTTAACTTCAAAGGAATTAGTAGATACATTTCGCATTCGGACAACTACAGGATTTATATTGTTAACATAGCTGACACTGCATGCAATCACAGGTGAATCAAATGACTGGTTTGTTGTTACTCCCGTCCAGTTTGAGTTGGCTGAGACAGTAACAGTTTCTAGCCTGCCTGCGCTCGTGGGGTTATCTACTTCTGAAACGTCATAAACTTCAAAATCATCAAACGTAACCTGGATCGGTGCATTTGTTACCCCACCAGACAAGTTAGCCCGTACGCCAACGCCACCAGGAACTTGTAGCGCCGGAGTTGAGTCAGTTGCAACATGTTGCCAGTTGGGGGGCTCACTCAAAGAACTCTGCCAAACCTTTAGTGACAATGTAGTTGGGTTACTGCCTACCGTTTGTACTTTGAATTGATAATTTGTGTTTGGTATTAGCTGTATACCCAATGCCTGATTGTTGCTTACTCTACCCCATGAGCCATTTGATAAACGGTCAACATAGGTCTCCATTGCGCCGTTTGATTTAATTTGCAATGTCGCACGGTAATTTGTTTGGTTTCCAATTTGCCGTGTCAGCAGCCTAATGTAGCTGTTTGCTGATGGGACCTTGTCGACCGAAAAGGTGATTTCGGCCGTTGAATCTAAAACGCTTACTTGATTGAGCAATGCCTCTCTGGCAACGCCAGCAGCATTTAAGGTAAGTACACCTTCGTTCCCATTGACGTTAAAGTCATTCGAAGCACTCGATCCCCATAAGTGAGTATATGCACCCCCAACGTTAGCCGTCCCCCAACCTGGGTTTTGGTTTCGATTAAATTGATCTTGAGCGATTAGAACCGGGCCGGATGGATTGGTTGGAGTTGGTGAGGGGGTCTGCGTCGGTTGCAATGTAGGTGTTGCTGGTGGAGGAGTCGGGGTTGCTGTTGGAGTAGCGGGAGAGGATGTTGTCCCTTGCAAAGAAAGTGGAGATTCAAAAACAAAAATGTGGCTTATTTCTGTAGTATGCGCTCTTTCGGTATTTGCTATTTGATCTTCGTCAATGGCTAAACCGATGTCATTTTGAGATACGGCCGAACTTCCAAATAGATGCATCCAAGACCCATCTATACCCGCCAAACCAGCTTGGCTTACGACAGCCCCGGCCGGATTTGATGCAAACGATGTTGGAAAATTAGATACATAGGGGGGAGACTCAGTGACTCCTTCAACTATTTTCCCACTTTTATACGCTGAATAATTTGACCCATTGATAGATCCTGATCCAGCATCGATAACAATGAAACCGATTGTTTCCGATGCTCTATCGGTGTCAGTATCTTCTCCAACATGCAGCCCAACATTTAAGATTGTTGAGCTGGGTGCAACCGTTCCGTTGGAACCGCTGCTCCAGAATGTCGACCAGTCTGGATCGTTGAAAGACATAACTTGACCCAGAACTATAGGGTCGTTATGTGATTGTAGATACGATTTTGCCTCACCTATCCATCCGATAGTTTTTGAGGCGGTGATTGTTGATTCAAATTTTTGGGCTTCGATTAACTGCCCATTTGGTAACTCCCAAGCGCCTTCTTCTACGACTAAACAAGTGATACTTTCGCCGTTTAAGGTTGTTGACCCACTCGGATTTTGCAATTTAATGTCAAATCCATTTGAATCTAATTGATTCAATCTAAGAACAAATGGAATCGAGTTATTGGCATATTCTGATGAACAGGTAACTACTGGAGATTGATATGAATTTTCGAACGATACCGGTGTCCAGTTTTCATCAACGTTTGAAATTGCCAAAGTTTCTAGGCTAACTTGAGGATCTGCTCCGGGAACCACAATGTTTTGGGCAAATTCCGATGTGTTTTCAAGTTGATCTATCGCAAGAGCGGTAATTTCAGCACCAGGTTGTAAATCGATGTTTAAGCTAAAGTTCCCTGAACCGCTTGCTGTCGTTTCAGCTAAATAATATTTACCTTCACCAAAATCATCTGTTCCTGAATCAGACCAATAAATTTGTATTTTACAGTTATTGCATGCGGTTCCGGACACATTGTTTTCGCTGATGTTTGTAATAACTGGGAAGTTTAGAACACCATTTGGACCTGTGTCAGAGTCATTGGAATCATTCGGTGTGACTCCATCATTATTAATGTCGATCGCAAGTCCGCCATTGTCATAAAATGAGTTCTGAAAAATGTGATTTCCGAATGAATCGGCACTCGGTTGATTGGCGCCACCTCCTAAATAGCTTGTAATCGCAATTCCGTTAAGGGCGTTGCCCGCAAATACATTATGTGGCCCGATTTCAAAATCATGCCCAGTTAAAAACATCCCGTTTCTACCATTGCCGAGCACTGCGCCTTCTGACCCTATTCCGATTTTGTTGTTGAAAATATAATTTCGGCCGGTGTAATTGTGCTTATGCCAAATCCCATCTTCACGATTGCCAGAAATTACATTTTTATAGATGTAATTATTTATAGGATCGTCTTTAACAATGATCCCTTGCTTGTTTTCGGTCCAGCTAAATGCTTGATTGCCGGTTAAGTCAGTCCCCAAAAAGTTCCCAACTAAGTGGTTATTGCTGGTTGATTGAGAGTGTGAGAAATCAAATCCGGCAACTCCGTTTCCAGAAAAGACATTTCGTTCATATTGTCCTTCCCCTCCAATCAAATTTTGAGATGGACCCCATTGAATGTCCATGCCGTTATTGTTATTTCCTAGATTTCCGGTTCCGGATGGATTTAACCCGAAAATATTATTCTGAACCGTATTCCCGTTCGTCCCGTTGTGATCCATGCGGATGCCGTGGGCATCGTTTCCGCTGATAACATTTCGATCAGCTAAATTTGGCCGCCCAATTTCATTAAATTTGGCCCCTTGAATTACACGGACACCACTCCAAGCCCCAGAGATCCTTCTCGTTTGAGCATCGCCGGCCGCATTTGTGCCAATAAAATTGCCTAGGATTTGGTTTCTTTGAGCATTATCCTCAAAAAGAATAATTGGACTGAATAGATCGTACAAAGCTAATCCCCTAACCACATTGTCGGCCGTAACAAATGTAAGCCCTGTGTGATTGATGCTGGTTGAACCACGGATCTCGATCAAAATATTGGCATTACTTGCCAAAGGGTCGGTATTTTCACTGGCCCCCGGTTGAGTGTACCCATCAATAATTAGGCCGCCTGATTCATCATTAACAGTAGGCAAGCTGTCTGTTAACTGAATTTGGTGGACCCCAGTCCCGGGAATATTGAAATGGATTGAATTCTTGCCCGGTTGTGCGTTTGATTCTGATATCGCGGCTCTTAGAGTGCACTCGCCCGATGAAGTCAAGCACAAGCCATCTCCATATTGAGAATCCGCATCGTCCGATGTCGAATTAACCGTATATACAATTTCTGAATTTCGGCCGCTGTTTTTGACGACCGCCTCGCTTTTAGAATAGGATGCAACCGGCTGAATATCTGCGATATCGAGACAGCCATCCTGATTTAAATCAAAGTGAGTGTAATCATTTTGTTGATTAAGACTGCAAACCACGTTTTTTGCCCGCACTTGCTTCCAAGCAAGGATCACCTCAACCGCATCGATAAAGCTAACTCGTCCATCGTTTGAATGATCTAATTCATCTTTTAGTTTAAGAAGTGATTCAACATCTTCTTCGCTCGTATTGATCTCTTTTAACTTCCAACCTTCTTCAAGTGGCAGAAATTTCTTTTCGACAGACCTTGAAGAATCTAATACTTGGATTTCGATCTCATTTGTGTCTAGTGCTATCGAGAGTTCTTTTCCATCGATGTCAACAAACTTTAACGAGCTTAGTTTGATCACTAAAGTTCCTGCTTGACTTGGCAATAGGCGTAACGTGAGATGATCAAGTGGCTCAGGCGATATTATGCTACCGTCTTGGAGTAACTCATGGCCTTGGTCATTTTTGCACCCTGCAATTTGGCATGTAAAAACGACTAATGCAACTCCCGGCTCAACACGATCAGCGATTACCAGCTCCCGGCCGTTTGGCTCTGAATCCAGTTCGCCTAAAAATGCCCCCGCGAATTCTGCAGCTGACTTGTTATATTCGATAAGTAGTTCATACCCTGCAACTTGTTTAGATTGAGGTATCTCAAATTCGATTTCTAAGGGTGTTTCAACATTAACTTGGCTAGGTGCTGATATATGGAGGGTATTTGATTGCTCCCCATAGGCTAAAGATGACAAAAATAACAGCACGGCGAAAAGTGCACCATATAAATATAAGTTGCTAAGGGATTTTGGTATTCTTTTATAGTGAGCTTGCGGCATAGTTTAGGCGGGGTAGTTTAATAATGAATTGGATTAAACTAAATAGATGCCTCCTTCAGCCAGTACGAAGAGGCATTCAACTGTACAGGTTATAAATCTATTCTTATGAGTTCCCTTAAGCTGAGGGTTTATCGATTGGAGCCTATTAATTTGGCAGCTAACTTGAGCTGCTGGAGCCGTCAACTACTCGTAGCCGTACCATTCTTTCGCTTGCTCCAACGTAATCAGCCCATTGCGTAAATCAGCTTCAATCATTTTAGGGTCACGCTCTTTAGGATCACCCCAGCCGCCTCCGCCGGTTGTTTGGAAAGACAGCTTATCCCCCGAATTAAACGGACCATAATCACTGACCCGCTCCTTCACAAACGTTACTTCTTTGTCGGTCCCCGGCCAGAAAATAAATTTGCTGGCACCGGACCCTTCTCCGCCGTTTAGACCCCAAGGTGGATATTCGGTATTTTCATTGCTGATTTGGATCAGCACATTGTCGGTCAGAACCTCATACTCGCGCACAACCCCCATCCCGCCCCGATATTTGCCGATACCTTCACTGCCGATGTTGATGGCATATTTGGTGATGCGGACCGGATAGCGGGTTTCGGCAACTTCGGCCGGTACGTTGGGCGCGTCTCCATTCCCCAAAAACATGATTCCGGTCGCCCCATCGTCTGTATGAAACGCACCGCCACCCCCGTCCAGCGGTTCGCCGTAGCTAAACACATCCCCTTTGTTAGGATCAGTTTGGTAAAACTGAAACGCTGCCATTTGGTAGCTACAAGCTGGGGTGCGTTCAGGCAGCACGGGAGCCAAGGCACGGGAAATGAGGTGCACAATCATTTCGGCCACGTAGCCGTATGAGTCGCACGGGGCGGGATATTCGGCCGACACCATCGTGTTGTGCGGTGCTGTGACCGTCAGCGGCCGATAATGACCGTGGTTCATCGGATCATCTGGCATGGTGAGCGACTTGAGCATGGTGACGCACAGCGCATGGGTGCCCACCAGCGGATGGTTGATGGGGCCGACTGTGGCGTCACACGTCCCGGTCCAATCAACGTGCATCTCATCCCCATTGATGTTGACTGTTACGGCGATTTTGCGCAGCTCATCAAACACAACCCCGTCGTAATCCATAAACGTTTCGGCCGTGTAGCTTCCATCTGGAATCGCCTTGATCTCACGCCGCATCCGCTTTTCGGCCTGGTCAAAAGCGATCTGCATCGCAGCGTCGATGGCACTTGGGCCATACCGGCCGCACAGCGCCTGCACCCGCCGTGCCCCGGTGTGGCAAGCGGCGATTTTGGCGTGTAAATCCCCTTCCACAATGTCCGGGTACCGCACATTTTTTAGGATGAGGTCGTACAGCGGTTTGTTGAGCGTCCCTTTGTCGTAGAGTTTTAAATGGCTAAAAATCAGCCCCTCTTGATGGATGGTTGTTGAGTAAGTACACCAGCCGCTCGAAACGATGCCGCCCATGTCGGCCCAGTGGGCCATGATGGCGGTGAAGCCGACCAGCTCACCCTCGTAAAAGACAGGCGTGTAAACCAGTGTGTCGCTGATGTGGGTACCGGTGTCGTATGGCTCGTTGGTCAAAAAAACATCCCCATCTGCCAAATTTTCAACCCCGATGTGAGCAATACCGGCCTGAATGCTGGGTGGGATGCAGGCTAAAAATCCAGGCAGGCCGGACCCTTCAGCAATGAGCTCCCCCTTGGCATTGGTCATGGCGATGCCAAAATCTTGCACTTCATAGATGAGCGGATTGTGGGCTGTTTTAACCAGCGTCGTTTGCATCTCTTTGGCGGCCGCAACCAGCGCGTTGCGGATGACTTGTGTTGTAATTGGATCGATCATAGTTTGTTAGCTTTTAGCCACTTGCAGGCCGTTAAGATTTCCACCGTTTGATCACTCTATTGATCGCTTCTCTTGAAATGATGAAGCTCAAAATGATAAAAACAATGCCAGCAATGCCGGAGGTAAGGGTAAAGAACCCGTCTGCTTGCTGGTCGGTAATGGCGAGCGTGATACCGTATAAAATCGCCCAAATGACGCCTAAAATCAGCAAAACAAGCAGGGTCGTTTTTATTGAGATACTGGTTCTTTCGGCCGATGTCACGTCAAGCTCACCCATCTTTCCATAGGTGACGCCGAATAGGATCACAACAACACCGATTCCGGCCGATATAAATTCTGGGGTTAAAAAGCTTTCCATTGAGATCTCCTGTTTAGACCTTTTGATTGACTAGGCTGTTATTCTGAAATCACGGTAATCCGTAAATTACCAATCTCATCAACTGACACGCTTTGCCCCGGCCGGATCAGAATCGTACTCGTCCATTCTTCAACAATGGCGGGGCCAGAAAACGTGTGTCCGGCCGTCAATTTTTCCCGATCATACACCACACACTCCGCCGGGCCGCTATCAAAATAGACGGTTCGCAGACCTTTCTGGGCATCGGCCGCAGTGGCTGTTGTTCCCACCATCTTTTTAAGGCGAGGTTTCGGGGTAACGCCCAGCATCTGCAGGCGCAAATTCACAACCTCGGCCGCATGATCGGGCAGGCAGTGGGCGTACGCATGTTCATGCACCTGATCAAAGCGCTGCTTGAGCGGGGCTAAATCTCCGGCCGTGAAATCGCTCTCGAGCACCGGCACTGTCACTGTGTGTTCTTGCCCCTGATATCGGCAGTCAGCAAAACGTAGAACGTGTTGCGTGGACTGCCCACTTAATACTTCATCCTTATTACTTAAACCTAAATTGCCAAACTCATCGGCAAGCTTCGCCCCACTCATCCCATCCATCGGGAACACCGTTGTCTGGTTAAAGTCCTCGCGATAATCTGCGTTGAGCAATCCCCAAGCTGAGAAAATCGCTGGATTAAGCGGCACGATTCCTTCTTTCATTTCCAATTCTTCAACGAGGGCAGAAACAAATAGTCCGCCACCGCCACCAAAACAGACAAACGAAAACTCACGGGGATCGTACCCTCTTTCGATCGTCATTTGCCGGGTGGCAAGCGCCATGTTCATGTTGGTGAGCCGGATGATGCCGTTGGCCGCTTCCATCAGCGAAAGCCCGAGCGGTTTGGCGATTTGTTCTTCAATTGCTTGGGCCGCCCCATCTTTGTCGAGCTTCATCCGATTGCCCAAATAATAGTCTGGGTCCAGATAGCCTAAAACAACTTGAGCATCGGTGACTGTGGGTTCGGTGCCACCCAGCCCAAAACAGATCGGGCCGGGGTCGGCTTGGGCGCTGTGCGGCCCGATGCGTAAGCCACCTTCGGGGTCGATCCAGGCGATTGAGCCACCACCGGCCCCGATGGAGACGATGTCGATCGAGGGCTGCAAAATCGGCCGCCTATTAATTTTTTCACTGCTTTTCTCAAGTGCCTGCCCGTCAGCGATTAAAGCGACATCAAACGTGGTGCCGCCGACATCGGCCGAGACGAGGTTGTTGACTCCCATCGCTTGCCCCAATCCTACGGCACCGATCACACCTCCGGCCGGGCCTGATTGGATCATGCGGACCGGGGCGACCTTGGCATTTTGTGCGCTGGTAATCCCCCCAGACGATTGCATGATGTTGAGGGAGCCGGTGTAATTTTCGGCCGCCAATCGCTCTTCCAGATCAGTTAGATATTTGTCTACATCGGGCTGGGTATAGGCGTTGATAACTGTGGTTGATGTGCGCTCAAACTCCCGAAATTCCCGCACGATGTCGCTTGAAATACAGACCAATCCTTCAGGAAATTCAGCCTGCACAATCTGCTTCATTTGCTGTTCGTGGGCCGGGTTGGCGTAGGCGTGCAAAAAGCAGATGGC
>JAHDEN010000012.1:34938-58731 GCA_020628815.1 Chloroflexota bacterium | reverse complement strand
TCTTCGCCACAATCGCAATCGGATTGGCTTTTGCCAGCAAACTAACCAGCATGGTCTTTATTTTCGTTTGGCTGGGGCTGGCATTTCTACCCAACTCTCCGCAGCCGATTGGCCGCAGAATGTTGCATTTGGCCACGGCCGGGGTTGGCTCACTCGTCGTGCTGTGGGCCGTGTTCGGTTTTGAATTTGGCCCATTTTTGTTTATAGATGAGTCTCTGCTGTGGCTCAACGCCTACTCCGGCCCCATGCCTACCTTTTGGTCCGGCATCGAGCGCATCACGTTGATTAGTGGTGGCGGCCGGCCGTCGTTCTTGCTCAGCATGCACTCGACAGATGGATTTTGGTTTTACTTTCCTGTCGCCTTTTTAGTCAAAACACCCCTCTTCGTCCTGCTCGGCTTTTTGATTTCCGTCCCAGCTATGCTTTGGCACAAGCCATCCCGCCCCATAACCATTTGGCTGATGGTACCCATCTTCATCTACTTTTCGTTTTCCCTCACCAGCGCCCTCAATATCGGGTATCGTCACCTGCTCCCGATTTTGCCATTTATCTACCTGATTTTAAGCGGATTTATTTCAACCTATTTCCCCCACTGGTTGGCTTGGATTTCAGATATCCCTTGGGCCAAAGCGACGCTCACCAGTTGGATCGTTCCAGCTTCAATTGTGCTTTTTATCATCCCTTCTGTTTTCTACCATCCCCATCAAATTAGTTTTTTCAACCTATCGTTTGGTGGCCCAAACAATGGCTCAATCATTTTGGTTGATAGCAATATCGACTGGGGGCAGGATTTGGGCAGGCTCAAAAAGTGGATGGATAAAAACGAAGTGGACCATATTAACTTGGGCTGGTTTGGGACCGCAGACCCGGCCGTCTATGGGATTAGCTACACACCTCTTCCGGGGGAACCGCGCCATCGCAACCTCTGGTGGAATGTCCCATTTGATCGCACCAATCCAGCCCCCGGCATCTACGCCATCAGCGCAACCAACCTGCGTGAAATGCCCCTAGTGCCAGAAGAAAAAACCGTCTACACATTTTTCCGCAATATGGAACCGATAGATCAAATCGGCTATTCGATTTTTATCTACGACGTAAAATAAAAAAGACGCCCCAATGGAGCGTCTTTATGCTAGAGGTTTGATTGATACGGCAATCGGCCGCTTATCGACTTTTACAGCGTCTCTTTAACGGCCGCCAAAGCTGAATCGTAATCTGGGAACTGAGCAATTTCAGGAATATATTCAGTATAAGTAACTTTCCCATCACGGTCCAAAACAAACATCGCGCGTTGGTTCAAGCGCCATTCTTTGATGTACAGCCCATAAGCCTCGCCAAATTCCATGCTTTGATGGTCAGACAAAACTTGAACCGCTTCAACGCCAGCATCACCACACCAGCGTTTTTGGTTAAACGGGTGCTCTGCGCTTACAGTCAGAATCACAACATCGTCACCCAAGTTAATCGCCTCTTCATTCATCCGCTTTGTTTGCAGATCACAAATGCCAGTGTCTAAAGATGGCACAACTGAAATCAAGCGTACTTTTCCGTTCGAATCAGAGATTTTGACCGGGTTAAATCCGTTGTCGCTTAGGGTAACATCAGGAGCCATTTCCCCCACTGAAATCGGGTCGCCGATAACGGTTAGTGCATTGCCTTTGATTGTTACGGCACCGTGTCTTTCACTACTCATAATGATGAATATTCTCCTATAATGATTGCAAATTTAAATGTCGATTTCAGAGTCCAAAATCGAACAAGATAAAGATACAGTGATCTGCTTTTTCTCTGATTGTTTCTAATATTGTGCATATGCAGGCACCCGATTTTTCCGACCAAGGGCAGTCAAATAAAGCTAATATTTCGGCTCAAACTCCGGCCCTGTTGATGATAAGCAAAATCACCTAAATTATCTATGATGGCTGTTCTTTAGCCAGCTCTACATCGCTTGCTTCGAACCCCTTTTCGGTTTCTTCAACATCATACAATACCCAAACTCCACGATCTAATTCTTGTGGATCTACTTGGACATCTGTTTTGTGGAAGAAAATATCTTCACCGCCCCCTCGTGCAATAAAGCCGTATCCCTTGGTAAAGTTATACCACTTTATTTTGCCTAAATATTTTCCGGTTAACGGATCAATTTGAATGGTGGAAGGTTCTTCAAAATCATCATCTTCGGGGACATTTTCCTCTTCCCGAGATGGTTGCAATTCCTTAGGAGCAGGTTTCTGTTCCTTCTTTTGCTGGCTAGACTCGTTGTTTTTTGACTGAGCAGACTGACTTGGCACAAGTTCTGCTAGTGCTTCCGGGGTGACAGGCAACCCCATTTCGCTTAGCTGTCGTTGATCTTCAACTTTAAATACAAACTTGGTTCCATTGGCGTCAGTTACCCAATGATCAGAAAAATTCATACGGCCTCCTACCGAAAAATCATGGGTTAGACATGTGTATATGATTTAAATTAAAGCAGGAATTTAAGATTACGCAAAGTCAAACCTTAAACTAGGTTCAATTTATTCTATTTGATTACTAAATTTAATGATTTATCCGATAAGTGAAAGCTGTTGTGGACCATCTTCTTCGCCCGCTTGCCGTTCAACTTCTTGAGCCGTGTCAACAAAGCCGACTACCCCTGCAACGCGGCTACGTGGCCCGGCCTTCGCAACCGATGATGGCTTGACTGATCGTGAGCCAACTTTGGCCTTTTTCATCTGATGCGGATTTATCATGCCGGTCGTCATTTTAATCAGCAGACGGGTCTCTTCATCCCCAACGACCAAAGTTACCATTTCGAGTGAGCCTTTTGGCAGCTTCAGACAGACAACACCTTGGCCCGCTCGTCCCTGGGTTGGGAATTCGTCGATTGGGGTTGCCTTAGCCAGCCCGTCATCGGTTACCGACCAAATCATTGTACCCGGCCGTGCCAGATCCATCGCCACAACCCCGTCTTCATCACCCTTGAGCTTGATTCCGGCGATACCACCGGCCGGTAAGCCCATCGGCCGCACCTGAGCTTCTGCAAAGCGGATCGCTTGACCAGCGGCCGTGCCCAGCACAATTTCATCCTCGCCCAACGTCAAGCGAGCCCAGCCCAAAGAGTCACCTTTATCGATTCGCATCACCGTAAATGTGTCACTCGTGACACCCGGCAAATCCTCAATCCGCACACGTTTAACCTGGCCACCCAACGTCGCCATCGACAAAAAACCTTGGGCCGATTGATACACATCAAACGGAACCACTACCGCCCCGACAATGTTATTACGACGGGTAAATGCGGTTAGCTCGGCCCAGTGTGTCCCTTGCCCAAATTCGCTGGCGGGTGGCAATTGATGCACGGCCATGCACGTAGCTCGCCCATCGGCCGCTAACAGATACAGCAGGTCACGTGTATTTGCTTTTGCCAACAGCAGCGGCATTTCATCCAGCTTGCCAGAAATACGGCTAACATTGGTAGACGTTGAACGAGCAACCGTTCCCTTTTCGCCCAGCATGACCCAGGTGCTTTCGTCCGGCACAAGGTCCTTCGGCACAGTCACATCTGTTTCCAGCATGTCTACAATGCGAGAGCGACGATTATCCCCATACTTTTCTAAAACAAGCTCAAGCTCTTCTTTAACTTTGGCCCGCATAAGTTTGGGGCTTTCCAGCAGTTTCGTTAGGGCCTTAATCAACTTTTTGAGCTCTTTATGCTCATCATCAATCTTTTTACGTTCGAGCGCGGCTAAGCGGCGTAGCGGCATATCTAAAATCGCTTGCGTTTGCGGCACTGAAAATTTAAAGCGCTTGCGCAGGTTTTCCCGAGCGGTATCAACCGTTCGTGATTTGCGAATGATAGCGATCACCTCATCTAAATGATCAAGCGCTTTGAGCAGACCTTCCAAAATATGAGCCCGCTCTTCCGCCCGAGCCCGATCAAATTCACTGCGTCGCCGCACAATTTCAAGACGATGCTCGATGTAGTAGCGCAGAACCTGCTTCAAGTTAAGAACGCGCGGTTCCCCTTCAACCAGAGCCACCATGTTGATGCTAAACGTTCCCTGAAGCGGGGTTAGCTTGTATAAAGCGGCCAGCGTATCTTCAACAGTCACGTTACGCGTTGTTTCTAGAATAATCCGAATACCGGTCCGGTCCGATTCGTCACGCAGGTCGGTAAGCCCTTCAAGTTTTCCGTTACGGTGCAGGTCAGCGATCCGGGTCAGCAAGTTTGTCTTGTTTACTTGATACGGCAGTTCGGTGATGACGATACGGGACTTATTCCGCTCCATCTCTTCAACATGCAGTTTGGCCCGCACGGTAATGCGCCCTTTGCCGGTTGCATAGGCATTTGCCAACGCATCCATTTGGCCGCTTTCATGATTTTTGCTTTCACGATGGCGAAAAATCACACCGGCCGTCGGGAAATCTGGACCGGTGATAAATTGCATCAAATCGGCCGGGGTAATGCTTTCAACCTTACGCCAATTGTCGATCATGTAGCCGATCGCCCCAACTACCTCATTCAAATTATGGGGCGGGATGCTGGTCGACATGCCGACTGCGATTCCGCTTACCCCATTAACCAGCAAGTTGGGGATTTCGGCCGGAAGCACAGATGGCTCAGTCAGGGTGTCATCAAAGTTTGTGACAAAATCGACGGTGTCTTTCGATATGTCTGTTAGGATTTCCCCACCAATCGTCGATATCCGAGCCTCGGTATATCGCATGGCAGCGGCCGCGTCTCCATCAATCGAACCAAAGTTCCCCTGCCCATCAACCAGCTCATACCGCATCGAAAAGTCTTGAGCCATGCGGACCATCGCATCATAAACCGACTGGTCACCGTGCGGATGGTATTTACCCAGCACCTCGCCCACAACACGGGCAGATTTACGATGCGGGTTTCGCGCGGTTAGACCCATATCGTGCATGGCGTATAAAATGCGCCGCTGCACAGGCTTTAAGCCGTCACGAACGTCAGGTAACGCCCGTGACACAATCACGCTCATTGCGTAGCTGAGATAGGAATCCCGCATTTCGGTATTGATGTCAATTTGTTTTACTGTGCCTAAATCCATAAGGTGAGTGTCGAGTTCCGCATATCGATTTTCGTGTTCCCCGCAAATCGTATGCTTAATTTAGATGACATAAAAGTTTTGTTGTAGTGCCACAACACATAATACTTGAGAGATGATCTAAATGCAAAAGATCATATGTTCTAATTTTATCACAAATTGTGTATCTCAAAAAGAAGAAGTTCCTCAGGATTCCACAAATATGAACAGCATGCCCCTATTTTTGCTCTTTAATTAAGAGGGGTAAACAGGCATCATGGAAAATTGAATTCGATTTTTGCCTTATCGGAATATGATTATGAAACACAAACTAACTTTACTTAGCGCCCTTATGGCCGCCTTTTTAATTGGATGTACTTCAGCCGAAACTACGACTGAACCCGCTCCCACAACCGCCCCCACGGCCGTGGTCGCCGCCACAGCAACTCAAATTCCTGCCGCGCCGGAACCCACGCTAGAACCAACGCTGGTTCCAACCACAGCCCCTGAAACCGCTGAAAGCTCTACTGAAGCAGACAGCCAGTTTCCAGCCACATCAACACCAATCAGCTCAGAAGCTGCAGCCGAACCGATAGTTGAGCTATCCCCGGCCGAGCGTTTGATCGCATCGTTTACAGACCCCATCCAAACGGCCGGAGAAGCGCTGGTGCTTGTCGGTCAGGTATTAGACACGAACGGCAATCCGGTACCAAATGCGGCCGTTGAAATTTGGCAGACAGACACGACCGGCGTTTATGACCATCCCGATGATCCTGGAACCGGCTCACGAGACCTCACGTTTCAGTTTTATGGGACGGCCGTAACAGATGCAGATGGTTGGTATGCATTTCGCACGATCGTACCGGGTAAATATGAACCCCGGCCGCGCCACATCCACTTCAAAGTGAAGCAAGATGGCTCAACTTTATTAACCAGCCAATTTTACTTTACAGATGATGTAGCTGAGGTCCAAGATGAAGGGATTTTCAGAACAGCCGGTGACGACGGAGACTTGCTGTTGCTACAGCTGGTTCAAGGTGAAGGCACACTGCTCGCCAACGGTCAAATTGTAATTGATACCGGCATCGGCACTGGTGAACTCCCTTTCACACCCTCACAGGCCGAAGGGCCCTATTATCCGGTCCTGAACGTCGCTGAATATGATAACGATCTAGCCACCATTCCATAGACACGACCTAGAAACAAAAAAAGCCCCGTTTGGGGCTTTTAAAATTTTTATTCGACTCAGTTTCTACCAAGGGTCTGGCTCTTCAACCAAAATATCTTCCCCGTCAACTTTGACAGCAAAGGTTTTGACCGCAGTGACGGCCGGAAGATTGAGCGCTTTGCCGCTTTCCAAATCAAACCAGCTCCCATGTTTGGGGCACTCAACTCGACATTGGCCCGTAGCCTCATCACATTCAACCCGGCCGTTGTTTAGCTCAACTTCTTGATGAGAGCAGACATCCTCGATACACAAGTATTTGTCTCCCACCTGAAAAATAACTACCGTGTCATAATCAAAATCATGCACCAAGGGTTTGCCAGGGGCGATATCGGCCGTTGTTCCAACTTTTACAAATTCTGACATGTTATTGAACCGCTGAAGCCCCAGCTTTAAGAACCTTAATCGACAAGGTCGCACATTTAACTCGACCCATGCTCAGGTTGCTTACACCCAGCAAGTCAACCGCATCTTGCCCGTTCAGCTCCATCACCTCTTCAATCGTCATCCCTTTCACATGATCGGTCATCAGTGAAGCGGAAGCCATGCTAATCGCACAGCCGTCACCTGACCATTTGATCTCTTTGATCTTTTTGTCATCATCAAGCAACACATCGATTTTAACCACATCGCCGCACAGTGGATTATCTTCTTCGTGGCTAAAGGTACACGGATCTAATTCACCGTGATTGAGGGGGTTTTCATATAAATCGAGAATCATCTCTCGATACATATCTGCACTCATAATTTTCTCCGAAAAGGATCTAGTCCCTATTTATTATAATCTAAACACTTTACGCGCACGATTAAGACTGGTTACAAGTGCGTCCACTTCGTCCGTCGTCGTATGCACATAAAAGCTGGCACGCGCACTGGCACCGATCCCCATAATTTTATGCATCGGCATCGCACAATGGTGACCCGCTCGCACAGCGATCCCATCTTCATCCAACAGTTGAGCAATGTCGTGCGGATGCAAACGATCAATCGTGAAGGCAACCAATCCACCACGCTCGGCCGCAGTTTTTGGACCAAGAATTGTCAGTCCATCAACTTCTGAAAGTGCCTCAAGCGCATAGCTCGTAATCGCTTGCTCATGAGCATGTACGTTATCCATCCCCAAAGCGTTCAAATAATCAACGGCCGCACCTAGCCCAATTCCTTCAGCGATGGCCGGTGTGCCTGCCTCAAATTTATACGGCAAATCGTTATAGGTCGATTTTTCCAACGTCACTCGCCGGATCATATCGCCGCCACCCATCCAAGGGGGCATTGCGTTGAGTAGTTCAGCTTTGCCGTAGAGCACGCCGATCCCTGTAGGGCCGCACATTTTATGGCTCGAGAATGCCATAAAGTCACAGTTCCAATCTTGCACGTCTACGTTCGCATGGGGAACCGCTTGCGCCCCATCCACGGCCGCCAATGCGCCTACAGCGTGTGCTTTAGCCACTAACTCCTTGGTGGGATTAATTGTGCCCAAGACGTTCGAGGCGGCCGTGAAAGAAAAAATCTTCGTCTTTTCAGTCAAAAGCTCGTCCAAAGCATCCATGTCTAGGGTGCCTTCATCTGTAAACGGCACATGTTTAAGCGTGGCGCCGGTCTGTTCGCACACAATTTGCCATGGCACGATATTAGCGTGGTGCTCCATTGCTGTAATCAGAACCTCATCACCCGGCTTTAGGTTCGCCCCACCCCAGCTGTACGCGAGCAGGTTAAACCCTTCGGTTGCGTTGCGTACCAAAATCACCTCTTCATGAGACGGTGCATTGATAAACTTTTGAACCTTGATACGCGCGCCTTCATAAACGCTGGTGGCCTCTTCGCTTAAGCGGTGAATGCCTCGGTGAACATTGGCATTATATTCTTGATAATAGCTATTCATCGCTTCAATAACTTGAATCGGTTTTTGAGACGATGCAGCACTATCTAAGTAAACCAAAGGCACATCAGGATGTGCGTCAACATTTAAAATTGGGAAGTCGGCCCTGACTTTTTGGACATCTAACATTTATTTTTCTCGAGCTGAATTTATTTAATGCGATATTACACTATTTTGAAGGTGTGGATCACAACTCTTGTGATCCTATATCGTTTGGGCCATATCTGATTAATTTCTTCAAACCTAATTTAATTTCTCTGCACCTATCAACATCATCCAAGAACAAAGCTAAAAAAATTGGCTAAGAAATTAGTAAAATCAACATTGATTCAGATGCCTCAAGATTGCATTTTGGTACCCATCAATTCCACGTGTTATATAAAATTCAAATAATCAGATATCTGACTTCAACACCCCTACTTTACACCTGAAAATACCAAATTTCATGATTTTTTCACTCTAATCCATTAATTCTTCCTTTCGATCCACCTTTCACATCGGTCCTTTTCTGAAGGGATTTTGCTAATATTTTTCGTGCATACTAGGTAACCTCTCCATCACTTCAAAGCTTTACAAGAAAGCAATTAAGCATCCTTCACTCTAAGTTTCTTGTAGGTAGCCCGTCTTACTACATATTTTTGATTAAGGAACTTTGATGCCCTATTACAACACACAGAAAAAGCTAATTGCGATTGTTGTTGTCATGTACTTTATTATTGGCAACTTTACATGGGGAACATTTCGTCTCGAAATTTATCCAATTTTTGCATGGGAGCTATTTTCACTCGTCCCAAATTTAGAAACAGATTTCGGCTTACAAATCAATGCCGTTAATAACGTTGCACTTGATTCGCCCACATATATTCAAGATCTGCCGGATGAGTTTAGTGAGGCGAACTCAATTATCGTCTACTTTGTCATCCAAAATTTGGGGAAGGCAATTGAAAGCGGAAAGCAAGACAAGGTCCAAGAATATCGAGATCAAATTGAATCGATCTATTTTTCGAGCCAAAAACAAGTCGACTACGAAATAATTAAAAGATCCTATTATCCACGCGACAGATGGTACACGGGGGAATACGAAGAAGAAGTGAGGTTAAGTCAATATGATAAATCAGATATTGAATAAAAAGAATTACCGGACATTGATCAAACTGCTGCGTGGATATCAGGGTGATGATGATCAACCATTTGAAAAACAAAAATCGTCGTATCTAAAAGCAAACACGATGGTCCGCTACTTCTATATGATCATGTTCTTCTGGACCACGAATCTCTATTTCTTTTCATGGGAGGAGTGGAATCAGTTGGCAGGGCTTCCACAACCTTTATGGCCCGTAAAATGGTTAGGTCTCGTACCATTTTTGCCCGGGCTAAACAGTTTGGTGATTTTTGCCATGACGGCCACATTGCTTGCTGCGCTTTTTCCGCATAATCGCTTTTTGCGAATCTTAAGCTTTATAGCCGTTCTACAATCCTTCGCGATACCTAATTCGTTTGGAAAGATCAATCACGATATGCACTTGTGGGTTTCGGCCGGATTTTTCTTTATTTTTCTACCTACTGGCAGAGTCGAGTCCATTACCAAGCGTCAGCAGTATTTAACCGCATTCTGGGGAACTCAATTTCTGGTTTTGTCATTTTATACGTCGTCCGGTTTGTGGAAATCTGCGGGAGCGGTCATTCAATTTTTCATGGGTGAGATCCATGCCTTTCACCCTTTGGGGCTATCATCCCACGTGGCAAATCGCCTAATCCAAACTAATTTCGAGAGTATTTTAGGCTCCTACATTATTGACTTCCCCATGATCGGCTGGCCATTGTTTATAGGGGCAATCCTACTAGAGGTATTCTCATTTATCATCGCATTCCGGCCGAAGCTGCACTACTTTTGGGGATTAAATCTAATCCTACTGCATGTAGGTATTTGGCTAACCCTGCATGTTCCCTTTATCCCAAACATTCTCTTCTTGATGATCTTCTTTGTGAACTCACCTTTCCATCCCGAAAAGTTAACGCTCAAAGATATGGTCTTCTCACTTCCAATTTTAGGTGATGGGATCGTCTTCTTCATGAAACAGTTCAAACAGGCAACACATCAATCGGGTAAGCAACAAGAGACTCAACCGGTCCTTCAACCTGTTTTCCAAACACAGCCCACACAGCGACCCAGTTGTATCCACTGCCGCACCGCAATAAATATGCCCGGGCAGACCATGTGTGCAAACTGCGAGGCCCGTTTTGGAACTGCAAACTCATTCCCAGATCATCCGACAATTCTGTCTCAGGCTCAACGGCAACAGATCAATTATTCATCAACTTAAAATTAGTTTTTTTACTACTCATAGCTAAATTTATTTTTATTTCCTAGTGGTTTGTCAATTATTGCTTACTAAAAAACTCAACAGCACAAACCACTAAAGGTCAACTTGGCCAAGCTACTACTTTAGGCGCTATGCGCTTAACCATGGGCAACTACAATCTTGAATTGGGGCAACATAATCAAGATAGAAAACACGAAATAGGAAAAGCGATCTACTACTACTGTTTAGGGACTATCTGTCCAAGCTTATTTCGTAACCATGCGATATTACATACTCCTACAAAAATTAATCACCTCGGTTGTCGTACTTTACTTTCTAGTTGGCAACTTCTCATGGGCCCTTTACCGCCATGAATTCTTTCCTATTTCATCTTGGAATCTATTTTCGATCGTCCCAAATTTGGTCACCGACTATGGATTAAAGATCAACGCAATTGATGACGTCGACCTGGAGTCACCGGCCTATATTCAAGATTTACCCAGCGAATTTAGCGAAGCAGAATCTATCGTAGTCTTTTATGTCATTCAAAATTTGGGTGAGGCGATAGAGGAAGGGGATGCTGAGGCTGTTGAACTGCTCCGGGAGCAAATTGAGTCGGTCTACTTTTCCAGTCAGTCACATGTAGATTATGAGATTGAAAAGCGTTCTTACTATCCAAAAGAAAGATGGAATACCGGAGAATACGAAGAAATCACGAGGCTAAAAACCTATGAAAAATAACCTCTTTAAAATCTATCGCCGGCCGGTGTTGCGCCTGCTGCGTGGTTACCAGCCACATAACGAAAATCCTTTTGAATACCAAAAAATGGCGTTTACGAAAGCTGTTTCAATGGTTCATTATTTCTATTCCTTTCTCTTCTTGCTCACACTCTATCTTATCTTTTTTACTTGGGAAGATTGGATCCCGCTTAGCGGCTTGCCCCAGCCGTTGTGGCCCGTGATGTGGATGAACAAAGTCACATTTTCTGTAGGTCTGAATACCTTGTGTGTGTCAGCTCTTATTTCTACACTGCTGGCCGCTACAAATCCTAAACGAAGATTTTTCAGAATTTTGAGCTTTGTTACCGTCTTCCAAGTTGTGGCACTGCAAAACTCATTCGGCAAAATCAACCATGATATGTATATCTGGGTTACGGCCGGGTTTTTCTTCATCTTTTTGCCAAACAAACCACACCGCTCAATCACAAAGAGACATCAATATTTGACCGCGTTTTTCGGAACTCAACTACTTACGCTCTCTTTTTACACCTCTTCAGGTGTTTGGAAAATAGCAGGTGTATTGATTCAATTTGTAAAAGGTGAAATGCACGCCCTTCATCCATTTGCTCTCTCACAACACATTGCCAACCGCCTCCTGCAAACTAACTATGAAAGCATTTTAGGCGAGTACATGATTGAGCACCCGATATTGGGATGGCCCCTTTTTGCAGGCGCTATTTTTCTAGAGTTATTTTCAGTCTTTGTTGCGTTTAGGCCCAGTCTTCACCGCTTTTGGGGTATGAGTCTGGTCATGCTCCATTTAGGCATTTGGCTCACCTTATTTGTCCCGTTTGCGACAAACATCGTTTTTGCGATGATCTTTTTTGTACATTCCCCATTCTTGCCAGAAAAAGTGACGGTCAAAGGCTTTGCCTACTCCCTTCCAATTTTAGGCGATGGGTTAGCATATTTAGACTATCTGTGGTCTAAGCACAGCCGCCCATATCCAACAACCCATCCGGCCGGCGAAATGGCGGCCGACTAGCTTACTTGTAGGCTCCCCCATTATTTTTCAGCTTGTTAGGCGGCCGACGGATTTTCAATCGGTACGCCTACCAAGTTGCCCCACTCGGTCCAAGAGCCATCATAGTTGCGTACATTTTCGTAACCCAACAAATAGGTCAACACAAACCAAGAATGGGAGCTGCGCTCACCGATGCGGCAATAGGCAATAACCGTCTGGTCGCTCGAAAGCCCTTTTTCCCTTTCATAGATCCCACGCAACTCATCGGCCGTTTTAAACGTCCCATCTTCTGCGACTGCGCGTGACCAAGGCACATTGGCCGCCCCTTTAATGTGGCCGCCACGTAGCGCACCCTCTTGCGGAGAGCCAGGCATGTGCAACAACTCGCCGCTAAATTCTTGAGGCGAGCGGACATCTACCAACGGTTGATCTGCTTTGATGTGATCCAAAACTTGGTCACGGAACGCGCGGATCTTGTAATCAGCACGGTGTTGTACCGGATAATCTACAGCTGCGAATGACGGCACATCTTTGGTCATTTCACGCCCTTCATCTACCCATTTTTTCCGGCCGCCGTCCATGATGCGGCAGTCTGGGTGACCAAACAATTTAAACACCCAAAACGCATAAGTGGCCCACCAGTTATTTTTGTCCCCGTAAAACACAACGGTGGTATCTCGGCCGATGCCATTTTTGCCCATTAGTTCAGCAAACTGATTCGGGTCTAAATAATCACGACGGATCGCATCATTTAAATCTCGAATCCAATCGATGTGAGCTGCGCCTGCGATATGGCCCGTCATGTAGAGCAAGACATCTTCATTCGATTCAATCAGGCGAACGCCATCATTATCTTTATTTTCTGCCACCCAATCGGTGGTTACTAATACTTCAGGATTTGTATATCCTTTATCCATTTTGTACCTCATCAATCAAAACCTGGCAGGTTTTAAACCCAAGCCAAGTTTCATGTTATACCAAATAAAAAAGGCAGCTACCCGATCGGATAGCTGCCTTTAAAAACCAATTTCAATAGAAGCGGCCGATCAGATAGACAATATGCGTTTACAACAACAAATAATCATCATTTCAGCCACCATCTTCATTATTCTACGAGCGATCCAACTTTCTCGATCACTTGCTCAGCAATACGCTGTTGAACCCCTTCAAAAGGAATCCGCTGCATGATCGGATCGAAGAAACCTTGAACGATAATCCGCAGAGCGAGCTCACGAGGAATACCGCGGCTCATTAAGTAGAACAGCTCTTCTTCATCAACTTTACCCACGGTAGAAGCATGTGTACATGCCACGTCATCCGCTTCAATTTCTAGTCCAGGGATCGAGTCCGCACGGGCTGAAGATTCGAGCAACAAGTTCCGGTTCGCTTGGAAACCATTGGTTTTCTGTGCTTCCTTCTTTGATTTGATCATCCCCTGCCAAACTGAACGAGCCTGATGCTTCATTGCCCCTTTGTAGAGCAAGTCGCTATCCGTATTTGGAGCGTTGTGGTTTTGCTGGGTGTCTAGGTCGAAATGTTGACGTTTGTCACCAAAGAACAGACCTGACATCCGTCCCCAACCACCTGGTTGATCGAGCTCCATTGTTTGGAACGCTTTCATCAAACCGGTACCCATGATCGACATGATCCAGTCTAATTTACCATCACGGCCGACACGTCCACGCTCATGGGTGAACTGCCACATGTTGTCACCAAACTCTTGGATCGACACGTAGGTCAAGCTAGCGTTGTCACCCACAATCAATTCAACCGCACCGTTGTGCAAATATTGACCTTTGCCGGTTTCTGAGCCGAACTCATCAGAGAATACAGCTTCAGCACCGGTCTCGAGCACAACAAGTGTGTGCGAGAAGGTTTTACCACTAGCATTCCATGTTGAGGTGTGAACTGGTGCGGCCATCTGTACGTTCCGAGGAACATACAAGAATGATCCACCCCGCCAAAATGCACCATGCAAAGCTGCAAAATATCCGTCACTAGCGGGAACAGCCTGTTTCATGAAGTATTTCTTCACCAATTCAGGATGTTCATTTACGGCCGTTGTCATGTCACAATAGATGACACCTTGGGCTTTCAGTTCATCGCTCACGCTGTATGACAGTGTGTCGCCATCAACCTGTACGATCTCACCACCGGCCGGTGTTTCTGTCAACTGGTTCGTCACCCGTGAAGGCATTTCTTGCGATCCAGAACCATTAACAGATGGGCCAATTTTGTCGAGCTTTAAACGACGAATATTAGTCCGGCGCCAAGCTTCTTCTTCTGTGGTCGGCAAAGACATCCCCTCTAAAAGAGCAAATGCCTCGAGCCGTTTTTGCAACATCCAATCTGGTTCACCCAGATGGGCTGATAATTTTTCTACTGCTTCCTTAGTAAACATCTTTTATCCGATTGAACCTTCCATCTGAAGTTGGATGAGACGGTTCATTTCAATTGCGTATTCCATCGGCAACTCTTTTACGAGTGGTTCGATGAATCCGTTTACGATCAAGGTGTTCGCCATTTCTTCGCTGATACCACGGCTCTGTAGATAGAAGAGCTGCTCCTCACCGACTTTTGATACAGATGCTTCATGACCAACGGTCACATCTTTGTTATCAATTTCGATGTATGGATAGGTATCTGAGCGACTTTCTGGATCGAGCAGAAGAGCGTCACAAACAACGTTTGATTTACTGTTGGTCGCATTCTCGTCGATCTTTAACAGGCCACGGTACGAAGAGCGTCCGCCGCTTTTACTGATCGATTTTGAAATGATACGGCTGGTTGTGTTAGGGGCATAATGCTCCACTTTACCACCAGCATCTTGATGCTGACCGGTTCCGGCAAATGCGATCGAGAGAATTTCTCCGTGAGCGCCTTCACCCATCAACTGAACGGCCGGATATTTCATGGTTACTTTTGAACCAAGATTTCCGTCAACCCATTCCATCGTTGCGTTTTCCATGGCAACAGCACGTTTGGTCACCAAGTTGTACACGTTGTTAGACCAGTTTTGGATGGTGGTGTAACGGCAGCGGCCGCCTTTTAGAACCACAATCTCAACCACGGCCGAGTGCAACGAATCTGATGAATAGATTGGAGCTGTACATCCTTCAACGTAATGCACATAAGCACCTTCGTCGATGATGATCAAGGTCCGTTCAAACTGACCCGCGTTCTTGGCATTGATGCGGAAATAAGCCTGCAAAGGCATTTCGACGCTTACACCAGGTGGTACATAGATAAATGATCCACCAGACCAAGCGGCCGTGTTTAGAGCCGCAAACTTGTTATCCTGAATCGGGATGATTTGAGCAAAGTATTTTTTTACGAGGTCTGGATATTGAGCTAGCCCATCGTCCATTCCTAAGAAAATAACACCTTTCTCTTCAAGGTCTTTTTTAATGTTGTGATAAACAACTTCAGACTCATACTGTGCAGCAACACCAGACAGGTATTTTTGCTCAGCATCGGGGATTCCCAATTTATCAAACGTGTTCTTGATATATTCTGGAATATCTTCCCAAGTATCACCATCACGATCATTTGGTTTGATGTAATAGTAGATATTATCGAAGTCGATTTCACTTAGGTCTGAGCCCCAATCTGGCATCGGCCGTGATTTGAAGTGCTCGAAAGCCTCTAGACGCATTTCTAGCATCCATTCTGGCTCATTTTTTGATGTAGAGATATGGCGAATCAACTCTTCGGTTAAACCGCGTTCCGGTTTATATGCATAGTCTTCTTCATCTGCGAAACCATATTTCTCTGCGTAATCAGAATTAACATCAGCAACAATTTCTTCTTCTGTTAATTCTGCGTCGGGGTTAAATTCACTGTTCATGATTTTCTCCGTTTGTTCGGTAGACGGTGATCAGTACACGGTGGTCGGAACATATCCGACCAAAACTAACTACTGGTCACTGTTTACCAAAATTATGCGGCAGCTTCCGCTTCGCCATGTTTTTCGCGAACCCAGTCGTAGCCTTTGGCTTCGAGTTCTAATGCCAGCTCAGGACCACCGCTTTCAACGATACGGCCGTCGAGCATAACGTGTACATAGTCTGGTTTAATGTAGTTGAGCAAACGTTGATAGTGAGTAATGACAAGCATTCCCAAGTTCAACGATTCTTTCAAACGTACAGCACCGTCAGATACGATTTTCAATGCGTCGATGTCAAGACCTGAGTCGGTTTCATCCATGATCGCGATTTTCGGTTCGAGTACGGCCATCTGCAAAATCTCGGCCCGTTTTTTCTCGCCACCAGAAAAGCCATCGTTTAAATAACGGCCGGCAAATTTTTGGTCAACATTGAACTCAGCCATTTTAGCTTTTAGCAACCGACGAAAATCTGGAATCGTAATTCCTTTATCGTCAGCATCTTCAGCTTTGCGGCGAGCATTGATTGATTGGCGCAAGAAGTTTGCGACAGTTACACCAGGAATCGCGACTGGGTATTGGAATGCCAAAAACATGCCAGCCCGTGAACGCTCATCAGCACCTAGGTCAAGGAGATCTTCCCCACCAAATAGCACTTCTCCAGCCGTTGGTTCGTAAAACGGGTGACCGGCTAGTGTATATGCTAAGGTACTTTTTCCTGATCCGTTAGGACCCATCAAGGCATGAACTTCGCCTTGTTTAATGGTGATATTGACACCTTTTAGAATTTTTTGATCTTCTACTGATACGTGAAGGTCTTTGACTTCAAGAGCGATACTCATTCTCTCGTAATCTCCTTGATAAAATTTTTAGTAAGTTTAGTTTTGAGTAATGAGTAAAAACATGCATCGATACCCATATTTCCTACTCATTAAAAGAACGGTTTTGTCACAGTTGTGACGGTGGAAAAGTATAGCAAACTGGCAGGGTCAAATCAATTTTTATGATTATTATGATAAAAATAATATAAATTGACTTTGGTCAGACTCGATTGATATAATTCCCATAGCTCCAAAAGCTATTTTATCGTGTAATTAAGGTGAAGAGAAGATTCATCTTCTTATTCAAATATAATGCCAACACGCAAAAACACCCGAGAAACAATTCTCCACACAATCAAAGAACTTCATTCTTCAACAGTTGAAGATTTGGCCGAGGCGGCCGGGGTTTCACCTGTAACGGTTCGTCATCATTTAAACGGGCTGCTCGCAGATGGAAGCATTGTTTCGACCACTGTAAAGCGGTCAATCGGCCGGCCCCACCTCACTTACAGCTTGAGCGAGGCTGGAGAAGAGCTTTTTCCAAAGAACTACTTCCGCCTAAGCACCCTATTGCTGCAAGAGCTAAGAGATCGTTTTTCGGCCGAGGTTGTGACGGAAATTTTTAACGGCGTTGCCAATCGCATCGTCGATGAAAACTCGGATCGTTTTTCCGGCTTATCGTTTGAAGATCGCCTCGACTTTTTAGTCAAATTGCTCGAAGAAGAAGGGTTTATGGCAAGCTGGGAGAAAAACGGGGACGGTTATCAGCTAAAAGAATATGGCTGCCCTTGGCTCTCGATTGGTGAAACGCACGCAGAAGTATGTTCTTTTGACAAAGAGCTAATCAAAAATGTGCTTAAAACCAATTTCAAACAAAGTAGTTGTATGCTAAACGGCGATTCTTGCTGTCAATTCACAATTGCAGCACCCACATCGGCTTAAAACTTTAGGTATTGGTTGTTTAGCTTAAGTTGAACAACATAAATAGGATTAAATAAAAAGGTAACAAAAATGGTAGCTTCACGCGAAGAAAAATTAACAGAGGCCCTACGTACAGTCATTGACCCTGAGATCGGCTTGAACATTGTTGAGCTTGGATTGGTTCGTAATTTAGATTTTTCTGGCGATAAACCGAAAATCACGATGATTTTGACGACCCCATTCTGTCCATATGGCCCGGCTATTATTGAGCAAGTTCGCTTTACCGGTAAAAACGCGATGGAAGAAGAGGTAGAGGTTGAAATCGGAACCGAGCTATGGGATCCATCGATGATGGAAGAAGGAGCCGGTGGAGACTGGGGGCTGTTTTAGTAAGTATTAGCTAAAAACAAACCATCGATTTACATTTTCTTAAAATTTAATTTGTAAAGTAAAAAGGACTCTCAATAAGGAGTCCTTTTTTTATGCGAAACTTGGCTAAACTAATTCTTCTATTTTGTATATTTTCGGTGGCTCTGCCCTCTTTTTTGATGTGGCGGGTAGCGAACTTCGCCGAAAAAGATTTCACCCAACCGGCCGACGCTGCTATTGTGCTCGGGGCTGGGGTTTTTCGTGGACGCCCATCTCCCGTTTTACGGGCACGGATTGATCATGCGGTGGGACTTTATAACGCTGGCACGGTTGACAAGATCATTTTCACCGGTGGTATCGGCCGCAACGACACCTTAAGCGAGGCTGAAGTATCAGCCAATTACGCAGAGGGGAGAGGGGTAGATCCGGCCGATATTTTGTTAGAAGATAAATCGACTAGCACCATTGAAAATCTGCGCTTTGCCAGCGAAATTGGGGAAGAAGCCGGCATTGACAGCTATCTGATTGTTAGTACCCCTTACCACATGCTGCGCGCCACATGGATAGCGAATGATATCGGGATAGAGGCCGCCTCATCCCCCACCCAAACCACACGCTGGCGCAGTGACCAAACCCGACGAGCGGCACTTTTTCAAGAAACGATTTCGATTAGCTTGTATTCGATGCGCCGCTTTTTGCCAGCCACATTTTTGACAACGGGTCAACGATAATCAGATAAGTTATCGAGCAATAATAGGCAGATAAATAGTTTCGGTTAAGCGAATTACTTGAAACAAATCTGACACCTCTACCACCGCCCCATTTGTTCGTGCCACCAACAGCAAATAGCGAGAATCAACCCCATCAGGAAGTTGAGCCCTAAAAGCGGTGCCTGATGCCAGAACACAATTGTCGGCCGCTGCACAGTCAGACCCAACGCTCACATTTGAATTATCGGCCCACCAAATTTCATAGCTGTCTGCACCAATCTCATTCCAACTAATCACAACGCCTGTGGCAAATCGTGTCAATCGGGCGCTTAATGTAACAACCTCAGGCTCTCCATCCAGTTTGATGCGGCTTTCGTTGATGTATTTGGTCGCAACTTCGTTAAAGTAGCCTCCATCGTCTATCCGGCCGTCGCCGTTTGAATCGCACGGACAAGTGGTACCAGATGCACCCTGGCCAAAGACGATCGCCACCACGCCTGCATCCGCATACCGTTTCAACGTGCTGTAGTCAGATTCACCCAGCAAGGTTTCAACAATGTTGTCTTGGTAGTGGCCCCAAGTATTATCCATTTCGCTCCGCTGTGTGTTGCCATAAGGCAGCTGCCACAACATCACAGATTGTTCAGTTTCGTTGCTGTAGCGGGTGATCCAAGCGATGTGGTTGTCCCAGTCGTTTTGCTGCCACCAAGCATTCGGTATCCCCCACTGAAATTGATAAAACCCTGCATCCCGATCCCGAATTTCAAAAAATGTCAGATCAAACTCACGGCCGAGGGTTTGATAAAACTGAATCGATTCGGCCGCCAGCTCTTGCAACTCGGCCGGTGATGGATCGGAAAGCACAAAATCCACATCAGTCCCCCACATGCTCAAATGGTAACCGATCAGCACATTTTGAGCCCCAGTCACATCACGCAGGCGATACAGCCCATCTGCAAACCCTTGGGGTGTATCTGGAATACCGGCTAGATCCGCAAACCCAGAGCCACCAACCCGAACAGGGTGGCCATATTGGGTCGCATCATTCCCCGGCGTTAGCTGTTGAATATGTCCCCACATATCTGGTTCTACATGCAAAATAACCGTTTCGTTGGGGAACAAAGCCGCTTTCTCGAAAAATATTTTCAGATCAGCCCAATAGCTGTTCATGAGGCTGCTATCAGCTAAATTATCTCGGAAAGCGATCTGTTCTTGAGAATAACAGGGGTGGTTTCCGTTTGATGGCCCACCGTGCCCGCTATGGCACAACATGTAATAGGTAAAGATCGGTGTTGTATCTCGATTAATTGAATCTTGAATGTAGAACTTTACAAAATCCCCGTTGTTGTTCCAATTGGTCCAACCGGTCCCCGCCCCGCCTGAAAGATACTGTTGGCGATAGGCTACCCCGTCCGGCATAGTAAACAACGATGGGGGGCTGGGCAGATCGGACATGCCGATATCGAGATACTCTGGAACCCAATCAGGCTGCCGCGTCGTCTGACCATCAGCCTGACCCAAATCAGCCACAGCAGCCGCCCAAAAAGCGACTACAAATAGCAAGCCAAACCCCATAACTCTAAATGCTTTATAAAAGATCCCCTCGTTTTTATCTTTACTGTTCATCTTTACCACCCTATTGCTAGCAATCCCTAACTTGGTTTTTTGTGGTGGCAAGCATACTCTATTTTTGGAACGGTTGGAGAAAAATATATAACATTTAATTTATGGTGCTGGGAAAATGCGGGCTGCTGTTTGTTCAACCAGCAGCCCGCATCAAAGCTGTTTTATTTAGCAATAACGGGCAGATACACTTCTTCTGTCAGCCGGACAGCTTGGAATACGTCTGACACTTCCATTACGTAGCCATCTTTTCGCGTGACTAAGATGTAGTAGCGTGAATCTACACTGTCAGGCAAAGTTGCCATGTAGCCGGTTCCAGAAGGATAGGTACAGCTTTCAGATCCGTTACAGTCATTGCTAGGGATCAAATTTGATGTGTCCCCCCACCAAATTTCATAGCTGTCTACATCAACTTCGTTCCAACGGATCACAATCCCTTCGCCAAAGCGCTCAACCCAAGGGCTTAGCGTAATTACTTCAGGCTCCGGCGTGGGAGTTGGGGGAACTGGGGTTTGAGTTGGGGGGACAGACGTCGGAGCGGGAGCACCAGGCAATGGGTCATTGCTTTCTTTTAGCCTAATTTTATTCCCATTGGCATAGCGGGAGGCGACGTTTTTGAAAAAGCCACCATCATCAATTCGGCCGTCGTTGTTGCTGTCGCAAGGGCAAGTTGTACCACCGGCGCCCTGCCCAAACACGATTGCAACTACACCTGCATCCGCATACCGTTTTAGGGTTCTGTAATCAGATTCATCCAAAAGGGTTTCAACGATGTTGTCTTTGAAAAAGCCCCACGTGTTGTTTAAATCAGACGTTTTAGTATTTCCATACGGGAGCTGCCATAACATCACAGCTTGGCCTGTGTCGTTGGTAAAACGGTCGATCCAAGCGATGTGATTGTCATAGTCGTTTGACTGCCACCATGCGTTAGGGATGCCGTACTGCACTTCGTAAAAACCTGCGTCACGGTCGCGCATTTCAAAAAATGTTAGGTCAAATTGTTGATCTAAAGATTGGTAGAACTGGACCGAACGGCCGGCCAGCTGCTGTAGTTCGTTTGGATTGGGGTCAGACAAACTGATGTCAGTTCTTGTCCCCCATATGCTCACGTGATAAGCGATTTTTACATTGTGAGCGCCGGTTACATCACGCAAACGGTAGAGTGCGTCAGCAAATCCGGCCGGGGTATCAGAAATACCGTTTAAGTCACCAAACCCTGATCCACCCACCTTAACTGAATGTGGATATTGCCCCGCATTGTCATTCGCCGACATTTGATGAATGTGTCCCCACATATCAGGTTCAACATGGAAAATAACCGTTTGGTTTGGGAATTGAGCCGCTTTTTCGTAAAACAGTTTCACGTTGGCCCAATAGCCATACATCGTGCCGCTATTCGCCAAATTATCTCGGATTGTATTTTGCTCTTGCGAGTAGCAAGGATGGCCGCCGTTACCGCCACCCCCATGGCCGCTCTGGCAAATCATGTAATAGGTAAAAATCGGGGTTTTCCCTTTCTCAATCGATTTTTGAATGTACAGCCGGGCGAAATCACCATTGTTGTTCCATGTGGACCAACCTGTGCCAGCCCCACCAGATAAATACTGCTGGCGATAGGCGGTTCCATCGGGAACTTGGAACATGGGCGGGGGAGATGGAAGCTCAGACATCCCTACTTCTAGGTGGTCTGGAAGCCAATCAGGGATTGTCTTCTCGGTGTTCGCTTGTCCGGTTGAAACGGTGAGAAATAGAGCCGCAGCCAACAAACAGCATACGCCGGCCCCAATCAATTTCCGCAACCAAACTTTATCAAATGACAGTTTGCTTTCTTTATTATTCATCTTTTCATTTCCTCAGTGTGCAAGCCTTTTAGCCTACCTTGGTAGTCATCCTTGGTGTGTGTGAGTAGGATGACTAACAGGTGATTTATATGGGTCTTTCCTATGGCTTTTCTGACCAAATCACCTTCGATTTGCCTGACACAACCTGTTTTGTAGTCGCAAGCAAGACTAACGTATTCGCAAAACCAAAAAGTAAAATAGATTATTCAAAATCCGATAAATACCTCATTTTGGGAGTGAAGAGAGAGGGAATCGACAGGGGAAAACGATGATTTCCTGTTTTTGGCCGTCACATTTCAACCATCCATCCACATCACATGAATCACAATTCAAACCTTATCTTTGCCTGAATTGAACTTTTCATGACTAACAGTCGTTCTAGAAAAAGAGTTATCTCAAAACGGTCTAATAATCTTTAATTTTGTTAATACAAGACCGCGTCAACTATGTGATGAAGAGATTTTTTGGAGAACGAATCATGAAAAAATTTAAAATGATGTTAGGTATGGCGTTTATGGGACTATGTTTATTTGCTTGTCAGCCACAGGTTATAGAATATGAAGTTACGCGGCCTACTTCAGCCGGATTTCGCTCAGATGAGAGTGCCTACTTAGCCTCGAATGCAGGAGCTGTAATAGAGACAATAGCGGAAGTTGAGGTCGGCGGCGGCGCCTCTACCGTTGTTGAGCACCAAGCAAGCCCACAAGAGCGGCTGATCATACGCAATGGATCTTTGAGAATCACGGTTCAAGACCCTGAAGAATCAATGGCTGAAATTAATGACTTAATTGAGGCGGTTGGTGGCTGGGTTGTCCACAGCAATTCGTCACAGTATGGTGAGTCGATTCGCGGGTCGATGCAGGTCCGAGTTCCGGCCGATAACTTCAACACGATCATGACAGACATTCAAGCAGGGGCGATTCAGGTTGAAAACGTCAACGTGTCGGGTCAAGATGTGACGGATGAATTTATCGACTTGGAGTCTCGTTTGGGGAATTTAGAAGCAACGGCCGATCGTGTCCGTTCCTTTTTAGAAGAAACCGAGAATGTAGAAGAAGCCTTAGCCGTTAATGCTGAACTAAGCCGCCTTGATGGCGAGATCGAAGTCATCAAAGGGCGGATGAAGTTCCTGAGTGAGTCGGCCGCATTTTCAAATATCTCTGTAGATATCTACCCAGACATCATTGCCCAGCCGCTAGAAATAAAGCGGTGGCTGCCGTTTGAAGTTGCAGAGGATGCAACTGAGGCGCTTATTTCAACCATGCAGGGAATCGCAAGCTTAATGATTTGGCTCAGCATATATCTGGTTCCGGTTGGATTGGTTGTAGGCGCACCCCTGTGGTTTGGCGGCCGTTGGGCTTGGCGCAAACGTCAGCAGCGGCGTGCGGCACGAGCCGCTACAGCGGAAACAGAAGCTCCGGTGACGGACGCGGAGTAA
>JAHDEN010000012.1:0-34928 GCA_020628815.1 Chloroflexota bacterium | reverse complement strand
AACCGAATGTCTAGCAGCAGAATTCATCACTGGGCAGTGATGAATTCTGCTGCTAAATATTCTGTAACAAAGATATTCTAAAACTCACCGATGAGATCGTCATTCCTGCGGAGGCAGGAATCCAGTGCTAGATTTGCCGCTGGATACCCGCCTGCGCGGGTATGACACAATCACGAGAAATGCAATTTACTAATGTTACAGAGTACTAAATCCAACAAAACAAAATTTAGCCCAGTTACCGCTGATCATGAGGTTGGCCTGCATAGACCTCATCCCCACCATCGATTACCAAAACCTGCCCGGTCACCCATGCAGATGCGTTTGACATGAAATATGCGGCCGCATGTGCAATATCCTCAGGCTGACCCATCCGGTTTAGCGCCTGCTGTGGCATCCCAACCGCTTCATTTTCAAGAGGCAGCCGTACTATGCCGGGTGAGATACAGTTGACCCGAATATTCTCTGGCCAAAGCTCACGGGCCAAGTTTTTTGTTAACCCGATCACCCCGCTTTTAGCCGTCCCGTAAGCGATATTCCCATCCCGCAAAGTTTTATACCCGGCCGCAATTGTCAGCACAGACCCATACCCTTGCTGCTTCATGGTTGGCAATACGGCCCGAACCCCGTGGAAAACGCTTGAGATATGATTGCGCAAAACCAGCTCAAAAAAGTCATCCTCAATTTCGTCCGCCCCTTTCATCCGTTTATAAAAGCCACCAGCTACGCAGCACAACCCATCTATCCGGCCGAAGGCAGCCACTGTTTGCTCAGCCACATCGATCATTGTTTGCTTGTCGGCCGCATTCCCCACAATCGCCAGCCCATCTCCCCCACTCTTTTTGATCTGTTCCAGAGATGGTTCAATAAAGTCCGGTTTGCGAGCAACCATCACCACTTTGGCCCCCTGCTGTCCGTACAACAACGACATCGCACGACCCATCCCTTTTCCTACACCAGCAACCACAATCACTTTATCTTTTAACATCGGTTGAACCCTGCTTGAATCAATTTAGAAATAAAAAAGGCCTCGTCAAATTTATTGGCGAGGCCTTTAACGTACCAAAATTTTTTTTAGTTACCACCAACTATCATCTTCTAATTCAGAATAGAGGTAAGACTTAATCCCTTTTCGGTCTAGCGGTGACCATTTCCCTTCTTCTTGAGCCAAGCGATCGGCCAAAATCCACAAAACCATCGGATTCCAACCCAAGCCGGTGTGGCTGCTTACCACGCCGATATTCTCGGTAAAGTCGCTTTCAGGCTCTACACAGCATTCCCATGCTGCAATCCCATCTGTACGGGTAAAAATCGCCGTAGATGGCACAGGGGGCGGTTGGCGTACAGTTTCGATTAGTTCTGGGGTGATTTCGGAAAGTTCGTGGCCGCTAAATTTTTCAAACAAAGCCTGAACATTCGTCGCCTCGGGGTTCTTGCCATTAAACGGGCTCCCCATAGTGATGACTTGACGAACCAAGTCCGGCCGTTGACGGGCGATCTCACGGGCATAAATACCGCCCAGACTCCAACCCACCAGGCTGGCTTTTTGGCCATGTTTTTCAACTATTTTTTCTAAGCGTTGCAGGCTAATCGCATCTTCAGGCACCCCAACCGACATATCAATGCCCCGCCCATAGTTACGCCCCATCCCCCAACCGTAGCTAGAATAGCCTCGTGAGGTTAAAAACAGACGCAATGGCAATGTAGACAGATCTGACGTTAAAAACCCTGGATAAGCGATTACCGGATGACCGTCTCCCTTAGGAGCCGCTTGCAAAAGAGGGAAAGTCATTGTGAAAGCGCCAAGCTCGTAAAGAGATCGTCCTTCGAGCGCCGCAAGAAGCCATGAGGGTTTGTTTATGGTTGACATAGGAAAAATTGTGGGGAGAAGGGCCATATCGAATATAAAGGTCCGTTTGCTTAGAGTGGGAACCTACCACTTTATGCACAACTTTGCCAAGAAAAATCAGTTTTGTCGATGTGCTAACCTAACTATAGGCTATAACCCTGGTTCTGGTAGAAGGTGTCGGCCGATTCCTGCAATTTTAACGGAATTGTAACCAGATGATTTAAATCACCCCCAAGCACGCTGGAGCAGCGTGATCCAATTCCCCCCCATCACTTTTTCAACATCGGCCCCGTCGTACCCCCGCTCCTTTAATTTTTCACCGATGAGAGACAGATCAGCGACAGAGTTCAGTTCGGCCGGAATATCTGCATAACCAAAGCCCCCGTCTAAATCAGACCCGATCCCCACATGGTCGGCCGAGCCTAGCAGCTGGCAATAGTGGTCGATATGGGCGGCGACATCATCTAAGGTCACCGTCTCTTTGCGATCTGTTTTGGTGTAGTTTTTCTTCAAAAAACGATTGTAAAGCGCGATCCCAATCACACCGCCCCGTTCACCCAACAAACGAGCTTGACTATCAGAAAGGTTGCGTTCAGCCACATGCGGGGCCAAATGGCGGCTGTTTGAGTGGCTAGCGATCAGGTGCCCATCATAGCGTTCCAAGGCTTCGAAGGTTGCCGGTTCATTCAAATGGGTCACATCTAAAATAAAGCCGATATCCGCCATCACTTCCATGAGCGCAAATCCATCTTTTGAAAACCCATTCTTCGATGTACGCCAAGCCCCTTTTGCATACCGGCTGTCATCCCAAGCCGGTGCAATGATGCGTAGCCCCCGTTCCCACCACTCTTCAAGTTCAGATGGGTGACGAACGGGATCAGCCCCTTCCATCATCGGCACAATGCCCAATAGCGGGGGTTGGTCTTCGGCCGGATCAAAATCATAGTTTTGATTATCTAGTACTTCTTGCAATGCTCCCTTATCCCCAACTAGCCGAATCGATTGGTTTTCGTCTGCAATGCGATGATAGTAATCGAGCTGGCGTAACCCAACTGCATAGGCTTGATCAGGGGAATGATAATTTACTTCACGGGCCGGTTCATTAGGTGGACAAGCAAAAATCGAAGCGATGACTAGACCAACTTTCCCTTTGCGTAGTTCAGGGAAAGTAACCGTTGCAATCCCCTCAGGGCATGGTTTTGCTTCTTCATAGGTACGCAGATCATCAAGTTCTACGAATAGGTTCCGTTCGTTTTCAATAAAGCTGTAGGCGAGGTCAAGATGAGCATCAACAATCATGGCTCAACTTTACCCCAACTTTAAACCTGCATCACTCTTTTACTTCAGATGGATCTTGCGGCGCAAAATAGCCAATCGGCCGAACAATGCCGATTCTGGAGCGCTGCACCCCTAATTCGTCCGCTTCGCTAATTGTTAGCGGCCCCACAAAGATATCGATCTGGTTCTCGGCCAAATCTAAGCCTGCATCGCCAACCACAAAGTTATAGGTTTCCCCGTAGTTCTCGATATAAATTTTTGTGCCGGGTGGTAGATCAGGGTGTCTTACCGCAACAGTTTCCCACGCTTCTACCGGCCGGCCGACCCCAAATTTAAAGACCCAGCGGTTTTTTGAAACATCGTTCTCATCATAGACAGATTCGTTCCAGTCGATCGAGACATACACCCCATTTTCAGTGATTCCCGTCCCCTGCTGAATTATTCCTCGGCCACCAAACACAAACCCTTCGCGCAGTTTGATCCATTTAGGCAACCCTGGCACCGAAACTTTTTTATCGTTGGCATACAGCGGATCTTCTTCTAAAGCATAGGTATAGTGAGAAATGATAAAAGGTTCATCGAACCAATCAATCTTGGTGACTGGCAAAACATATCCAGCCCGCACCCGTGCCCCTTCAAAATCAACTTCTTCAGCCTCATCAACGGCCGCGTCAATCAGCGGCTCTACTTGGAGCTCAAAAGACTCTTTTGGAACCAGTTGCTCTACAAGCGGTGTTTTTAGCGATTGAGATGTTTCAGTTTGGGTATCGGTTACAGCCAGCAATGGTTTTGTTATTTCGGCCGTAAGCACATTGGTTTCCGTTTCAAGATCTGATCGATACGGGACCAAAGGGAGCAACCCTTCTAAATCAGAAGCAGAGCGGTTCGGTTCGATTTCAGAAGCCCCTGCCCCATTGGCAGCAAAGACACCGAAAACGATAAAAATTACACCGAAAATAATTGTAAGTTCACCGAGAGATTTTACTTTTTTAGCTTTTCTACTTGGCACAAACCAAGTACCCCCCGTGTGGGGTTTTGAAATCCGTTCAGATAGAGACATAAATGAGATTTAGTTCTTTTTAAAATCGGGAGTTTTGCAGGCCCGCCGGTTCATGACTGTGGTATTTAAGTGGTAGCTCTTCACGCAGTCATCACGGTACTATCTACGAAATGGCCTCTCTTTGTCAATAATATCGGACAAAAGTCCTATGGATGTCTCATTCAATGATTACGATTCTTGCATTTTTAGGCGATTCTCCCGCAGTATCAGACAGATAATCGAAATTTTGGGTCATTCTGCTTCTTGAGGGATAATCCTATTTACTAGTATAAAAATTTATGAACGTCTCTATTTACGAAACAGATAAATCAAATATCGGCCGAGCACATGAACTCATGCGCTTAGCATTTGCTCAACAGCGCAATATCATCAACCCAGAGCCAGGTATCTTCCAAGATACGATCCCGTCCCTTTCATCCACCATCGACAGGGGTGAAAAGCGGTTGATTGTGGCCCTACACCGAACACGACTGATGGGATGTGTGCTGTGCGGCGTGAACAAAGATAATCCGGCCGAAGATTTTTATTTCGGCCGGTTAGCCGTCCGCCCGCGCTATTTTGGCAACGGCATCGGCCGAGAGTTGGTAGATGAAGTTGAACGCTTGGCCAAAGAAGAAAAGTTTCTACGGTCAACCTGTGCGGTCAGAATCGCATTGCGGCAAAATATCGCCATGTTTGAACGCTGGGGATATGAAATTGTAGGCGAAGGGACCCATGCCGGATTTAAAGAGCCAACTTATTATAAAATGGCAAAAAATCTTTAGGAGAAACAGCAAAAAAGATGGTTCAAACAGATGACTTGCTGGCTCAGTTAAACGAAGTAATCAACAAAAAACGGATTCGGATTCCGGGGCTGCAACTTACCGATGATGGAATAAGTTTCGCGCTAACCCAAGGGGGGCTACCTGCCGAATCGATCCAAAAATTTGCGCTTTTGCTGCAAGCATATCAAGCAGGGCAGTCAATTTATGGGTTACATTTTCATAATGCGCTGTTGATCCGTATGGTTGAAAGCTTTTTGGTTTTTGCTCGCTCAACCATTAACCCAAATCAGCTAGATCCCACCAGCCAAACTGAGCCGCTGTCTGCCTTGGCGCGCAACACAAACGAGCAAATTCTGATGCGCAATATGGCGGCCGCCCAAGAGCCGCTCGACCAGTTTTTAGGCGTTTTAAGACGGGATCAGGTGGCATCCCTGTTTAAGTGGAAAACCAAAACGGGTAAAGCCCGGCCGGTTGTATTGCCAAAACCGATCGATGCCGGGGAGTTTTTACCGTTCACCTACATCTCATGGACAATTGAAAAACGGATGTACTTGGTTACCAAACGGGACAATTTGTTAATGGGATTGGAGATGACCTACTCACAGCTACAACCCCGTGGAAATGTCCCCCGCATGGGTCTGTGCGATTTTTGCCATGGTCAGTACAAAATCCACGAAACCGCATCCATCACCGCCCGTGTGCCAACCAGCAAACTACCCCCTTATCAAAACTACAAATCAGTTGGGCGCTACATTTGTGTCGATCATGTGGGCTGTAATCAAAAGCTATACACCAGCAACAAACAGGGGCGCGTGGCCCAATTTGTAGAATCGGTGAATCAGAACACCCCTCTCATTTTATAACGATCTGTTTTCTAAAATGGAATATCGTCTACGGCAGATGCGGGCTTGCTCTCGGCCGGTTTTGGCAAAAAATTGTCGGCCGTGACGATCTTTTCTCCAGACTCTTTCTCAATCTGTAGCCGTGCATTCCCCGCGACACGGCCGCCCCGTTTTGCGGCCGCTTTGTTTGGCTCAAACCCCTGCACCTCTTCAACTTTAATAATTTCAGTCGTTGTCACTTCCCCCAACATCGTCAAAACCAGCTCCACCTGGGTCATGTGATCTCTAAGGGATTGTTTCTTCAACTGCTTAAGCTCTTTGTGCTGGCGGGTTGTTAACCCAAATGTTTCTCTTGAAATAATCGATGTCAGGATCGCATATTCCCGGCCGGCCTTAACCCCGCGTCGGCACCATTCATCTGTCAGCTCCTCACGCACAATAATCGACTTAAGCCGAACATCGATCCAATCTTCAGGATACCCTTTGTCACGGTAGATTTGCCTTGCCCGATCAACCGCCTTTTGCGGATCCTGAATCTCCTCAATCCGCTGGGCTGCAGCTTTGGCCAGCCAAGTTTTAAACCCTTCGACAATTGCCGTGTCGCAGGATATAGATTGAACGATTCTGAAAACACCTTCGGTTGTGGCACAGTCTTCAATCCGGTTTTTGCCATCTGCCCCCAGCAGGCGAAAGCCGCGTGTCAGTGCTCCCACGGCCGGGTCTTCCCTGCGCAACAAACGCCACTCGTTTTTGGGATCGGCCGAATCTGTCAGCAGCCCCACAATATCAACAACAGAGAAATACCAGCCTTGCGATTTTTCATCGAAAATACGCCTCAGCTCAGATTGCTCAAATACGTTTAGGTCGTTGTTTTTCTCCATATCCTTTTAAGCCCAATCTGCCTACAGGCAGACTAATTTATCTATAAATATATTTTGTTGATTTCTTTTGCCAATGCCCTGAATGCCTTTGCACCTTTACTTGTTGGTTCATATTCACCTACCGGCAATCCATTCAGCGGGGCTTCTGCGATCTGTACGTTACGCGGTATTCTGACTTTGAGCACATCATTTCCAAAGCGTTCCCGGGCTGAGTGTTCGATCGCTTTGGTTAATGAATTTCTCTGGTCCACCATGGTCAAAATAATTCCAACCGGCTTCGGCCGTTTACCCGTACTTTTTTTATCGATTAGTTTTACCATCCGGTCTGATGCCCGGTAGGCAAACGGGTGTACCTGCAGCGGCACCAATAACCGGTCGGCCGTATCGATTACGCTTTGGGTCAGCAGATTACAGCTGGGCGGAGAATCTATCAAGATCACATCATATGCGGCCGACATGTCTGCCACCATCTTTTTTAGTTTATTGCTACCGACCTCAGTCAGCGTGTCATTTGCGGGCAGCAGGTCAATCTTAGGGCGCAGGCAAATCACAGCACCTGCCCCTTTTTTAGGTTGATTCAGTGCGTGGATAACCGTTTTTTCTAATTGATCAGGATTAACGCCCCAACCTACAGACAGGTTCCCTAATGGATCAAAATCTATTAGCAAAACGCGCTTTCCAACTGCGGAAAGTTCCGCTCCTAAGTTTTGAGCCAAAGTCGTTTTGCCCACTCCCCCTTTTTGAGAAACTATCCCAAAAATCATTGTTACTTATCCCACGAAAATAGATAAACGGCCAAACAGTTTAGCCAGTCAATCTATTTTTACTCAGGTGGAAAAAGTTTATAAATAGAACGTCGTTACCTGGTCCTGTATCGCTTGTCCTATTTTCGGCCGTGCTCTTAATTTCAACCCGCTTTTAAGTTGTTAAAGGTGCGGTCACATTCTAAAGAACAATTGTTCGGTTGTCAAAGAGCTGCTCCGGTTTCGAAATAGGCATTGGCCGGTGCCAACCCATCCCTTTGATCCCAAGACCCTAAAATACGCGCCTTTAAAGTGGCAGAAAGATTGCTTGGCAGCTGGTCTCGTTCAAAGAATTTGAAGCTTACAAGTTCATTCGGCTGAAGGCTGATTCGGGAAATTGTTTGATCTGACAGCTGCCCCCCATCAAAAATAAACATCAAAGATTCGAGCCGAGAATCAGTTGTGGGGTTGTAATCAACGCAAAGTAGGCGGCCGACGCTGAGCGTTAGCCCCAGCTCTTCTGCGATCTCCCGCTGGCAGCAGTCCCGTGGGGATTCGTTCGCTTCCACAACTCCGCCGGGGATCTCCCAGGTCGGTTTGTAGGATGGCTCGACAAGCAAAAGCTGATTGTTTTGATTAAAGAATAAGGCCCCTGACCCCATGCGTTTTTTCGGTAACGAGTGTTGATATTCTAAAGATGACATCCTGCTATTGTGCAAGATTCTCTCGGCGTGGCACCTTTTTTAATGCGGCAATTAGCTCGTTTACGCGCAACGGCTTGCTCAAATAATCGTCCATGCCCGCCTCGACATAGGCTTGGGGATTGCCTGTCAGCAAATTCGAGGTCAGCGCAATGATCCAGGGCCGGCCGGATAACCCGCCGCCCAATCGATTATGGATCTCTCGTGCTGTTTCAGCCCCGTTCATGCCCGGCATCTGGGTATCCATCAAAATCAGGTCATACTTTTTGATCTCAAGCGCCTCTAACGCTTCGATCCCATTATTGGCCACATCGGCACGATAGCCCAGCCGTTTGAGCATGTTTAGCGCTACTTTTTGATTAATAACATTGTCATCAGCAACCAGAATTCGCAACGGGAATTCTTGCCCCATATCCCGGTCAAACAGCAGCGGCCGGGCCTGTGCTTTCTGGCTCGCCTCACTACTGTCTAACATCCGTTCAAGCTGATCTGATAAAACGTGCGGCCGGATCGGCAAAGGGGACAAACTTAAATTAAGATGACCGGTGTCTGACTTATATCCGCGCCGGGACAGCAGCAGGATCTTTATTTTGGGGAATGTCTGCAGCATGGCGGTGAGGTTTTGCTCCTGCCTGTCCGTGATCAAAACCCCCTCCCGCTCCGGCTCCCAATCTCTGGGGATACCTTGGCTAAATTTATACCCAATGCCCCATCTTTCAAGGCAGTCTATAGCCACGTTCCGATTGGTTTGATTTTGAATATCTAGCAGCATTTTTTGATCATACTGCAACCCATCCATAGAAAATGTTTCGAGAGATTCTTGTGTATCTCGCTCAGCAATCATGGAGAAGTAAAAGGTTGACCCAACCCCCAGCTCGCTCTCAACCCAAATCGAGCCACCCATGAGCTCACACAACCGCTTCGAAATAACCAAGCCTAAACCGGTTCCACCAAACCGTCGGGTTAATGAGCCATCAACTTGGCTAAACGATTTAAACAACCGCTTGAGCCCTTCTTCCGAAATTCCAACCCCTGTGTCTTTGAGCGCAAATTCAAGTTTATACCGGTCTACTTCAACACGTGCGGCCGACACGGTTAAATAAACCTCTCCCTTTTGAGTAAATTTGACCGCATTGCTCATTAAGTTTGTCAGCACTTGGCGCACACGAGTTAGATCCTGAAAAATATGGATCGGCACATTTTTATCGATTAAGTACGCCACATTGATCTGTTTTTCGGCCGCGGTGGGTGCCACAAATTCCAGGGTTTCCTCAATACAATTTCTAAGATTTATCGGAGCGATTTCTAAATCAATCTGGTTCGATTCAATTTTTGAAAAGTCGAGAATATCGTTGATGATATTTAGCAAAGAGTCCCCGCTAAATTGAATCGTATTAACCAAATCCTTTTGATCTTCATTTAACGCTGAATCTAACAAAATATTGGTTAGCCCCAATACCCCGTTTAACGGAGTCCGCAATTCATGGGTCATCGTCGACAAAAATTCAGTTTTGATTTGGTTGGCCGCGTTCGCCTTTTCTTGCAGTTCAATCGCCTCGCTAAATAACTCAGCATTTTGTAGCGACATCGCCATCTGGTCTGCAATCAATTCCAAAATCTCGATCTGTTCAGGTTTTAGCCCCTTATCTTGTGCAGTGTGGGGAATAAGCACCGCAATGATACCTAGTATTTGATCCGCATGTTTAACCGGTAACGCGATCTCACTGCGTCCAAACTGAGAGCCATCATTCTCAACCGATTGCCACAGTGAACAGTCCTTAAAAGCTGCATCAAAGACTAGCCGATCGTCAAAAACCAAATTTCGCTCTTCGCCATAATCTTCTTGAGCTAAGTGAGAATAAAATTGAAGGCTATTTTTCTCTTGGTCAAATTTGTAGTAAAGCAGGTCAGAAAAGGGAAAAAGGGCCAAAAGCTGTTCAAGCACAGATTGAATTAAAACCTCTGGATTTAAAGACGACATACATAGGGTTGAAATTTTCTGAACCCGTTTTAAATCATCCAAATGCTGCTCTAATCGAGAATGGCTCCGTAGAATTTCCCCTTTGCTAATCTGCAATTGCCCTTCCTGGATGCGCAATTTCTGATCCACAACCGACATAGTCAACGCAAAGCCGAGCATGATCGTTGTGATCGCAATAATAGCGGTGGCCCCGATCAAATCGATACTAACCGAAAATGGATAGCTAAGCGGGGCCTCTCCTACCAGCTGGGTGAAAATCGCCGCGTTCATCCCCACATGGTGCATGCCAGAAATAGCAATCCCCATAATAAAAGCGCTGCCAACTTTGTACCAATCTAAAATTGAAGATGAAGTTTTGCGGAAGGTAATTGCTAACCACAAGGCAGCAACAGAGGCGAATATGGCGATCCCAATCGAGATTAAAAAGATGGTCATGTCGTATGCGAGCAGCACATGGAAACGCATCGCTTCCATACCGACATAATGCATGGTTCCAACCCCTACCCCCATACAGCTGCCGCTAAGCACCATGTTCGACCAGCTTATCTTGTCTTTTGCCACGACGTTTAACGCGATTCCACAAGGGACCCAGGCAACTACCCATGACAATAAAACGGTAGGCCAATGGTAAAACACCGCAAACGGAGGTTTGAAAGCCAGCATGGCTGTGAAATGCATCGACCAAATGCCGGTTCCCATCACCACGGCCCCAGCAATCAGCCATTGCCTGCGCCTAGCCCCTTGCGAGGCGTTCACCCGAGCAGCAAGGTCTAAAACGGTATACGAAGCTAAAACCGCAATCAAAAATGCGATGAGAACAAGCCCCGGGTTATGTTCGTTCCCAATTAGTTGATTCAAAGATTCCACCCCGTTCAAATAGTTGATTTCACAGAAGTTACATCCCTATAAACCTATTCTTTATATACATTTTTTTGAATAAGTCGTTCGCCCTATGACTCAAGGACTGGTAGACGAAATGCTTGCCTTATTCAGGTTTAACATTAAACCGGTTCGGACTATTGACCCAAAATAATTTTGAGTGGTAGAATGTATTTCACATTACAAAACATTATTTCATAATATGAAACAGGAGCGATGAATGGTCATTTCAAAATCTGATCAATATATTGAACTAGAGCAGACATATGCAGCAAATACCTACAAACCGATTGATGTTGTTATTGAAACAGGGGAAGGTGTCTGGGTAACAGATGTAGATGGCAATCGCTACTTAGACTGTCTTAGCGCCTATTCGGCCGTGAATCAGGGGCACTGCAACCCGCGCATTAAGGCTGCCATGATCGAACAGCTAAATAAGGTCACATTGACCTCACGGGCATTTCGCAATAATCAGCTGGGGCCATTTTTAGAAACATTGAACTCTGTCACCGGCTATGACATGGCGATTCCTATGAATTCTGGGGCGGAGGCGGTTGAAGCCGCGATCAAAGCTGCCCGAAAGTGGGGATATTTAGTTAAAGGGATTCCCGATAATCAGGCTGAAATTATCACATTTAGCGGCAACTTCCACGGCCGAACCACGACTGTCATCAGCTTTTCAAGCGAAGAGCAATACAAAGAAAACTTTGGCCCCTTAACGCCAGGATTCAAAATTGTTGAATACGGAAATTTAGAGGCGTTAAAACACGCCATCACCCCAAACACGGCCGCCATTTTAATCGAGCCGATCCAGGGTGAAGGTGGGGTTGTCATGCCCCCTACCGACTTCTTGAAAGATGCTTTTGATGTCTGCAAAGCGAACAACGTGCTGTTTATTGCAGACGAGATCCAAACCGGATTGGGGCGTACGGGCAAGCTTTTTGCTTGTGATCATGCAGGTATCCGGCCGGACATCGTGACGATCGGAAAAGCTCTGTCTGGCGGATTTTATCCGGTCAGTGCTGCGCTTGCGGACAAAGAGATTTTGGGGCTGTTTAACCCAGGGGATCATGGGTCAACCTTTGGCGGCAACCCGCTTGGGGCCGTTGTGGCCAAAACCGCACTAGACGTGTTGATTGATGAAGATTTGATCGGCCGGGCGGCAGAAATGGGCGAATACTTTATGGGGCGTTTGCGACGGTTAGAGTCAGACGTGATCCAAGAAGTTCGCGGCCGTGGCCTTTTAATCGGCATGGAACTCAGCGTCCCTGCACGCCCGTATGCGTATGAACTTAAAGCGCTCGGCGTTTTAGCCAAAGAAACCCACGAAAATGTCATTCGGTTTGCCCCACCGCTGGTTATCAGCAAAGAAGAGATCGATTGGGCGATGGAACGGATCGAAAAAGTTTTTGTCTAAAACTTAGTGGACTGCAAAATCTGATTAGTTAGCATCCCATTACTCTGGTTAAAACGTGTTTCGTGAAACGTTGAATCTTTCAAATAAGCGCTTTTACGTCACACGCAACACGTTTTTTATGCAGGTTTTGGCACCGACTGAATAAACACCACGAAATTATGAATGTACATCTGATGGGTGCCCCGATGGACTTGGGGCAAAAACGGCGCGGGGTTGATATGGGGCCATCGGCTTTGCGCTATGCTGGCTTAGCACAAGCGATCAGTCAGTTGGGCCACACAGTTAGCGACGAGGGAGACATTCGTGTCCCTCATCCTGAAAGCGGGTTGGTAGCAGCTGGCCGACAGCGGATTCAAGCGGTCGCAGACGTGTGCGAGCAAATTTACCAAGTCGGCCGAAAATGTGTCACTGATGGCTCTTTTGCCCTCTTTCTGGGTGGGGATCACAGCATAAGCATCGGCAGTGTCAAAGCGGCGGCCGGAGACAACCCTGACACGCTGGGCGTTATCTGGATCGACGCACACGCCGATTTCAACACCCTCGAAACATCACCCAGCGGCAACATTCATGGGATGCCGGTTGCCGTCATCACCGGCGATGGGGCCGACCCACTGGTTCAAATCGGGGATGGGGTGACGATTCCGGCCAAAAATATTGTGCAAATCGGCATCCGTGATGTTGACCGAGAAGAAGCAAAACGGGTCAATGCGTCAGAGCTCAATCTTTTTACGATGCGTGAAATCGACACAATTGGCATGGCCCAAGTGGCTGAAAAAGCGCTCAAGCTTCTGGAACATTGTGATCGTCTTCATGTCAGTTTAGACCTCGACAGTTTAGAACCGGCCGAGGCCCCCGGGGTTGGAACGCCGGTTCAAGGTGGTCTGAGCTATCGAGAGGCCCATCTGCTGGCTGAAATTTTAAGTGAGTGCGGCAAAGTTCGCTCTTTAGATGTTGTTGAAGTCAATCCGATTTTGGACGAACGTAATAAAACAGCGATTCTAGCGGTCGAGCTCATCACATCGATGCTAGGAAAGCAGATTTTATAGCAGCTTATAAACGCGTTCGTCTTAATCCTTTAAAACCCCTATGTCACTTGTCCAAGCCCCCAAAGCGGTCGTGATGATCCGGCCGTGGAAGTTTTACCCTAACCCTGAAACAGCGGCCGATAACGCCTTTCAGCAAAACGACTGTCGGCCGTCAGAGCAGTACGCACTGCAAGCCCGCCAAGAAGTAGACACCATGGTCAAAACGCTGGAGTCACACGGAGTAACGGTCCATTTGTTTGATGATCATGGTGAAAACGACACCCCAGATTCCGTTTTTCCAAACAACTGGTTTTCTACCCACCAAGGTGGGCATGTCGCCATCTACTCGATGCACAACCCCAGCCGCAGGCGCGAACGACGGCAAGATGTGATCGACCTGCTCAAAGCAAAATATCGGGTGCAGGATGTAGTCGATTATTCTGGCTTAGAATGGGACAACTTATTTTTAGAAGGGACCGGCGTGATGGTCCTTGATCACTTAGAGCGGGTGGCTTACACCTCAAAATCTAATCGGGCCAGCGATATTATTCTTGAGCGGTTTTGCGCCCATTTTCAGTTTGAGCCGATGGCGTTTGACACGGCCGACCGGTTTGGGAATCCGATTTATCACACCAATGTGATGATGGCGATCGGCAGCCAATTTGCGCTCGTGGCACTAAACATGATTTCAGATGAAGCGCGCCGCGCCGAAATCAAACTTCGATTGGAACACAGCGGCCGACAAATAGTTGACCTAGATCATCATCAAATCGAGAATTTTGCAGGGAACGCGTTGGAGCTTACCGGGAGCGCTGGAAAGATTTTAGCGATCTCGCAACGCGGGTTTGACTCACTCCGGCCGGATCAAATCAAAATCCTAGAAGAATCGGTTGAAATCGTCCCTTTGGCAGTCCCCACAGTTGAATTGGCAGGTGGCTCTGTTCGCTGTATGATGGCAGGAATTCACTTAAGCAAACGCTATTAATCGGCATTGCACACTTTCTTTCTTCACATCACACATTTATGTCATCACAAGGCGCACAGTCAGTCCACAGAGCCATCGGCTTATTGAAATTATTCGGTACACGTCAGTCTGAGTGGACGCTGAACGAATTGGTCGAACAAACCCAGTTGAATAAAACGACCGTTTTCCGCCTTTTAGCTGCTTTGGAACATGAAGGGCTTTTGGAGCGTACGGAGCAAAACAATTATCAGCTTGGGCCAGAAATGGTCGCCTTAGGTGGCTGGGCCATGGAAAACAACAATCTTGTGACGGTGTCAGAGCCATTGCTCAAAGATCTCGTCGGCCGGGTAAACGAACGCACCACGCTTGAGCAACCGGTCCAAAACGGAGATGGCTCTTGGTCCATGCTGGGGCTATTGGCAATCCGCAGCAATCATCGCATCACCGTTTCTCAAATTTATGGGACAAGGCTTCCCATCCATGCGACATCAACCGGGAAAGCTTATTTGGCCCATCTGCCTAAAGAAGATCAAATCGCCATTCTAGACCAAACACCGATTCAAACGTTTACCGGCTCAACAAAGATATCAAAAGCGGACCTTCTGGCTGAGTTTAGTCAGATTCGAGATCAAGGGTATGCGCTGGCATTGGGGGAGCTTGAAGATGGGTTATTTGCAACCGGCACACCGCTCTACAACCATCGGGGAGAACCGATTGCGGCGGTGAGCATGGAGGGGCCAACCAGCCGTGTGGATGAGGAACGGTTGCATGAGTTAGCCCAAGAGCTGATGCTAACGGCGGCCGAGATTTCTTCTCGTTTGGGTTGGCGGGGACAGTAAATAGAAAATGCCCCTTTCGGGGCATCGGTCTAGATTATCTGTAGAGGAATCCCTGGACACCCCTACAAACCAGTTTGCGTAAGTTCTAACTCTAATGAAGCGTATCAATCAAATGCCGCTTTTCTAACTGGGCCGTCAACGTTTGCGACAACCAGCGTAAGCTGACCGGTTTCGTAATGTATTCGTTGGCACCGGCCGTGATCGACTCATGTTGGTCACGCGTCATCGACATGGCGGTAAAAGCGATAATAGGGACCTGTGACAGTTCGTAATCGTCGAGCGCACGAATCTGCTTGATCGCTTCGATTCCACCCATCACCGGCATTTCTAGATCCATCAGGATCATATCCGGCCGGGTGTTAGATACTTGCTCAATCGCCTCAGCTCCGTTGCGAGCTTTGATGACTTCATAGCTCTTGGTGCTCAAGAATTTTGAGATTGTGTCCAAATACAGCTCGTCGTCTTCGACCAGCAAAATGCGAATCAAGCGACGGAATGAGTTTTGCCACAAACGGCCGTTTGACAAGTTTACGGCCGTTTGCCACGGAACCGACACAGTTACGCGGGTGCCTCGGCCGACTTCACTATCGATAGAAAGTAACCCTTCGTGCAGTTGAGCATATTTTTGCACGTACCGCAGGCTCTCTTCCTCATCCACTTCATCCGTGTACCAATCTGCTCTGTACACGTTCACCAATTCATTTTCAGGGATGCCAACGCCCGAGTCCCAAACGGTGATGTGGAGCGTCTCGTATTTGCGGTCGCTCGTTAGCTCAAGCCCAATCGCACCTTTTTCTGGAGTAAAACGAATCGCATTCTTGAGCAAGATATTTAGCATTTTACGGATGTGTTTGTCGTCACACATAATCCGGAACACTTCTTCCTCAATCGCCTCGTAAACTTCCAAACCTTTCTCTGAAGCTGTAGGTTTGATCAGCTCCAAAGATTCTCGGCACAGGTCGTTGATCGTCACTTTGCTCAGATCAAGCATCGTCCGCGGGCTCGTTGTCACCCGAATCCCCTGAACTTCCATCTCGGACCCATTGCTACGGTCCACATTAGCGTATGTAGCCGCCACAACTTGGCGAATGGTTCGGCTGAGTAGAGAGCGTGATACGCGGGTTGCGTCAATCCGTGCTTCGATCAAATGGGGAATTTTTTCTTCGAGGGCCGCTTCGGTTTGTGCTTCGCGGGTTAGAGCGATAATCGGGATATCAAAGTTGTTCATCTCTTTGATCGCCGCCACAAACTCATCTGCCTCTGGCCCAATCGCATCGAGCAAAATCACATCGGTCCGCCCCATACGCAACAGCTTTTGCAAACTAAGTGGGTCAAAGGCCCAGCGTATAGCGTAGGTGCGCGCACGCACGGCCGATAATAGCCGTTCTATTTGGCTGGCGACCCGTTGCGAGCGTGTGACGATCACAAGATTAATTATAGAGATGCGTTTTGTGTGGTTGTTGCCACTTAAAAGACCGGAATCAGTTGGTTGCTCTAGCATTTTTTGCACTTAACAGGCGTCCTTAGGTTTGGTGTTTCAAATTGGTTGATCCCCACCGCATAGTAGATTGGTGGATTATTCAAGCCACGCCGCATGATGAATCATCACTTTGGGCCAAAATCCTAACTCAATCAAGAATACTACTTTTTGATTTTGCCCCTACAGCTTTTGATACCCATCTTAGGTAAACAATCTTACATACGGGCTGAACAAAATCTAGGGTTGTCGCAGGTACTCGGGGACTAGAGAATTGCTGTCTGGCACGCCCCCACTGGCGATTTTTTCAGCTCCCAATCGTGCTAAAACGGCGGCCGATCTTGTGCACTGCTCGGCCGGTCCTATTTTTATATTTGGATGGCTTTTTTCAATCTCAGCTTTGGCATCATCGGGAATCTCGCCAACCAAAATCACTTCATCCGTAATCGACTCAAAAAGCTCCGGCCAAGTTGGATTGTTGATCTCCCCATCAGCTGCCCATTTTTCCCCGCTCCAGCGATACGGCGCGATGAGGACCCGCTTGCGGCCGGCTTCCACCGCAACCAGCAATCTCTCGAGGTAGCGGGGGCAATTTTCAGCCACAATGTCATGCGTTTTGACCGGTGCAATAGGCAAATCATGAACCAACGCAATCCCTCTAGCGATGCTCAATCCGATCCGCAAACCGGTGTAAGAACCCGGCCCAATCGCTACAGAAAGGCCGGTCAAATCGGCCGATTTCAGACCAGTTTCAGCCAGCATTTGCTCAATGGCCGGGGCTAATTCGACCGTTTGGCGAAGCGTTGCGATCCAGCCTTTTTCGGCCAAAATTTGGTTGTTTTTTTCATCAAAAATGGCAATTCCGGTCCATCTCGATGCGGTGTCAATTGCTAATATCGGCATACTATTTTTGGAGTAAAGGTTTCGTGAATTTTTGTGTACCTATACGACACTTTTAATCTTAAACGTTTCGGTTTTTTCACGACTCTGAAACCTGGTTAACAAGCCACTTAGATCGCTCACCCGAACCGCTGAACTTGAATGCCCGAGTCTCTTCATCTACATGCTCAATTTCGATGGATAAACGATCATCGGGCAACCAGCCTGAAGCCACTTGGGGCCATTCGATAACAACGGCCCCATCGGCCGCCAAAATGTCTTCAAGCCCTATCGTCTCTACATCATCGTCGTTCGTTAAGCGATAACAATCTAAGTGGAACAAAATTCGGCCGTCGTTCGGCCGGGCGTATTCATTTATCAACGTAAACGTGGGACTCGTTACACGGGCCGTGGTTCCCCACCCTTGCCCAAGCCCTCGGGTAAAAGCGGTTTTCCCCGCCCCTAGCTCGCCAATCAGGCAGACAACATCGGCCGGTTCAAGCAATTTTCCAAGCTTTTGGCCCAGTTCTTCAGTTTGTTTTGGGGAATCAGTGTTAATAACAAGAAAATTCATACCAATTTTCACATTAAATCAACCTTATACAGGACATATTTACGGGGTATGAATTATACCCCCCTCCGGGGAACGTGGTATCATTCTTGCACGTTTTTGGTGAGCTACGACACCCCATTTTCATTTCGGAGAACATTAATGCGGATTTTGGTCATCTCAGACATTCATGCAAACTTGGAAGCGTTCAGAGCCGTGCTGGCAGATGCAGCGGGCGACTGGGACAAAGTTTGGTTTTTGGGCGACCTGGTCGGATATGGACCTGACCCCAATGAATGTACAGAATTACTAGCTAGCCTCGATCACGTTGGATTGTCAGGCAATCATGACTGGGCGATATTGGGCAAACTAGATATTGAATCGTTTAACGACCATGCGAAATCGGCCGTGCTATGGGCCCGTGACATCTTAAAAGATGAAGCTCGGGAGTTTATCGACTCGTTGCCCCCCGCAATTGTTCCCGATCGAACCTTTTCACTGGCACACGCCAGTCCGCGTCAGCCGGTATGGGAATATATTTTAGACCGAGACACGGCCGCCATTAATTTCCATCACTTTTTGACCCCCTATTGCCTTGTTGGGCACACGCATGTACCGATTGTGTTTGAACTAACCAAAGGCAAAACGCTGATCAACTATCCTGATTATGGGGTAGAAATTGATCTAAAAAGCCTCGGCCGGTCGATTATTAACCCCGGCAGCGTCGGACAACCGCGCGACTCTGACCCAAGGGCCGCATACGCCTTTCTAGATCTAGAAAAAATGACTTGGGAGTTTCGGCGCGTTCCTTACGACATAGAAATCACCCAGCGGCGCATGGCCGAGCACGGCTTGTCAGACCGACTCATCACCCGGTTAACCTACGGCTGGTAGGCAACAAAACAGTGGAGCCTGCTCACCATCCACTAAAAACGGACCCATTGAGCCGCTTTCAGCATCGCGGCTACTCTCGCTTTGGTTGGCATCTCTGACGCCAGCATTTTTGTGATCACTCCCTCCACATCATAACTGACCCGTTTGTGGGTTAAATTCCACATATCTCCGTCCCATTTTGCAATTCCATATGCTGCCCGCTGATCCCCATCAAGAGGGAGTCCAACCGCCCCTATCGATGCCACCCGCTGCCCACCAATCACCCGATAAGATGTGTAGTGGATGTGGCCATAGACGATTAAATTGGCAACTGCCCCATCTAACATCTCCTGCGCCTCAGCTTCCGGTGTGGGAACGGTCATCCCATCTGTTTCGGTAATCGGTTTGGGATGCGGCTCACATACGAGCAGATCGTAGCAGTCTCTGGGAGTTGAATGCACAACCAGCAGGTCGTCTTGGGGGGATTTTCCGTTGGGTGGAGTCAACCTGTGGTGCAGCGACATCGCTCGCAAATGTTCAAGCGCTTCGGCCGACAGCTGGTCATTAACCCAACAGTCAATCTCTTCATCCCGCTGCAACACGTCCATATCGGTGTTCCCCATCACCGACGGGATATTTCGCTCACGGATTAGCTGCAAACATTCGGCCGGATTTGCCCCTTTATTGACAATATCTCCACCACAAATAATCTGATCAACTTGCTCAGCATCAATGTCTTTCAGCACAGCCTGCAAAGCTTCTAAATTGCCGTGCATGTCGCTAATAATCGCTATTTTCATAGTTGCCTACTCCGTATCTTGAACCGGTGGGGTCATTTTGTTGCCCATTGCCCATTCTCCGTTGTTTATTGCCTATTTCCGGCAGATCGTCACGTTTGCTAAAAACAAACCGGCCAAGCCAACTTTCTGCCGTTCAAAGTACCCCTTCTCTCTTGAAACTTATGCCTCAGGCACATAATCGGCCGACTGATGGCGAAAATAGGTGTTATAAAGTTCCGCATAATGCCCCTGCTGCTCAAGCAAGTTATCATGACTCCCTTCTTCAATAATCTCACCTTTGGCTAACACAATAATCCGGTCAGCCTCACGCACGGTTGAAAGTCGATGGGCGATGACAATCGCAGTTCGATCACGCAAGACCACGTCCAAACTCGCTTGGATTTGAGCCTCTGTAACCGGATCAATACTGGCCGTCGCCTCATCCAAAATAATGATAGATGGGTTTTCGTGCAGAACACGGGCCAAAGCGACGAGCTGACGCTGCCCCATCGAAAGCGATTTGCCGCTCTCACCTACATCTGTTTCTAAACCATTGGGCAAGCCGCGAATCCAATCTCCCCATCCGATGCTTTTGGCGGCGTCGTCAACCTCTTTTTCGGTCGCATCCGGCCGTGAATAGCGGATGTTGTCGCGCACGCTGCCCGAAAACAAAAATGGAGTTTGGGGAACCATGCCGATGTGGCGACGATAATCACCCAGATCAAACGTACGGACGTCTTGACCATCGATCAAGAGCTGCCCCTCTTGAAATTCATAAAAACGAGACACGATTTTGCCCAAACTCGATTTACCTGCTCCGGTATGCCCAACCAAAGCTATTGTCTCGCCAGCCTGAATGGTGAGATTAAATCGATCAAGCACCTGTTCTTGCTCGGTGTAGCGAAAACTAACATCCCGAAATTCGATTTCGCCCTGCACCGTTTCTAGCGGCCGACTATCGGTCTGAATCACACGCGGCTCCGAATCCATGAGGGCAAACACCCGCTCGGCGGCCGATAATCCCAGTTGGAACTGGCTCCAGAATGAGGCGATGCTGGTCAACGGAAACCAGAAAATGCCAATCGCTTGAACAAACAAAAACCAATCGCCCGTGGTGACTTGGCCGTTTAGAACCTGATTCCCACCAAAATAAACGATGATGACTGAGCCGATACCGGCGATCAAAATCAGGGCCGGAAAGATTGAGCTATAAACAAATCCTTCGCGCAAATTAACATCGTAGGCTTGCTCATTAATCTCTTGGAACTCAGCATAAATCGCATGTTCTTGCCTAAAGTTTTTGGCAACCGAAATTCCGGCCAACGTCTCTTGTAAATGGGCGTTGACCGAGGCTCTGGCCCGCTGATTGGTGCCAGAAGCACGGCGGGCAATGGCCCGAAACGCCAAGGCTGTGGCCCAAATAAAGGGGGCGATCATTAACGCCAGCAGGGCCAAACGCCAGCTGACCACAAACAAAACGATCAGCAAAAATCCAACCAAGAGCACTTGGCTCATCAGGTTAAGCGTGAGGGTCACAACGGTGGTGAAATCTCGGGTATCGCCGGTCACTCGGCTCACAATTTTGCCGGAAGCGTGTTCATCGTAGAACGACATGTCCCGCTCTAAAATCGAAAACATCTTCTCGCAAATTGAGCACAACGTCGCTAACGGCACGGGCGGTATACGATTGGCGGAAATAGTTAAACAGCCATGACATACCGCCTGAGACCAAAATGGCGGCGCTTAAGGTCACGGCCGCTTGGGTGGTAAAGTCGAGCGACAATGAATCGATTGATCGGGCCAAGACGATTGGCAAAACGGTGTCCATAATCGCGTTGAGCAAAATCATGGAGGCGACAAATATCATCATCGGCAGCTTCGGCCGAAAGTAGCGGCCGATCCGGCGTACTAGCGCTTTGTCATCATATTTACGGTCGTACGTTTCGGCATCAAGCCCTTCCATCACAAATCCCATAACCTATTTCCCTACCTCGCTGGCTTTGGATCCAGCGGCCGATTTTTGTTTGCCAAAAATACGTTGATACAACACGCAACGGTCGAGTAATTCTTGATGGGTCCCCTGATCCAAAATCTCTCCGTTTTCGAGCACAATCACCCAGTCGGCCCGTCGGATTTGTGACAAGCGATGGGTGATCAAAAGCGTTGTACGGCCGGTTAACACCCGATTGATTGCGGTCTGAATTCGATCTTCGGTCGCACTGTCAATCGCGCTCGTCGCATCATCTAAAATTAGGATGCGCGGGTCGGTTAGCAACGCCCGCGCAATAGCGAGCCGCTGTCGCTGACCGCCAGACAGGGTCACACCCCGCTCCCCAACTTGGGTCTGATACCCATCTTTAAACTGCGTGATGAACTCATGCGCCTGTGCCTCTTTTGCGGCCTGCACAATTTGCTCTTGCCCCACGTCTCGGCCGACCCCAAAGCCGATATTCGCCCCGACGTCTCGGGAGAACATGACGATGTCTTGTTCGATCGTTGAAATTTGGGTACGCAGGCTGTCGAGTTGCCAATCACGCAGATCAAACCCATCGATCAAAATGCGGCCGTCGGTTACATCGTACGTGCGGTTGACCAGCTTAGTGAGCGTGCTTTTGCCCGACCCGGTTTGCCCAACAACGGCAACGGTTGTGCCAGGTTTGGCGCTGAACGAAATATTCTTGAGCACCGGTTTTTCATCGTACCCAAACGAGACATTTTCAAAAACGATCTCTCCCACCATCGGTTTTGACCGGCCGGAATCATTTTCATCTATGTCCGTTTCTTGCAACATCAGTTCAAGAATACGTTTGGCGCTGGCGACCCCCATCTCAACCAGAGCAAAGGTGAATGTAGAAATGAAGGTGGGGTAACGGAGTAGAAATAGCAGTCCGATGTATGCCACCAGATCACCCAAGGACAAAGCCTCTTGTGACAGCATCCAAACGCCGTGTAAAAAGCCAAGGGTGATGGCGAGCGCAAGCGCGATGGGGGGTAAATAGAGTGCTTGTACAACCCCCAATTCAACAAAGTAATCCCGATACAGGCGGGCCGTTTTACTAAATTTCCCGATCTCTTGTTTTTCTTGAACGTTGATTTTGACCACTTCGATGCCGGTCACCGTTTCGGCCGCGGCCGCGTTCATTTGCCCAAACTGCATCCGCATACGGCCGGAAACCGGTCCCAACTGATCCATGTAACGCAAAAGTGTGAACACAAAAAGCACCACAAACACGGCCGGGGCAAACAGCAGGCGCCAATTAATTGTGCCAATCACAATGATGGGGATGATCAACGCCATCATTGAGTCGAAGAGCAAACTAAAGCCGGGCATCATCATCCCGTTTAGCTCACGCACATCGTTATTGGCCCGCGCCATTAGATCACCCACCCGCTGCTGGTTGTGCCACGTTTGGCTTTTGCCCAGCAGGTTTAAATAGAGCTCGTCCCGTGCGTCTCGCTCCATCCTTTTGGCGATGAATTCCATTGCGTATTGGCCGCTCAAATCGCTGCACCCACGCACAATCACAATGGCTAAAATGATTAGGGCGATTGTGGTTAAGTTCCGGCCGTCGCCAAGACCTTCGGCCGTTACAAAGTCAAACGCTTGTCCGGTCAAAAGCGGGATAAAAACGCTGGTCCCGTTTGTAATCAATACCCCGACCACATAGGCCAACATAAACCATTTGTGACGCATGATGTGCGAAATGATCCAACGTACAGGGGTTGATCTGTTGTAGACATAACTGTCTGAAACATGAAATTCTTGAGCAGTCAATTTGTTTTCCTCTCACTCCCTAAAAAATGACACAATGTGCAGGCCTAAAGGTTGGTTTGACTTGAAGTTTTTGTAGCTAGGGCGTTGGGCAAACCAAAGAATGGATGATACCAAACAGATGTTCTAGTCGCAAGAAATCTCCACATTGGCCCATGGTTTTCAGTAAAAATAATTCGGTTCAAATGGACTCAAAAGAACAAATTCAGCTTCCCTGTATAAACTAAAAAAGCTGTGCCATCTATCGAGATAGATGGCACAGCCCTTATTGATCAACAAACTTAATTGATCGAGATCTTATCTACCCGTATGGCAGAAGCTGCCGCCTCCATTTTGAGCATTCAAAAATCTGCTTTTCGCAGGAATCATCTTTTGAGTTTCGTTCAGTTGCAACGTGTCTGGCCCAAAAGATGGCCATGCCGAGTTGCCCCAGAACGCTGGCTTGCCGTTTAGATAAACTGAATTCGGGAAGTCGCGCTCATTAATTGAGTTGTCCCACATAAATTCGTTTCTCAGATGATCATAGGTGCCGTGATTGATCGTCGTTTCTCTCGTACGTCCACAACCACGCTCCCCATCGTTGCTGGTTTCGTATTTACACACGGTGAAGTTGTCGCGCACCCGGCCGCTATCAAACCCAACCGTCTGTGTCGCTTGGTTCGCACCGGGGAATCCGATTTCGTTCGCTAGAAACGCATTGTAGTATTGATTTTCGTGGATCCAGATATGTGGGGTTGAAGCCCCTTTCGACATGAGCTGATCTTTATACGTATAGTTGTTGATATCCTGCTCCAGCCTGTTCCTGAAAAACAAGTTGCTCGAATTTGATCCATGAATGTTATCGATCTTCGCATGTTGCGCTTGGTTACCTTCAAACAGGTTTGAATGCCCAAAACCACCGTGGACACTTAGGTCTGTATAAATTTCTCCAAAGCCTTCGCCATACGGGTCGGCCGAGTAGTTGTAGCCAAACACATTTCCGTTTGCACCGATCTGGGCGATAAAGCTGTGGCGCATCAGTTTTGCGATGTTGTTTTCAACTAAAACGTCGGTCGTTGCCCCTTCAAGACGCACGCCGTAACCATGCCCGCCAGGGCCATTGTTATAAGATGCATCCAAATACATTCCTCGAACTTCTGATTTGTATCCTTTATTGAAAGTAACGTGTGACCGGACAGATTTGATCGAGTGGACCCCTTTCACCCACGAATTGGCCGCATATTTAAAATAAATGTTGGCTGATTCATATTCCGCAGAGTCACCGGATGTTCGTTCAAGGGTTAGGTTTTCGATACCTACACCGGTGATCATGTTGTTTACTTTTGCCACTCGTGCATTCAGCGATGTGAGGTAATCAAGGTTCAATCCCCCTTCAAGGGCCAGCGTATTCCCATTTTTACCGACGACTTTGTTCATCTGGGTGGCGTTGTTTGCGGTCCAATCCTCGCCACTATTGCGGCTCAAATCCCTACGGAAATATTCACCACTATCGTTTTGTCGAATCAAAACGTAGTCGCCCACATTAAATGCGTTGCCGTTTGAAACGGTAATCTGTCGGCTGTTTCTGTTTGCGTTTGCAGTTAAATTGCTAGATGAGTCGGTGTAACCGCCCCGGCCGATGTGAATGCCGGAGTCGTTTGACCCAAATCGAAGAATTGTTTCACCACATCCATTTCCGCTACCGGAAAGAATAATGTTGTCTTTGTTAATATCAATCGTGCCGATATTAATCACACCCGCAGGCAAAATAATCTTTGTAAACGGCTGGGCATTTTTGATCGCCGCTTCAATTTCACCCTCTGAACGGCCGTTAATCTCAATCACATTCGGATAAGTTGGAATGCCATTGGTTAAGCCAGCATTTGAAAAATCTGTTTGGGTTTTATTGGTCACAAAATCATTGATTGATCCTGATGTATTTGGTGGAGGATCAATCGGCGAACCGCCCCCGATTGGTTCAGGTGTTGCTGTTGGCTGTACCGGAGCCGCTGTTGCGGTGGGTTGTGCCGGAACTGGTGTTGAAGTCGGCTCGGCCGGTGATTCGGCGGTTGGATTAGCGGCCGGAGGGGGTACGATTTGATTAAACCCGCCGTTATTTGCCACAATTGGAAAGTAATACTTGATACTCAAGTTGTTATTCTGTTGTTGGGTGTAAGCTTGCAACTGAGAAGTTCCGCCAAAAATAATAAAGCAGAACATTAGTAAAGAAACTAATTTTGTCTTTGATGATTTAACAAACATTCGAACACTCCTTAAGCCCATTTGGCTTGGAAATCGCCTCTGTTTTGGGGAGGCACGGGCACTATGTCGATGCATGTTCGAATGTGTTACATCTAAAATCTTTGAATTAATGTTTTTAATTTTTAATTAAAAATAATCGGCCGTCTTCATGAGAAAATCCTGCAATTCGGAAATTCACCTGTAACAAAAAGTCAGCTCAAACGAGAGCCCAAAAAAGCTGGATTGGGGGGGATTATTAAGCGGGTCAGTCAGTTTAGTAGGGTGGCGTAGCGGCAGGCTACCTCTGGCACAGGCAACAAAAAAGGGCACCGTGGTGCCCTTTTTTGTTGCCGTACTGCTGGTAAATCTATTTGAATTCGTTCAGCAAATCTTCAACCGATGTCAGACGACTGCCAACCGACTCACACAACGGATTGGTTGGCTGATAGTTGTCTCTAAACACCGTAGCAAAATCCACGTTTAGATCACTCTCAAACACATCCCCGTTAGACAATCTCCTAAAACGGGGGTCAGCTTCAATCCCATTAATGGTGCCCTTGTACATGCCGTACTCACAGTTGTTCGCAAACTCAATTTCATCTGTGCCAAAGCTAGACTGACCATAGAGCTTGTATGAATTGGTCAAGCTATGCCCCGGCCCATTTGAAACCAGATCAAACTGAAGAGAGCCTTTGTGCAAGTTGTTGTAGTGTCCATAAAATGTAACATGATCCACATTCCAATTAGCCCCAGACTGGCCATCTTTATTATTCATACCGAGGGCGTTATGCATGTAACGGGTAATCACCACATCGCGCAAAACCAAGTTGTTTACCCAAGCCGTCGCGTTTGCGCTTCCCCTATCACCCAAAATCAAACCGTTCATAAAGTTAGGGCCGATGATCGTTTTTTCGATTGTTAGGTTATTAAAATCGTCAGAGCTAAACAGCTGAATTCCGTCTGAGTGAGTACACCAGTTAAAGCTTTCTCGCCGATTGTTGGGGAAGTCTGGATAGAATTGGTAATCCTGTGCCATCTGAGGAGCACCTAATTCGTCACAACCGCTCAAGTCGTTTTGCGTGCAGGTTTCTCCGGCCGGGCTGTTATCCGTTCCAGAATGCGGCCGAGAGTTGTAGAACCATGAATGGGTGATTGTTAAATCATCCATATTGTTAAAGGTTCCACCGGATGGATTGGTAAATCCAGACTGCACCGCATCTCCTGCATTGTCGTGTACTTCAAGATACTCAAACGTATGCCCGCTACCAGCTAAGCTGATTCCCGGCCGGCTGTGCAGTGGAAAGTACAGGTCTGGAACCGAGCCATCACTGACTCGCTCAATCTCACCGTTGTTATACACCTCTAAATAGCGCAGCGTAATGTTTTGCGGATTATCATCCCTGCCATTGTCAATCGTATCGGGGAAGAAGCGCACACCGCTTTGAGCAAATCCATGAATCACAATCCCAGAGCGTTTTGTCCCATCCACGACGATGTATTTGATCTCATTTCGTAGCTGAATGCCCCATTCTTCTGCGTTTTCTAGCTCACTCTCGTCCCACGTCCGCTGACCACATTCTGGCAAAGGGATCGAATTCCCACCAAAAAAGATTGCCTGCCCGTTTCGGCCGCTCTCTGTTGCAAGCTGTATCGTGATCGGTTTTGACTCAAATCCACTTTTTGCCGGCCGGAGTGACGTTTCATACGTCATCGATGAGCTTCCACCATCAATGTATATAAAATCACCCGCATTAACTTGATCCCAATCGATCTGATTGAGTTCATTCCAAGCGGTTGCCCAGCTCGATCCGTTGGCATTGTTCCCCGATTTAGACACGTAATGAATCACTCGATCTGGATCGCGAGATATGATCGGCAAAAAAACAGTCGAATCTGATTGGGATAATGCGATTGACCAGCCCAACATTGAAACAATAAAAATCAATAGTGTGCTAATCATGATAGGTTGTTTTGAAAATTCGGTCTTTTTCATAATGAATCCAAAGGTAGTGGGTCAAGGGGCAGCATCAATCCTATTTATGATTAATGGCCATTAGATAATGAAACAAGAAAGTTCTTTTTAAAGGATTGCATCGATTCCCGCCATAAATTGTAGCCGCACAACAGAGTGTAATTATCTTACCGGTTCCCCCGCAATTCGATTCGAATATAGTTTACGTTTCTGTAATCTATGCATCTAAATCTCTTTCGATTAATTATCACCCGAATGTATGTAAGCCAACTTTATCTCGCCTTGAAGCAGATTCATAGGCAATTTGTGAATTGCTTAGGATTCAAATCGGTTTTAGGCTCTCTTGGATCCGGCTCTGCCCCCTTATCTTGAAACACAAAAAGATGGGATGTGCTCATTTCAGTTCGAAAGAGAACATCCCATCTAAAATTTTAACCACCGCTATCTAACTCGCTGTCCGGCCGCTGATAAGAGATCAAATCACCGGGCTGACAGTCTAACGCCTCACATATCGCTTCTAATGTAGAAAAGCGAACCGCTTTAGCCTTGCCCGTTTTCAAATTTGAAAGATTAGCAATCGTAATGCCAACTTTGTCTGCAAGCTCGGTCAAGCGCATTTTACGTTCAACCAGCAAGCGATCTAAATGAATTTCAATTGACATAGATACCTTATACCGTTAAATCCGCTTCAGTTTGTAATTCTAATCCATAGCGGAAAACTTCAGCCAAAGCTAAAACGATTAAACTTATAAAAATTATTTGGGTATTTATGTTGATGCGGTATACAAATTCAATGCCTTCAGTTTGCGTACCGAAAAAGAGTCTTTCCCCAATTCGCGCTTGAGCAATCTCAGACATACTAGTCGATAAAATCAACAACCCTGCAATCCAGCGAATTCGGCCAATATTTTCAGCAACAAAAGGAGTCCCATCCTGCATTGTGTCAAAAATACGGTACAGCATCAAAATCAAGCAAAGAATCGATAACCCGAGAATTAAAACCCAAATAGCCAGCTCAATACCAATCCCAATAGAATCAAGATTTGGTGATTCAAAGTGAATATTACCCTGACCGTGCCAAATTGTACCTGAGCCCATAGATTCATTCTGAATTGCAATAAGATTAGGCTCGATTTCAAAGTAAATTGGCCAAGAGATGTTCAAACCAAATGGATAGTTCTCTGAAAAGGTTTCAAAAGCACCAAAACCGGCCATCAGTACAACTGTCACCATTACGATCAGTAAAATTGATCCTAGGGCTAACGATCCACCCGCTAGTTTTTTTAATATCCATGGAAGCGAAATTGATTTCATCATGTCTCCTTTAATTTAAACGATAAGTATTTATTGTTTATCGATAATATTTTATCCTAAAATAATAATAATTTATCGTTTAAATGTCAAGAGGCGTCTGAAAACAGTAGGTTTAGCTCGATTGTTTTAAGGCAGGTTTAAAATTGGTATGAAGGCATATTAAAAAAATGGAGGGGCAGAATTAGCTAGGCAACGTCCACAAAAATTGGGATTCAGCACGTCGCACGATCCACTGATTGGCACCGGCCGTGAGGTCAGCGCCGGCCGGGTAGATCGACAAGTCAAAACTTGAGGAGCTAGGCATACCAAGGTCAACCCAGCGGTGAACATGGGCCATAAGCTGCTCCTCGGCCGCCCCATTCCCATAAGCGACCAACTCATCATCCTGAGCGACGACCAAAGATTGTTCGGCCTCATCCCACAAACCAAACCAATAGTGAGGATCCTGACCAGCAACAGGGTTGGCATCAAAGGTTTGAAATCTTGGATCAACCACGCTCAAAAATGACCGAATGCCCAATGTGCGCCACCCAGAGGTAATTCTTCCTTTACCCCCCCACCAAAACGGCCGGCGGCTAATCTCATTCTGTTCAAGTTGTGGCCAGCCTGGCAACTCTGTCAGATCAATCGGGTTAAATTCACTCGCTTCATATTGTCCTGTCATCGGAACAAACGCACACGGCATCGATTCTATCGATTCAAAATGATCTCCACGTTTTCGCAGCAGAAACAGCATATCCCCACCCCCTGCGTTTTTAATCACACACAGCAAAATGCTATTGTCTTTTAACTGATCATAAAAGTGATGGGGCAGATCGTAAGTTCCGGCCGTAAATATCGCCCGATCATACGGCGCTTGCGGCGCATACCCAGCGCCTGCGTCCCCCTCCATGATATGTACGTTTTTTAGCTGTTGCTTTTGGACAGAGTTAATCCCCATTTGCGCAATTTCTGGGATGATTTCTAAGCTATAGACAGACCCTGTTTCACCAACCAAATGCCCCATCAGCGCGGCGTTCCAGCCGCTACCTGCCCCTAGTTCCAAAACCTTATGCCCCGGTTCAATGTCCAGCATATCGAGCATAAGCAAGACAAATGAGGGTTGCGATATGGTAGAGGGGGATTGGCCGTCATCGTCAATAAAAAGCCCCAGCGGCCGGTCTTCATACAACTTACCCAAATGATCTTTGAGATTGTCTTGGGTTACATCGTGCCAAGTTTTGTTTTCCCACGTGTAGTAGCGCGGCACATAGGCATTGCGCGGTATCGCCATAAAAGCGGCTTGAACCCTATCACTCAGATTGGCTCCAGACGGCCGCTTTTTTACCTGCTCTAAAAAACTTGTTTGATATTGTTTGATCAATTCTTCCATGTCTGTAATCCTCGCTCAGGTCTCAAATACAAATTTTTATCCGTAGGGGTTCAGCTTGCTGGACCATTTTTGGGTGTAGCAAGCTACAACTCTACAAAAAATCATCCAACCCTTCATCCCATTCATGATCTGTTTGCCAGTTGGCTGGATTATTCCGGATGTATTCTCGAATCGCATTCAGCTCCCGTTCATTCCGAATAATACGGTCATGATAACCCCTTTGCCAAATCGGTGGATGCTTTTCGCCACGCAAACCGTTGATCTCATTGGTCACGGCCGATTTAAACCCACGCACAATTGCACCCAAAGACCCTGGTTTCACGTTCGGGAAATCGGTTTCAACTGGTAGAGGCTCAGCTTGCTGGGCCATTTGGTCGTTCACCATACTGGGGCCAGCAAGCTGACCCCCTGTTTTATCTTGCAACATGATCCAAATGATGGCGTGCAAATGATTTGGCATGCAGATAAATTCATCTAAAACAACATGATCTCGCTTCTTCTCCATCTCAATCAACTGTGCCACAACAATCTGCCCCCAACTGTTTAAACGCATACGTCGGTTCACAACCTTGCCAAACGTAGGTTGTCTTTGATGAGTACAAATCGTCACAAAGTAAGCCCCTGCATTTCGATAATCCCAACCCTGCAAACGTAAAGAATTCCGTCTCCGATATTTTCCCCGGCTCATGTAAACCATCCTTCTTATATGAGTAATATGTTCATCCCAACGTAGGGGCTCAGCTTGCGGGGCCCTCTGATTATTCACCACGTTGGGTCCAGCAAGCTGAACCCCTACAAACATCTCAATACCAAAATCATTTTTTATTCTATTTTGGCCTACCAAAAACCGCAAACAAACCAGCAGACCAATTAAGACATTTGTGCTAAAATCGGCCACATGTCAAAATTCCAACACAAACTCTTTCTAATCGACGGCCATGCTCTGGCTTATCGTGTCTTTTTCGGCCTACCTATCGAGCAATTTACCACCAAATCGGGAGAGCCAACCAACGCTACGTTTGGCTTTACACGGCAAATATTTGATGTGATTTTTGCCCCCGAACCCCCTGCCTACTTCGCCGTCAGCTTCGACGTTGGAAAGACATTCCGAGACGAAATGTTCCCAGACTACAAAGGGACCCGCGAAAAAATGCCGGACGAATTGCGCACCCAAATCGAACGGATCAAAAAGGTGGTGCAGGCGCTCAACATCCCGATTTTGACATTGGACAACTACGAAGCGGACGATGTGTTGGGAACAGTTGCCGCTTTGGCTAAACCTTTAGGCGTGCCGGTCCACATCCTAACCGGTGACCGTGACCTGTTGCAGTTGGTGGATGACAACACCACGATTGAGCTGCCCGCCTCTAAATGGTCGGGCAAGCAGATTTACAACAGTGTTGAATCGGTCGTTAAAAAGCTGGGGGTCCGGCCGGATCAAGTTGTCGATTATAAGGCTCTCGTTGGGGATGCCAGCGACAACATCCCAGGGGTAAAAGGGGTTGGAGAGAAAACAACCACCACCCTGCTCGACCAGTACGACACGCTCGACGCCATCTACGAAAATGTGACTGACATTAAGGCCCGCTTTGCCAATAAACTGGTAGCTGACAAAGACAACGCCTACATGAGCCAAACGCTGGCGAAAATTATCACAGATGCACCGGTTGAATTTGATCTAGAAGCGTGCGCCAACGTCGATTTTGACGTGCAGCCGGTCCTCGACATGTTCCACGAGCTAGAGTTCCGTAGCCTGAGCAACAGGCTGATGGAAGCCACCGGCTACAACGATGACGAAGATGCACCACCCCGGCCGATGGAAAAAGGGCCAGACCCAACCGAACCGGTTTTGGTACGCACGGCCGCCGATCTGTCAAAAATGATCGATGAGTTGAGCACGGCCGAAACAATCGCCTTTGACCTTGAAACAACCGGATTGGACAAACAAACGGCCGACATTGTCGGGATCGCCCTAGCTGGACACAGCCCGGTGGCATATTACATCCCCGTGGGGCACACAATCGGCGGACAGGCGACCGAAGGGCAGATGGGGCTCTTTGCCGAAACCAAACAGTTTGCAGAGGGACAATTGCCGTTGCAAGATGTGTTGGATGCGATCCGGCCGATTATGACCGATCCCAAAATCGGCAAAGTGGCCCACAATGCCAAATTTGACTTCCGCATTTTTGACCGGCATGGATTGGTTGTCTCCCCCATCACTTTCGACACAATGATCGGAGAATGGCTGACCGACCCGAACACCAAGTTTAAAGGGCTAAAAAGTTTGGCCAACCACCGTTTGCGCATCGAGATGACCGAGATCACCGAACTAATCGGTTCCGGCCGCAAGCAGATCAACTTTGCAGAGGTTCCGGTTGAAGATGCAGCTCCATACGCTGCAGCCGACGCCGACGTCACACTCCGATTGGTTGAGCCTTTAAAAGAAGAGCTAGACGAATTGGGGATGAACAGCCTGCTCGAGCTAGAAATGGCCCTCATCCCGATTTTGAGCGACATGGAGCTACAGGGTGTGGCGCTCGACAAAGCGTTCTTTGATCAAATGTCTGTTGATCTTTCTCGCCGGATTGGTGAGCTCGAAATGCAGATCCACACGATCGCCGGCCGTGAGTTCAAAGTCACCTCAACACAGCAGTTGAGCGACGTGCTGTTTAAAGAGATGGATTTGCCCCACGAACGGCTTAAGAAAACAAAAAGCGGCCATTTTTCGACGGCCGCCAACGTGCTTAACGATCTTAAAGAAGCGGATGAAACCGGCATCATCGAAAAAATTATCGAGTTCCGTGAACTGGGCAAATTGCGCTCAACCTATGTTGATGCCTTGCCCCAACTCATCAATCCAGAGACACAGCGGATCCACACCAGCTTCAACCAAACAGGCACAGTGACCGGCCGGATCGCGAGTCAAAACCCAAATCTGCAAAATATCCCAATTCGGACAGAGATGGGCCGTTTGGTACGCAAAGGGTTTGTGGCCCGTGACGGTTGGGTCTTTTTAGCCGCCGACTATTCGCAGGTGGAACTCCGCATCTTGGCCCACATTAGCCAAGACGAAGCGCTGATCAACGCTTTTAAAAACGATCAGGACATTCACTCAACCACGGCCGCCACGGTGTACGGGGTTGATCTTGAAGATGTGAAGTTTGAACAGCGTCGCTTTGCTAAAGCGGTCAACTTCGGTTTGATTTATGGGATGGGTGCGTTCAGGCTCGCCCGTGATTCTGATTTGACCTTGGCCGAAGCCAAAGAATTTATCGAAACGTATTTTGCCCGCTTCCCCGGTGTGAAAACCTATCTCGATGAAACAAAGCTTGAGGCGGCCGAGGAAGGGTATGTCAGCACCCTGTTCGGCCGACGTCGTTTCTTCCCCATCTTTAAACGGCCGGGGAATCAGCAATTCAAAGCGGCGGCCGAGCGCGAGGCGATCAACCATCCGATTCAGGGGACAGCGGCCGACATTGTAAAAACAGCCATGCTCGATCTGCACGGCAAATTGTTAGATGGGGGTTACAAAGCCCGCATGGTGCTCCAGGTACATGACGAACTTGTGCTAGAGGTTCCGCTAGAAGAAGTGGACGATGTGTACGCGCTGGTTGTCGATACGATGAGCAACGCCTACGAGATCGATGTGCCGTTGAAAGTTGATGCGAACGTTGGCACCAATTGGTATGAGTTGAAGGATTAATTCGTAAGGGCCACGACATTCACATCGGCCAACCTAAAAATAGCAAGCTTTACTGCGAATGAAGTACCGCGCCGAATTGCAATCCCATTAAAACTAGAAATTTTATGACCCAATACCTCCCCCAAGAACAAATAACAGCTCAAGAAATAGCTGACTTCCAGCGAGACGGGGTTGTTGCCGTGCGGCAAAAATTTAGTCAAGAATGGATCGACCTACTGCGCAAGACGATTGATGAGTCACGCAATCGGCCGAGCCCCCACTTGGTCAGCCACACAAAAGACCCCAACCTACCGGCCTATCTAGAAGACTTTTGGTCGTGGAGCATGTTTGATGGCTTTGAAACCTTTGTCAAACAGTCACCGACGGCCGCACATGCCAAGCAATTACTTGGTGCAGAGCGCATCAATCTGGTGATGGACAACTGGTTTATGCGGGAGGCGGGTTCAAAATCCCGGCCGCCGTTCCACCAAGATCTCTCTTATTTCGACTTTTTTGGCACGATGTGTGTGCTCTGGCTGCCCCTTGAGCCGGTGACCCGCAAAAATGGGATCGCATTTGTACGCGGCTCACACCTGTGGGGCAAACACTTTATGCGCGTCCGCTTTGCAGATGGACATCAGGCTGACACATCATCCACCACCACCGTTAACGGCGTCACATACGAACTCCCCCCGGACATCAACGCTGATCCCAGTGCCTTTGACCTGATCGATTTTGACCTTGAATTGGGCGACGCCATCTATTTTGATATGCGCACGCTCCACGGCGGGCTGTCAGACGTCATTCCCACCGAAACA
>JAHDEN010000175.1 GCA_020628815.1 Chloroflexota bacterium | reverse complement strand
TCGGCCGCATCGGTCACAATCTCATGCCCATTGGCGATGAGTTGGCGGGCCAGCGTTTCTATTTCGCTGTGGTTTAGGCGGCAGCCTATGCTGTTGAGGAATACTTTCATATAGCTAAGATTTTAACTATTGAGAGGACTATATTCAATCGGAGTCATGTAAGGCTTGCAGTCTGCGTCTTTAATTTGGCTTGAAAACTAGAGTTTCAATCGCCCTTATTTGCTCACCACGCGGATAAGACACGGCAAATATAAGCGATTCTCCGTCGCTCGACATTCTAGGGGAAACGATCATTTCTGATTGGCTTCCATTCGCAACCTCAAAAGTTTCAACCGTTATGTTGCTAAGATCATATTTGAAAAAACGCCGGATCCTTTCGCCTTCGAAAGCTTCCTCTAGAGCCTCAGATGCTTGACCAATAATAAGAAACTGTCCGCTTGGAGAAAGGTCAATTTCTGCACTTGAAATTGTTGGCGTTTGATTTCCGTAGTTAGTGCCCAAATTATCAAACAACACCTGGCGTTCATTTTTAAGCCTATTTATCACAACAATACCCAAGTCATTTTTGTTTTGCTCCACCCTATTAATATTAAGAGTCAGATATGCAATAACGGTCCCATCATGGGATATTTGAGGTTTGTCAGCGTTCCTAGAATCTACCGCAAGGCGAATTGTTTCATCTGTTCTTAAATCATGAAGATAAATTTGAAAGTACCCATGCCAATTATCTCCAGCAAGATTGGTTGAATTAGATGAAAAAACAATGTACCGGCCGTTTCCCGAAATATTCGGATTTATAGATTCCCCATTCCCTTCAACACCCCCAGAATTAATTGATATACGCTTGGTTTGCTGAGTGCGTCGATTAAAAACAAAGATATCAGATGCCATGTTCGTATCATTTGGAACAATCTGGCTACTTGTGGCTTGATAGACAATTGTCTGACCGTTAGCCGATAGTGCAGCAGAGAATGATTCATCTATATCTACATTCAAAGGTTTATTGCTTTGGCTTCGTGAAATCAGCTCTAAACTATCTGTTTGTCGGTCAAAAAGATATAGGTTTTTTCCATCAACTCCTTCCCCAGTTCTCCAAAAATCTGTTGAAGTTGATTCAAAGAGGACAAATCGTCCGTAATCTGAGAGGATTGGATTAGTCGAATCACCATTTGATGGCGATCCCTTCCAGTTTCGAGAAACTAACCAAGTTGATTGATCTGCACCGGAAAAACTTCGTACTTGAATCTGTTCTCCGTGTTTAAATGCAACAGACTGACCGTTTGCAGTAATAGATGGAGGAGAAATCGAACCTGTTTGAGCCCTTAAACTGATCTGATCTAATTTCTGTGGGTGCAAAATCTTTTCTTGAATTGAAAATTGGTTGTAAACATTGATGGGGACCGAGTGGTCACTTAGAAGAATCGGTTCAACTGACTCCTCTGGAATATTCTGGGTCGTGTCAAAAACTAATGTTGGCTCGCTCATCTGATTTGCCGAATAAAACACGATACAAGCAATTACGACTATCATGCCGAAAAGTGCAAGAAAGTAAGGGATAAGATTCTCCCAAAACTGGACCGTTTTAGTTATCTCCTTTTCCTTCTTTATTTTTACTTTAAGTGATTTAACCAACTTTTTTGCTTCTTGATTTTCCGGGTTTGCTCTCACCGCCTTTCTTGCATAGCTCAATTGTTTTTTAGGATCTTCAAAAAGGTTGGCGGCAACCACCAAGGCTTTATCATTCTTTGGATCATCTTTCAGAATATCCTCTAAATATTCGGCCGCCTGCATAGGATTATTCAACTTGATAGCCTCAAGGGCCTTTAACATGAGCTGTTCGTTGTCTTGCATAGCGTAATAGCAAAAATGAAAGATAATTCTGCGCGGAGCACCCTGGCTCTCATTAATAGGACAATTGTAGCGTACCCCAATCTGAGAATAATGAAAACGGCGATGAATTGGCTCAAAAAGTGTAGTTTGCTTCTATACGTAATGGTGACAGCTATAAGTTGCACCTTTATCGAATCGGCCGATCTACCCCTGATCAGCACCCCTACACCGCCACCGCCAACCGCCACATTAGAACCGACAATCACCCCAACCAAACCCCCGGAGAAATATTCTGTGACAGGCTTTGAAGAATTTGTAGCTGAAGTTGAAGCGGCCGCTCGTGGCCAACGCCAAAGTATCGTCAACCGATATCTGGTTAACCTGCCTCAATATCCGCTTGTTACCCCAACCCACGCCATATTTTTGTACCAAGGTACACCGGACAACGTGGCTGTCATTGGCGAGATGACCAACTGGATTTTTGAAGACCGCTTGCCATTGACCCGACTCTCGACAACCGATTTGTGGTATCGCATTGAACCGTATGAGCCAAATGCTCGGCTCGACTACAAATTTTTGATCGACGAGACTGAAGATATTCTTGATCCGGCCAATCCAATCAGGGTTCCCAGCGGGTTTGGCTTTCGCTCTAGCTTTGCCATGCCAGGCTTTGTCCCCCCGGCCGAAATTTTGCCAACCACGGCCGAAACCCCAGCAGGAACGCTCACAACCGAAACCATTGATTCGCAAGCATTAGGCCAAATCCGAACGCTTGTGGTTTATACACCCGCCGTCCCGCCACTTAACGGCTCATACCCCTCGGTCTATATTCATGACGGCAGCGACTATCTCAATTTTATAGATGCGGCCGTCATACTCGACCGGCTGATCGCGGCCGAAAATATCCCACCCTTGGTCGCTGTATTTATCCCCCCCATCGACCGCCGGGTCGAGTATGAGCGAAACAATCGCTACGTGTCGTTTTTAACAGATGAGGCGGTGCCATTTGTGCGTAGCAACTACAACACAAGCTCTAACCCGGCCGAAACCGGCTCGCTGGGGGCCTCGATGGGTGGCCTGATCTCCGTCTACGCCGCACTTAACCAGCCAGACACATTTGGTTTGGTCGGAACCCAATCGGGCGCACTTTCTTATGGGGGAGATGCGGTTATTCGTCAGGTAGAACTCATGGACACGGTTGATGTTCGCTTTCATGTCACGATTGGCAGTTACGAGACCCAAGTGGCAGGCACCGGCCCAGAAGCTGATTTTGTTTCAGCCAATCAGCGTTTTGTAGACAATCTGCGGCCGAAGGGGTATGACTATTTTTATGAAGTGTCGCCGCAGGGGCACAGCTGGGGCTTTTGGCAGGCTACGTTAGGCGACGCGTTAATTTGGATGTACAACGCTCCCTAATATCTACCGCTCAATTGGCAGCTTGTAAAGACCGGTCCGGCCTACCTCTCCTACTTTTATCGCATCTTTAAATTCAGGCGGCAAAGGCAATGAATCTGGCTCTTTAATGATGTACGTCGCTTCAGCAGGTTGGTCCTTTATCGGCACAAAGTTAAAACGCTGGGCATCTATCCAATGGGATACAAAGGGGCCACGATCTACATCGGCCGATTCAAACATCCACATCTGGCTCGGCCGGTTTTCTTCCTCCATCAATAAATATCCATAGGGTTGATGGTTGGGCCAAGACCAAGAGACAAGCACAAGTTCATAAGGTGTGTCAGCCGCATCCGTCACCAATAGATCGGTGAACGCTTGTTTACTCGACAAGGTTGATCCATAGTAAAACCAAAACGCATCATCTGTTTGATCTAGCAAATTAAAGTGCGATATTCCGGCCGCGCCATTTACCCCCACAATCACACACGCAGCCACGACTCCCAATATTTTCAACTGTCGCTTCTGCCACATCCAATCCAACGCCAATGCGGCAAATAGCAGCGGTACAGCAAACCAGCTGATAAGGTAATAGTCGGGCCGAAAACCACGGAAGGCGACCATTGCCGCAATTGGAACAATAATCCAGCTTGCTAAAATCAACCATGTTGAACGATTCAACCGCTTATGAGCAACGGCCCAACACCCACATAAAAACAACCCGCTGTTAAACAGATCTATCATCCACCCGCCGGGCAAAAGGGTGATGCTTTTGTGCACAATTTGGGTTGTGCTAATCGTTGTTAGGCTATTGATTAGGTAGCCGATAGGAGAAATCCACGGGGACGCATTTTGATCCGCATATAAATATTGGCTACCCAGCAGATTGGGATACCCATTATTTATTTCATAGACTAAAAGAGGGACAAACGGATAAACGAGCGCCAGAAAGCCAAATCCCAAAATCGGTAGGGTAAAGGCCCGTCGGCCGTACCACAGCGCAATCGCAATAGGCACAGCAAACAAGATCACCGTTAAATGCAGCTGTAAGCTTATCGAAAACGTAAGTAACAGAATCGGGATCCAGCCCGGTTTCTCTTCAGCAACTTCTAAACATCCCCATAAAATCAGGAAAACAAAAAATGGGACCAAGCTGGGGTGCCAGCCCCAACGTGCGTAAAACACAACTTGGAAAGATACGGCATACAGCCCGGCCGTGATTAAGGCGATCCGCTGGTTAAACAGCCTGCGGGTTAGGGCAAACAACATGCCAATTGCAGCAAAATCAACAAGCGCAATAAACCAGCCGAAAATTGCAGGCTCGCCTTGAGCCAGCCTGAGCGGAGCAGCCATTAGATAGTAAAAAGCAGGACCCAAGCTGCCAAAACCGGCACCGATCTTTGGCCCCTTTGAATGAAAATAGCGGCCGGTCGCTATTTCATAAGCGGCTAACGTGTCGCGGGCCTCGTCACCTGTAAAGCGCAGCCACGTTCCCACTTGATAGGTACGCATGAACAGCCCGATCCCTAAAAACAAAACAGCTAGTGCGATGAGGGTTATTTGCTGTGCACTAAGTGTGTCCCAAAAGCGCCACTTGATGTTAAGGGATAGAGGATCCGGTAACGCTACCAACCTACTTGATCGCTCCACAGAGCGGCTCCCCTGCAATCCGGCCATAGTTCCAATTAGTAACCAAAATAACAACTGTGTCACGACAACATCAGGGGTAAAGAACCCTTGAACCAAAAAGGCCCCCATGCCGCTCATCAGCACCACCCCTTCCGGCCGATCGAGTTGCCACCCCAAAGCGAAAAAGCGGCCGATCAAAAGCACAAACAAGCTTAAGCCCAACCAGCCAAATGAAATTAGTTGATCGATAAACAGGTTATGAGGATCGTTGATGATGATATCCCGGCCGGCAATTTCAGAAATATCAGCAGACTCTTCAAGAAACAGCTGCGCAAACTGTTCTGGACCAAAACCAAACAAACCGGCTTGCCTCATTAGCGGGATGGCTTTTTCCCAAATTAAGACCCGTTGCTCAACAGACATGGTGCGCAACTCGTCATACGAATGCCATCCGGCCGGTTCGTCGGCCGCCACGCGACGCCACTCTTGCAAAGACGAAACCGCCATTAACCCAGTAATCCCAATCAAAACAATAACAACGCTTTTTTGGATCAGATTTTGCCGATTGTGCCCAAAGGCCATCAGACTCATCCCCACAACGGCGGCAAGCCATCCGGCCCGAACCTGAGTTAACAGCAAACACAGAATTTGGCAGACAAAGATGACCCACAAAGACCAAGCTCTCGGTTTTTCTAATACCAGATAAAAACAAAATGGGAGCAAAATGGCCAAATAGGCTGCTACAAAATTTGATCGCCCCAGCGTCGATAAAATCGGCGAAAGGGAATCCGTTTGCCAAATGATAGGGTCCCCACCGGCCGCCTGAATTAGCCCATAGAAAATAACAGGAACCGAGCCAAAAGTGATCAGCACGGCAATTGAACGAAATGAAAGGGCTCGTTTTGCCAAAAAACATCCAACCACAAACGAGCTAAACAACGTAATTAATCCGTGGTGGTCATAGGGTGTTCCCCACAGGCTTACCCTGAAATCAAACGCAAACAGAGTTGAGATCAAAGCTATAAAAATATATAGCCCACCTAAATTAACCAGCGAAAACCAACTTGAGTTTATTTTGAATGATGGCAGCTTGAAATCAAACGATAACTCAGTAACCCCAATGGCTAACAACAAAACAGCCACTAAGCGGATCAATATCGCTTTGGGTGGTTCAAAGGGGTTTGCTCCGATCGGCACAAATAAGATCGGAACAGCCACAATTAACAAGCCAAGAACATAGCGTGTTACAAGTTGTGCTCGATTCACAAGTTAATCTTGGTTTGTCTGATCCCAGTCTGAAAATGGGAGTAGTACAGCGATGCTGCCCAAAATCCCCCCTAGCGAAAGGAATCCATAGGTCACAAATGATCCTTCTGTAGGTCGCGCAACGTTGGTCGCAAAACTTGTGGCGATTTTTTCTACAAATGGCATATAGGCGTAGGTGGTGGCTAACTGATCAACCGGCTGAGATTGGGGAGTAACGGCCGTGGTGGTGGTTAGGGGAATAACGATAAAAACAAATAGTAAAGCGGTAAAAGCGATACTAAAAAGAACGAGTTTTAGGCGCTTAGACATAATTTTTCCTCTTCTGCGTGGCAACTAACCTGAGGGACTCTCATCAAACAATAGCATATCCCTCTGCGATGATTATACAAAGCGCTCCATGTAAGTCCACCTTAACAAAAAGCGAGAAAACCGGCCGTCGGTTAATATTTAAGCGCGGCTAATATTCCTCAGCTAAAAGCTTTTTAATCAGCACAACCAAATCATCCACGTCCTGTTCAGAGTTGTAGGTCAGGATGCGCCAAATTGAATTTTTAGAACGGTTGGGGTGTCTGGTTGATCGATACGGTTCACCAAGCTGGTGTCTTTTAGCAAATTTTTGGGGGATGCGTGTATCCAGTTCGGGTAGGCCGTTGTGAAAATGGGCGATCTCTTTCCCATTAAATTGCATACACAACAAATCAGTATCTTTGTATAAAGAGAGTTCTAGGCCCGATATTTCTGCAAGCTGTTGTTCAAGTTTCTGGCGTAAATTGTTCATCGTTGACCATTTTATGGATATGTTTTTTTGCGGTCAACAATGCATCTTCACTTTAAGGAGTAATCATGTCTAGTTCAGTTCAGTACCACCTCGATTTTATCGGCCGCCAGGATTTTTACCTTCTAACATGTAGCCAACCATTTTTAGCGCCCGCTTTTCTCTAGTGGATGCCTGTTTGGCCGATGAAACAACTGAGGCAAAACCACGTTTTTTGCCGGGGGTAAAGGAGCTCCACATTTCGGCCACTTTTTCATTTGCGGCCAGTGCTGCCTCAAGCTCGGCCGGGACATCTACAAAGTCCTGATCCCCAATATTAAACCGAACCTCAACATCGTCGCCAAACGTTAGCCCATGCTGTTTCAAGAACTTTTGCGACAAAAGCAGATACCACCGCTTGCCTTTGGCCGGTTGCATGGCTCCTTCAAAAGGGATCTCATTCAGCTCATCATCAATGCGTAACCGAGGGTACTCAGCCATAGGCAACGCTTGAACAATATCGTTTGGAACAAAGACAACTGTGTAAAACAACTCCCCTCGGCGGTTGTGACCCATAGAGTGTTGTTCAATTTGATTGGTAAACTCGTGCTGGTAAAAGCCCATGCGTCACCTACGCACAAGCGGCCGATAAAACAATAACATTGTCTTCGCCAAACGCGGCCGAAACCGCGTCATTCCCGCTGGCTTCAAGCAAAACCTCTGCACCGCTCATCTCTGAGTCAGTCACTCGGATCATTCCTAAATCGCTGTCTGTTAACGTATCATCGACATCAATCGTAAAGCCGACCTGAGCCCCAGCCGCAAATGATGAGATGCGTACGGTCAAGCCGGTATCGCCGTCAGCGACCCGTTCGCTTGAAACCAGTTCAAGCTCCCCTTCACTAATTTCAAATGGTTGAAAGACCTCTACACCAGCCCCTTCACCCGTGGTGTCAAATATGAGCTTACCGGCCGTGTTTGTCAGATCAATCGTGGCAAAGGCTTCTGCTAATTCACAACTCCCCGTATTGCTAAACAGAAACTTGTCTTTAGGAGCGCTTTCGATAAAACGAACTTCAATTGTTGCCATTTCAACCGTCTCAGCCACTTCTTCAGCTTTTGCAACCTCTGCCTCTGCCTCTGCCTCTGTCTCAGCTTCAGGTTCAGCCACAACTTCGGCCGACACATCTTCAACCGGGGCAACAGCGACCTCAACGTCTTCCACAGGCTCAACCACTTCGACAACTACATCGGTTGATTCGTCAGCTTCTGGAAGTTGAGAAACTTCAACAGCGTCAGACGCACAGCCTAATCCAAAAATGATGAGCAAGAGTGCCACAGCCCAAACCAACAATGGTTTTGATAAACGCATCAGTTTGTCTCCTATCTTATTTTTTATTGGGATAAATTATGAATAGCTCAAACTCTCACGCACACTAACGCGTGAGGCCCGACGGGCGGGGAAAACGCTGGCTAAGATCGCCAGCACGGTGATAATCGCAAGCCAAATCAGTGGTCCTTGGAATGAGAACTGATAGGCGAGGGTTGAATTCAAGACAAATGAAAGTCCACGGGTTGATAGATACCACGCGGCCGGAATGCTAAGCGGAATCGCAATGAGCCAGCTGAGCCAGCCGAGCAAAATCCCTTCACCAATAAACAGGCGAATGACCTGCCCAGACGACGCACCGATAGCCCGCATCACACCGATTTCGCGGGTGCGTTCTAAAACGCTAAGCGACAAAACGCCGCTCAAACCTACGCCACCGACCAGTGCTATTACAACGGCCATGACCGCAAGCAGTTGAATAATGATCGCCAATCCTTCAGCCAAGTTGGCCGAAATTTCGTCGATTGTGTTGGCACCAAAGGCGCTCGCCGGCCGTACGCCGATCCCGGCCCGGGCCAAATCGTTTTCAAGTTCAATCACGGCCGTCGCTTGATCGGCCGCCGCTGCTTCAGTCAGCTGCATCACCACCAAATTGGCAGTTTCAAAATCGCCCCACTCTCTTTGCAGTGTGGTTAAAGGCATCAGCACGGTGTTGGTGCCACCGGCCGGGTCAAAGTGAGTCCCGACAAGCGTCACAGTCATCTCATTGTCAGCATTATCAGAGAGGAGCACTTGGTCGCCAATCTCCCACCCTTGCTCGGCCGCCACAATCGTACCGGCCACAATGCTGTAGGTGTCGGTATCGTTGAGCCAGCGGCCGTCAACAATTTCAGTGTTGTAAAGCGCCGTATCGGCCGATTGTCCGATAATACGAACACGGGCGTCGGTCACCTCTTTTTCAGCCTGCTCAGGCGGCCGGGCAGATCCACCGGTTGAAAACCAGCTTTCTACATCAGCCACTTTATCGTTGGTGAGCGCGGTTCTTTCTAAAAGCGCCATCCGTTCTGGCAAATCGGTTGAAAAAGCGACGTGCCACGTATGAACATCGCGCAGTTTCCCATCGGCCGTATATTGATTTGACTGGCTCACACCCAAAACCATCATAAAGATGGTGCCTGCAACAAGCCACCTGAATAATGATGACCCGTTTTTGATTGCGGAAGGTGTTGCCGATGGTTAAAACAATCGAATAAGAAACATTTTTGAAGGTGGCAACCAGTTGGTTGACCAGCCCCATCGCCCCAGCTAAACCGTAGGTGCTGATCGCTTCACGCACACTCAGGTTCATACCGGTCCGTAGTGGGATGGCAGCTGCCAATAGCGGTGCGATCAAGCAGATCAAAATTTGGATGACAACGGCCGAGCCATCAATGGCGATCTGGTTGCTTTCAAGATTTAAAAAGTTGGCGAAAAAGGTTTGCAGCCCGTATGCGGCTAAGATGCCCAACGGGACAGAGACGACCATGGCCAAAAGCCCATAGCTCATCACCAACACAAAGTAGCTCCATGCCACTTGCCATTGGCTAGCCCCAATCGCCTTCATCACCCCAATTAGACTAGTTTGTTGTGACACAATGGCGCTAATAGAGTTGTAGACCAAGAAAATACCGAGGATTACAACAACAACGCCGATGATGCCCAAAATCAAAAACAGTGCATTCAAAATACCGGTGGCGGGATTCACATCGGGTGGAATGATCCGCTCTTGGCCGGGGAATGAGGTTCCCACAGAGTCAACGTTGATCTCTTCAAAATAATCTTGAACTTGCTGGTCGATAATTTCAGCTTGGGCAGGGTTCCATGTTTCACTGCGCAGTTGGATAAAGTTGTAGTTGGTCCGGCCGGTGATGCGGGTATATGTTTTTTGATCGGCGTAAAACGTCTCGCCAAAGCTTGGCTCTGGGCCGATGGGGTCCATCAGCGCAACAATCGGATAGGTCGCCACTCGATCACCAAAACGAATTTGAACCGTGTCACCGACAAACAGTTGAGCCTCACCCACAGAGATCATGCCGACCCCGATGGAGTTCCGGCCGGGCAGTGTCCCTTCGCGCAGTCCGTCTGGCCCCATTAACATCTGCTCGGGCGCGTATCCTTCGCGAGATTTAATACGGGCGGATTGCCATTCATCCTGATCAGACAAACGCCATTCAACCCCACCGTCGAATAATCCTTCAACCTGCCACACCCCGTCAATCCGGCCGATCCGCTCTAACTGTTCGGGAGTAATGTCGGGGGTAACCCGTAGCCGAATGTGGCCGGGGTCCGCCTCTGAATAGCTGATGGTCAACGCTTCTTGAATCACGTTACGGCCGCCCACCACCAGTCCAATGGCGATAGAACCGAGGGCGATCACCAGCACCACTTGTAGCGTGCGGGATTTATTCCCCCATAGGTCGAACCAAACTTTTGCGAGTAACGTAATCATGAGTAACAACACGTAGGGGTCGACGCCGTCGGAATGCAAGTTGCTCTCATCGAACAGACTTGTGTCCCGATGGCGTCGACCCCTACAAAATATTTTTATGCAGGGACAGCTTCTTTCTTGTGGCCGTTTTTATGCGCACCATTTTGATGGCCATTCCCATTAGGTGCAGGGGTTTCAACTTCTACCTTTTTACTTGAAACTTGATTGCGGGTATCTGTCGCGATGTTGCCGTTCACAATTTCAATTTTACGGGGGATGCGGTCGGCCAATTCAGCGTCATGAGTCACCATGAGCATCGTTTTCCCCTGTTCCTCAACCAGTTTCATAAACAGGTCAAACACTTGTCCGGCCGTCTTAGCATCCAAGTTACCGGTTGGTTCGTCCGCCACCAGAAGAGGAGGATCAGTTGCCAGAGCGCGAGCAATCGCCGCACGTTGTTGCTGACCACCCGACACCATGCCGGGTAATTTTGTCGCTTGGTCAGCCAATCCAACCATGTCAAGCAGCTCCATCGCCCGTTCGCGCCGTTCAGCCCGGGTGTACATCCATGCAAATTCCATTGGCAGGGTTACGTTTTGCAACAGGCTCAGCGAAGGGAGCATTTGGAAAAACTGGAAAATAATCCCAACTTCTTGACCACGCCATTTGGCCAGCTCGTTTTCAGTCATCGAGTGGACCGGTTTGCCGGTGACGATAACCTCGCCGTCCGACGGCCGGTCAATACCGGTAACCATATTCAAAAGGGTTGATTTACCGTTTCCAGAGGGCCCCACAATTGAGACGAACTCCCCCGGATAGACATCGAACGATATGCCGTGCAAAATTGTGATTTCGTCGTTCCCTACTGGAAACCGCTTCACAATGTTCCGCATATCGATAATTGGTTGTTTGCTGCCGTTTAACTGACTCATCAAGACCTCAATATTTTGCTCACTAGCATTTGCATCAAATTTCTGCTGGGGTGAAGAATAACACAGTTGCACAGCATTTGTACAGATATTAACTAGGCGCAAATGGTATTTTTAGCATGACGTCGCTGGTACAGCCCTTTTTCATTAGATTTTGTCTAGATTGTTTGTGTTGATGGCGGTTGTTTCGCAAAAAGCTCTATTTACAAAGACTGAAAGACGATATAAAGCACAATAACCTATCTAAATCTGAGGAATGCTGATCGAGATTCGATGCATGTTAGAGTTAGTGAGACGAGGCTAAGATAAAAGGGGGGGCAATCTGAATAATCGGGTAAAATCAATGCTTCACCCAGTTCAACTGATATTTGGCATACTTTGCGTTACAAAACTGGGAGAGTTACAGGCCTAAGCTGGCTACATACAGACAAAATTATGGAGTGCTTAACATGACCCAAGAATCAAAACTACACCGCATTTCGCTTGATGAATTACCAGATTTATTAGTACGCTTGAAAAAAGAGCAAGTAACTGAACTTTCGATATTTGGACCAAGGGCTACTTGGTTACTTTCTCCACCGAATCAGTGGATGAAAGATTATCAAGGGCGGATTATCTATCAATTAAATCAGAAGCTAGATCATATACCTGATTCATTGCTTAGCTTTGACTGTTTAAAGTCATTGACTCTTTGGTGGCTTGGGCTATCACAAGAAAATGCGCAAAAAATCGCGGACAATCTCCCTCAATTAACAGCTCTAGATTTAACTAAGAATAATATTGGAGATATTGGTGCTAAAGCGCTAGCAAAAAACCTCACATCGCTTATACACCTAGATTTAACGGAGAATCAGATAGGTGAAAAAGGTGTTTTCGCAATTTCAAGCAATCATCTCCAATTTTATTTCTCTGTTTACAGAGAAATAAAATTGGAGATGATTGTGCCAAGATTATTAGTCAAAATCTACATCAGCTATCTTCTCTTGACCTAAGTGACAATCTAGTTGGCGAGGCCGGGGCTCTAGCCATCGCTCAGCATCTCTCTCAACTCAACTCTCTTAATCTGCGAAGCAACAAAATCGGCGAGGCCGGGGCTCTAGCCATCGCTCAGCATCTCTCTCAACTCAACTCTC
>JAHDEN010000174.1 GCA_020628815.1 Chloroflexota bacterium | reverse complement strand
TGTAGGAACATCTTTTAATCAACCTGTTTTTACTGGTGATGTTACTGGATTGGGTGTTACCCGCATGTTGGATGCGATTCGCATCGTTGATAAAAATATCCGTTTTTATCAAGCAAGCACCAGCGAAATGTTTGGCAAGGTAGTTGAAGTACCGCAACGCGAGACGACGCCTTTCTACCCGCGCAGCCCTTATGGGGTAGCTAAACTTTACGGCCACTGGATCACCATTAACTATCGCGAAAGCTATGATTTATATGGTTGCTCAGGCATTTTGTTCAATCATGAGTCACCACGCCGCGGTTTAGAATTTGTTACCCGCAAAATCACCTACCATGCAGCCATGATTAAATTGGGCATGGCTAAAGAGATCCGTTTAGGCAACCTAGATGCGCGTCGTGACTGGGGTTTTGCCGGGGATTATGTTGAGGGCATGTATTTAATGCTCCAGCAAGACAAGCCAGATGATTATGTTTTGGCTACAGGTGAAACATTCTCTGTTGAGCAATTTTTAGATGAGGCATTTGGACACATCGATTTGGACTGGAAAGAATACGTAGTCCAAGACGAACGGTTCATGCGGCCGTCTGAAGTTGACCTGCTTGTCGGCAGCCCTGAAAAAGCAGGGAAAGAACTTGGTTGGGAACCAAAAGTTACCTTTAAAGAACTTGTTGCCATGATGGTTGATGCAGATCTAGAAATGCTTCAGACCGGCAAACAGCCTATCTAACCTCACCGTTTTTAAACCTAAGAGAAAGGGCAACACCCCCACAGCCCTTTCTCTTTTTGTTTTCCTGCATCAATAAATTCAACCTTCCCTCTGTGAAACCAACGCTTCCTTACTTGAAAAATGATGGAATTCAGCCCTTTTTCCGGTGAAGGCTTCATAAAAAATCAAGCTATGACTATTGGTTAATTGACAAGACAACGAGGTATGTCACAATCAACCCATAATACTAGCGTTTCGTCAAAATTATTCTGATTGGTATTCTTTTTATGACAATGCCTGAAGAGACGGTTTAAGACGATAAATACATCTAGTAAATACAAACTTTAATTCCGACTTATCCTTTTTGATAAGTTAAATTAAACTAAATTTTCAGGGCGCGTCTACATATAAACAAACTGAGCAATCGACGACTCACAAAATGTTTCGTCGCTACTTTCAATAAACACATATAAGTTTGAGTTCACCCCAAATAGAGGTTCATAAATGCATACGATTAAATTTGGAACAGACGGCTGGCGCGGCCGGATTGCCGAAGACTATACCTTTGACAATTTACGCCGTTGCGCACAAGGCTTTGCCGATTATTTACAGCAGGAAGGTCTTGCTGATCAAGGAATTGTAATTGGTCACGATCAACGGTTTCAGGCGGAAGATTTTGCGGCCGCAACGGCCGAGGTTCTAGCTGCCAACGGCATCCACGTCTGGCTAACCGAACGTAATACCCCCACCCCAACCATTTCATATGCGGTTGTCGACAAAAAAGCTGGTGGTGCAATTAACATCACCGCAAGTCACAATCCAGCTTATGACTGTGGGTTTAAAGTGCGTGATCCCTTTGGTGGAGCCATTGCACCAGCTGGGCTTAAAAAGATTGAATCCTTGATCCCTTATGACATGGACGGCGTCAACCGAATGAAAATGGATGATGCGATGACCGATGGACTGATTACCAAGTTTGACGCATTCTCACCCTATGTCAGCCAATTAAACAAATTAATCGACATGGGCCCCATCAAAGATGCCGGATTCAACGTGCTTGTTGACTGCATGTGGGGGAATGGCGCTGGTTGGTTCCCCAAACTTCTTGGCGGTGGCAAAACAACCATCCACGAAGTCCACAACGAACGGAATCCGATCTTCCCACACATGTCACGGCCGGAGCCGATTGTACCCAACGTAGACCATGGCTTGGCTTATGTTAAACAGCTTGGCGCAGATGTTGCCATCATTAATGACGGCGACGCGGACCGTGTTGGTTTTGGAGATGAAAACGGAAACTTCATCGACCAATTACGCGTTTACGGTTTGCTCGGCTACTACTTCTTAGAGGTTCGTGGCGAGCGTGGCCCAATCGTTAAAACAATTTCAACAACCAAAATGTTGAACAAATTGGGCGCAGCTTACAACGTGCCGGTGCACGAAACCGGTGTTGGCTTCAAATATATCGCTCCAAAAATGATGGAAGTTGATGCGATGATCGGTGGTGAAGAGAGTGGTGGATACGCTTTCCGTCAGCATGTGCCAGAACGAGACGGGATCTTGGCTGGGCTGTTTTTATTGGATCTGATGGTTCAGACCGGTAAAAAACCATCTCAACTGCTTGATACGCTGTTTGAAAAGGTTGGCGCACATTACTATGACCGTATCGACAGTCGCTTTGATGCGGCCGATAAACCTGCGATTTTAGATCGGGTGAGCAAAGCGATGCCGGGCAAAATTGGCGGATTAAATGTGATCGACAAGGTCACGGTCGATGGGAACCAATTTATTATGGAAGATGGCGGCTGGCTGCTTATCCGTTTCAGCGGCACCGAACCGATCATCCGTGTGTATTGCGAAACCACCCACGAAGATAAAGTTCAAGCGATCTTGAACGACGGAATGAAAATTGCCGGTTTGAGATAACCCTCTTGCACAGGGTTAAGCCTGTGGAACCTAGCAATATAACACTGTAAAATAGAGCGGCCGATGGATGAATAGATCTGTCGGCCGCTTTTTTTATGCTAATAGACACACACTGCCACTTAGATTTTGATCGCTTTGACGAAGATCGTGAAGCTGTTATTGAGCGAGCTCTTGAAGCGGGGCTCAGCCATATTATTATTCCGGCCGTTGATCTGGACCGGATTCCGGCCATGCTGGAGCTTGCAGACCGTTATCCAGAAAATATTCTGACCGCTGTGGGGGTACACCCCAACTCAACCGCCAATCTGCCAGATGATTATCTGTATCAGCTAGAAGAATTTGCTGAACACCCATCTGTCGTCGCCATTGGCGAGATCGGGCTAGATTATTATTGGGACAAAGTTGCCCCCGAAGTGCAGCACAAAACCTTTGCAGAGCAAATTGAGCTCGCTTTTGAGCTGGCTCTCCCCATCATTATTCATAATCGTGAGGCTGGGACCGATGTCGTGAAGCTGCTCAAACAATCCAGCTTAGTAGAGGTTGAAAAGCCGGGTGTGTTTCACTCGTTTTTAGATAGTGAGGAAATGGCGTGGCAAGTGATTGAAATGGGCTACTTTTTGGGATTTACTGGCCCCATCACCTACAAAAAAAATGAATGGCTGCGTGATATTGCTAAAAATATGCCGTTAGACCGAATATTAGTTGAAACTGATGCTCCATTTTTGGCGCCCCAATTTAAACGTGGCAAACGTAATGAGCCAGCCTATGTGGCCAATATCGCAGATTATATTGCTGAATTACGCGGTATTTCGACAGAAATTTTCCAGAATGTTTTAACTGAAAATACGGGATGTTGTTTTGGTCGAGAAGAGATCTATGGCGGATAACGGTGAATTGGTCCGGCCGGCCGCGTTGGACCCGGCCGTCGATATATCGATCATCATTGTCAGTTGGAACGTCAGCCAGCTGCTACAAGCCTGTCTAGAATCTATTTTTGCCAATCAGTCCAACTTAAAACTGCAGGTCATTGTGGTTGATAGCGGTTCGGCCGATGACAGCTGTGCAATGGTTCGTCAGCGGTTCCCAGATGTGACGCTGTTTGACATGCAAAAAAACGTTGGTTTTCCGGCCGGAAATAATATCGGCATTCAGGCGGCGGTCGGCCGGAATATTTATCTACTAAATCCAGATACCGAAATTATCAAAGACGCGCTCCCCATCATGCTAAACCGGCTAGAAGCTGACCCAGCTTTGGGGATGGTAGGCGCTAAACTGCTGAATACCGATGGCAGCCTGCAATCATCACGCCGCCGGTTTCCTACCCTGTTGACCGGCATGTTTGAAAGCACATGGTTTGAATCGTTGGCCCCCAAATCGGTTCTCGCACGCTATTACATGGAAGATAAACCGGATAATCAGCCCTGTTATCCAGATTGGGTGATGGGGGCCTCGATGCTGACCAGCCGAGCGGCGGTTGAAGCGGCCGGTGGAATGGATGAAGGGTATTTCATGTATTCGGAAGAGCTCGATTGGTGCAGACGCATTGTAGAAGCTGGGTATAAAATTTTATGGACGCCGGAAGCTGAGATTATTCACCATGTGGGGGCCAGCTCAAGCCAGGCCTCCACCCAGCGGCATATTAATTTTAATCGGGCCAAATTGCGCTATTTTCGCAAATACCACGGCCGATTGGCGTCTGGTTTAATTCGCGTGGTTTTGCTAAAAAACTTTTGGTTTCAGATCGCAATCGAGAGCTTAAAGTGGTTGGCTGGGCATAAACGGCCATTGCGGAAACAGAGAATTGGGGCGTATTGGCAAGTGATTCGATCCGGTCTCTCACCGGCCGGATATTAGAGCCGCATCGGCGAAGCATTAAATTCAAGCAAACGTTTCAGCCTATATCAAAAATTTCGGGCTACAATTTCACCCCATGTCCAGATCCTTAATCGACATACGAGTACGCCAGAGAGAATATCTGCTGGCGATTAGCCGCGCGCTGTCGGCCGAGCTTGAACTTTCAGACGTTTTGCGAGTTATTCTGAACGCCTCTGTCGAGTTTGTGAGCGGCCGAGCCGGTATCATAGTTTTATCTGATCCTGAAGAAGGGTTGTTCCGGGTTGCCGCCGCGCTGGGGGTACCAAGCGAGCTATTTTACTCACACGCAAACCTCGTAAACGGCTTCCCCTACTCACTGGGTCGGGAAAAAGACGCTACGGCCTCGATTGATGAGGCGATGTCCCATCTGACACAGCATTTAAAAAATGATCTTGGCGTAAGCCAAACGTTGATCTTGCCTCTACATCAGGGTGATTTGGTTGTGGGCATGATCTATGTTTTTCAAGAAGAGCAATTTACGTTTGGGGAAGATGCGGGCAAACTGTTGCAAGCTTTTGCGGACCAAGCAGCCATCGCTGTAAAAAATGCACGTTTATACGAGCAGGTAAATTCTGAAAAACAACGTCTTGACGCCATCCTAGAAAACAGTGCTGATGGGGTGATGATTCTTGATCCTCAACTGAATATTCAATCGTTTAATCGGGCTTTGTCAAACATGATCGGCCGGAAAGCGAGCGAAGCGATTGGAAAGCCCCATGATGAAATTATCCAGTGGCTCACGCTGCGCACAGAGCAAGGGCTTAAAGATGCTTCGGAAAACGGCTGGCCGATGCCGGGTTCTGCCAATTTGTATGTTGAAGGGGATATTAAAAAGCCGGACGGCGATATTGTAAGTCTGGGCATCACCTATTCTCCCCTGCTCAACACGCGCCATCGGCTGCTCAACATCATCACAAATGTGCGGGATTTGACCCAGCACAGGCGTGAGGAAGAGTTACAAAAAACCTTTATCTCTGTTGTTAGTCATGAGCTCAAGACACCTGTATCGATTATTAAAGGGTATGCGGGCACGCTAAAACGGCCGGATGCAAAATGGACGCCAGAAGCTCGGCACGAGTATTTGAGCGTGATTGAGGATGAGGCGGACTCTCTAACTGATCTAATCGACAATCTGCTTGAAGCTTCAAAACTTCAGTCTGGTACTTTCAGCCTCAACTTAAAAGATCATATTTCATTGGTGTCATTGGCAAGACGCACAGCCAAAAAGTTTGAAACGCAAAGCGATATTCATGAGTTCTCGTTTAACTTCCCAGACAATTTCCCTGAAATCAATGCGGATGAGCGTCGTATTACTCAGGTGCTCAACAATCTGGTAAGCAATGCGATCAAATATTCTCCCAAGGGTGGCCCTGTAGAGATCAGTGGTACAATTGAGGATGACGAACGTTTTGTTACGATTTCTGTCACCGATCACGGGATTGGGATTCCAGACCATCAGCGTCATCGCATCTTTCAAAAGTTTTCGAGGCTTGATAATGATTTAAGCCGCAAAACGGAGGGGACCGGGCTCGGTTTGTTTCTAACCAAAGCGATTGTAGAAGCGCATGACGGCCGAATTTGGTTCAACAGCAATACTGATCCTGAAAAAGGGTTAACTGGCACCAGCTTCACCTTTTCACTCCCCAACATTTATAATTAAAATCAACCCATTCAAATCACTGACTTACCCGGTTTTGTTTGAATGTTAACTGTGGTGCAGGCCGATATCCTGCCCTACCCAAATTTAATGCAAACTCAGATCCAATGCCCACAATGTGGCACACCTTTTCCTGCAGAAGTTCATCAGATCGTCGATGCTCAACGCACACCCCATTTAAAAGATATGCTGCTAGGCGGAGCCCTTAATGTGGCTCAATGCCCATCTTGTGGCATGGCGACCCGGTTGGCCTCACCTCTGCTTTTTCATGATGCCGAGCACGAAATGCTAATTGTGCATGTTCCGATGGAACTTGGTTGGTCAATGCAGGAACAAGAGCAACAAATCGGCCGGATGGCAAAAGCGATCACCGACAGCTTGCCCCCAGAGCAATTTAAAGCGTATTTGTTGCAACCAAAAACGATCATGACCATGCCAACCTTCATGGAGCAGGTCTATTCAACTGAAGGAATAACGCCGGAAATGATTAAGCGTCAACAAGATCAAGCGAAGTTGATGCAACAATTGGTCACTGGTGACCGTCTCACCCAAATCTCTCTCATCAACGAAAATGAAGAGCTGATCGACCAGACTTTCTTTGCTATGCTGCAGCAAAATCTACAAATGCTCGAGCAAAACCCCGCCCCTGAAGCAAACAGCCAATTTATTTTGCTGACTAATTTGCAGGCTCGTCTATTTACCATGACCAAAGCTGGGAAAGAGCTGGAAGTTCAGCAAGTTGCTTTGTCTAAATTCCAGCAAGCGGTTAAAGACCAGGGCGGATTGACTTATGAGCTTTTCTTAGATCAGTTAATCGCCAATGACGGCAACGAATCGGTCCAGAATGCGATCATGCAGATGGGGTATCAAGGGATTCAGTATGAGCTGTTCACCGTTTTAACCGGCCGGATTGAAGCCGCAGAAGGTGCCGAAGCGGACATGCTTACTGACCTACGCGATCGATTGCTAAAGGTGTACGACCAGCTTCAAGAACAAGCGAAAGAGCAGATGGATAAAGCGGGTGAAACGCTTACCGCGATTTTGGCTGCACCCAGCCCTGAGCAAGGGGTTCAAGAAAATATGGGGCGGATCGATGAGCCATTCATGCATTATTTGACGGCTCAGCTTGAAAAGGCAACGCAGGAAGAAAATCAAGAGTTGATGGGCAAATTACAGCCGATCTACGCGATGATTATGTCTGCGGCTGAAAATCAGCTCCCACCAGAAGTGCAGCTTATTAATGCCCTTGTATCGGCTGAAAATGACGCACAAATGCAGGAAGTTTTGAGCCAGATTCCACCTGAGGCACACGGGCAAGTCAAACAAATGCTTGGCTCATTGCTCGAACGTGCAAATGCGGAAAATCCAGAAATGGCGGCTAAAATTCAGCAGGCGATGGCTCTGATCTAGGCTCTAGTTGGATGAGGTGTGGCAACCTACAGGCAGTACACCTCATCCAGTTTCATACATTACATCGGGTTATCAAGACGGAAGCCATGCCCCCGCACAGTGACAATAAAATTATACGGATCAAGCTCTGCAAGGCGATCACGAAGCCTGCGCATTAGCGCATCAATCGCTTGTTCTGAAACACCGATCCCTTCGGTGTCGGGCCAAACGACATTGATGATCGCATCACGGTCAACCACATTCCCCTCTGCATCAAACAATAGTTTTAAAAGCCTAAACTGAGCCAGCGATAGTGGTGGCATAAGCTCTTTGCCGTTAATCGCAACCGCACGACGCTCTTCGTCTAGCATCATCATCTTCTCAGGTTTTGGTTCCTCCCAAGTTAATGGCAGGGTCGCCTCGGTCCCGATGAACATCAGCTTAACTGAAAGTGCGATTTGAATTGAATCCCCATCATTCAATGGGACTGAACCGCTGATGCGTTTGCCATTGATGTGGGTTCCGTTTTTACTGCCTAAATCGTGCAGAATAAAATTATTTTTATCTCCGGGAGTAATTCGCACATGATGGCGTGAAACCTGCCGTTCTGGCAGTACCATGTTGCATTCTCCACCACGGCCGATTAAGAATTCTTCACCTTCGATGACCCAACGCTGTCCGGCCAACTGCCCTTCACGGGCGATAAGAACTGGATTTCCTGACATATTTTTGTTCCCTTTGCTTTACTTTTTGATTATGCCAACACAATCAAGACGGACTCGGTTCTATTTGGTAGAATTATATGAGTCGCTGTTTTAATGACAACACTTTTTGATTCGGACTAATTTTGATGCTACCGCCTCTGACACCTGGAACAGTTTTGCGCAATCGCTACACAATTACTGAGATTGTGGGGCAAGGTGGCATGGGGTCTGTGTATAAAACGATGGATAAGCGGTTACCCGGCCGTTTATGTGCTGTAAAAGAGGTTCAGCCTGACCCAAATGCTACGCCCGAAATGATCGCCCAAGCCCAGGCCCAATTTTTGCAAGAGGCAAGTATCTTGGCCCAGCTTGATCATCCGAATCTGCCCAAAGTTTCAGATTTTTTCGCTGATAACGGCCGAGACTATCTCGTTATGGACTACATTCCGGGGTCCGATTTAAAAGAGCTACTGCAAGAAGCCATCGAAGACAGCCGAGTGATTGAGGAGGATGTCGCACTAGAGTGGACAATGCAAATATTGAACGCTCTCACTTACTTGCATAACCATACCCCGCCTGTCCTTCACCGTGACTTAAAGCCAGCTAACATCAAGCTTACACCGGACAATCGTATCAAACTCGTCGATTTCGGGTTGGCCAAACTACTAGTTGCTGACGATATGCGTACGATTACGGTGATTCAGGGTCAGGGAACTGCACTGTATACACCGCTTGAACAGTACGCGGGCGAATTTGATCGGACCGATGCTAGGTCAGACATTTATGCGTTGGGGGCTACTTTATTTACCTTGCTGACCGGCAGCCCCCCTCCATCGGCAAAAGAAAGATTTTTGAGCCCAAATGCGCTCAAGCCCCCTAACGAGATCAACCCAGAGGTTTCAAAAGCGGTATCGGAAGCGATTGTCTGGTCACTTGAGATGCATCCGAATAAACGGCCGGATAGCGCTATTACGTTTCGTAAAGCGCTAAAAGGGCAAATTTCTAGGCAAGCACTCGAGCAAGATAACCGGCCGAGTTTTGCACAAGCCCTAGCGGATAACAGAATTGCGGCATTTGGCGTGGCAGGGTTATTTATTGTTGCCGTATTAATTACCATTATGCGCATCCTTTAATTTGACATATTAACTTTTTAGAGGAAAATTCTGTACCCATTTTTAAAGGTGACTTCGCCTTTAAGAAAATACACTTTTAAAGTAACCCTAATGCGCCCGACAGGTGACGAAAGAGATAAATTTAGAAAAGGAGAACTCATTCAATGGCGAGTGTTAGTTATAAAAACGTAATGAAGAGCTATGGTGACAACATTGTTATCAAAGATCTTAATATCGAAATTGCGGACAAAGAGTTTGTAGTTTTTGTAGGCCCTTCTGGTTGTGGCAAATCTACAAGTCTGCGGATGTTGGCTGGATTAGAAGAAATCTCGGCCGGTGAAATTTGGATCGGCGACCGTGTCGTAAACGACGTACCACCTAAAGATCGCGACATTGCAATGGTGTTCCAGTCTTATGCACTGTATCCACACATGACCGTTTATGACAATATGGCATTTGGTTTAAAATTGCGTAAAACACCAAAAGCTGAAATTGATAAACGAGTTAAAGAAGCTGCTGCTATTCTCGGCCTAGATGACTTACTTGATCGTCGTCCAAAAGCATTGTCTGGTGGACAACGCCAACGTGTGGCTGTAGGACGTGCAATCGTTCGTGAACCAGCAGTATTCTTGATGGATGAGCCACTTTCTAACCTAGACGCAAAATTACGCGTTAGTGCGCGTGCCGAGATTTCTAAACTGCATCAACGGCTACAAACCACCTTTGTTTATGTGACCCATGACCAAGTCGAAGCTATGACAATGGGTGACCGTATCGCTGTTCTGAATTTTGGCGATTTGATGCAAATCGACTCACCACGTAACCTCTACGAAAATCCAAACAACATTTTTGTTGCTGGATTTATCGGTAGCCCAAGCATGAACTTCTTCGATGCGACCTTAGTCAAAGAAGAAGGAAACATGTTCATCGATACCGGTAGCTTCCGCCTCCCAGTACCTGCAGAACGCGCGAACGTTTATGCAGACTATGTGGGCAAAGAAGTTATTTTTGGTATCCGTCCAGAGCATCTCCATGGTGCAGATTACGCTCCACCAAACATCAATGCAGCAGCTCTAGAAGCTGACATCGATGTGATTGAGTTGTTAGGTCATGAGCTTCACCTTTACCTAAGCAAAGGAAAAGCTTCATTTGTTGCCACTGTTGACACCCGTCTCGCACCTAGCGTGGGTGACAAAGTTAACTTGGTTGCAGACATGAACAACATGCATTTGTTCGATAAAGCGACCGAGCAAACAATCCGCTAGTCCATCTCTTTTAATTACTTAAAGACGCTGTCATATTTATGATGGCGTCTTTTTTTTGCCTCAAATGCCTCAAGCTAATCGTCACGTCGGTGAAACATTTCAGATTCACTTTGTCTGGAAAATTCCAAATAATCACTATGTTCGGGCCTTATTTGTAGCGACGGTGCTAGATATTGACCTTGAAGCTGATCGTTATCTGATTAAGCTGACAGAGCTTTTGGCAAAAAGGGAAGAAAACGATCGAGGTGAGGGGCTACCTGAATCCGAGCATACGGTTGAATATTGGGAAATGGTTTATCGATTAACAAGCCGTTTGGCACATGTTGCGTTCGAAGCAGATGACGGCCGTCCCCTCTTTTTACGGCTCCCAACTCTGACTTTAGAACATAAATATTTTACCCGTTACGATGAGGTAGAACCGGCTGATTCTGGTGATGAGTACGACTAAAAGTAGCCGAGCCAAGACATAATCCCTACTGTTGAGAAGCCTAATGCGATACCCGCGATTGCTTGAGAAACTGAATGGCGGCGCAAGTACAAACGAGCGGCCGTCACAGATATAAGGACAGGGAGCCCAATAAGGCCTGCGATCACCCATCCCCAAATGACACCGATAATAGCCGTAAACGCTGCCGCACCGGCCGTGTGCATACTAATCAGCCAAAATAAAGTAATCACAAACAGCAATGCTAAATTGATCGTGGTAAACAACGTGAGAGCATAAAATCGATCATCGAGATCAAACCAGATCGCTAAACACAAAATGATTAGTGCCCCCATAACGGCCGATAAATAGGGAATTCGACGTTCGCGCGTGTTGCTCATATGCAGTTCTTCAACATATCCCCATTGCAACATAGCAACCACAACCAAAATTGGGAAAAGCGAAACCAACAGCCCATAAGCAACACCCCAGCCCAATGCGGGCCAAAAAGGCATAAAAGCAAAAGTCACGGCAAATCCCAAAATCGCATACATAATTGGCGGCGAAACAATGTTTGAGAATCTTCTAGCAAAAAGAACTAATCCGCGCCTATCTTCTTGATTGAAGTCACGCGGCTCTGATGGAGAGTTAAATTTCAAATTTTTTCCCTTTTGATTTTGAGTATAAGTCTATAAACGCTAACCGTTGGCCGGATAATGTTCAACAGTTCCAACATTGTACCAATGGATGATTACAAAAAAAAAGCCCCTCAGAGTTTTCTCCAAGGGGCCAAAAATCAAATTTATGATCTTTTGAGGATCATGTTCCTTCTTCCCAAGAGTTCAAGTATTTCTCTTGTTCTGCGGTAAGAACGTCGATGTCGATTCCCATAGCTTGCAATTTACGAGATGAGATGTCCATGTCTAATTCTACTGGCATGGTGTGAACCGCATTCTCGATCTTGCCTTTGTTGTCTGCCAAATATTTAGCAGCCATCGCTTGGCCAGCGAAGCTCATGTCCATTACAGACGCTGGGTGACCTTCGGCCGCAGCCAAGTTGATCAAACGACCTTCGCCAAGAATGTTGATTTTCTTGCCGTTAGGGAAGGTGTACTGTTGAACTGAAGGGCGAACTTGTTGTGGTTCACCACATTTTTCAGCCAATGCAGCAATGTTGATTTCAACATCGAAGTGACCTGAGTTAGCCAACAATGCGCCGTCTTTCATGTCTTCCATGTGGTGAAGATCAAATACATGGATGTCGCCGGTAGCGGTTAGGAAGATGTCGCCTAATTTAGCCGCTTCAGCCATTGGCATTACACGGAATCCGTCCATGACAGCTTCAAGTGCTTTCAATGGGTTCACTTCGGTAACGATAACGTTAGATCCCATTCCACGTGCGCGAGTAGCAACACCGCGTGAACACCAGCCGTATCCACCAACAACAAAGGTTTTACCAGCTAACAAATAGTTTGTAGCACGGATAATACCGTCTAGTGTTGATTGACCTGTGCCATAACGATTGTCAAACATATGTTTGGTCAACGCGTCGTTTACAGCGATAACTGGGTATTCCAATTTGCCTTCGTTAGCCAATGCACGTAGACGGATCACACCAGTTGTGGTTTCTTCGGTTCCACCGTACAAGTTGTCTAGCAATTCACGACGGTCACGGTGCAATGCGGTTGCCACGTCTGCACCGTCGTCCATGACGATATGTGGTTTGTGATCTAGAACAGCATTCATATATTTGTAGAATGTTTCGTTGTCTTGACCACGTTTTGCGTAAACAGGAATCTCGTAATGAGAAACAAGTGCAGCAGCCACGTCGTCTTGGGTGCTAAGCGGGTTGCTTGCGCACAAGAATACGTCTGCACCACCACGTTGAAGTGCA
>JAHDEN010000011.1:14280-60197 GCA_020628815.1 Chloroflexota bacterium | reverse complement strand
TTACTGGATCTGCAGGAGGCTCAGGGGCTTCAATAGGTCCGCCTGAGGTAAAGGTAATGTGGTCGATATCTAACTCAACGGCTGACGGATCAGCACCTTCAACACTACCAATCACAACCACAACTTCATCCAAGAAGTCAGAAATGGCACCGTCTGGGCCGGTGTTGAGGTTATTAAAGCTGGAGATCGGTGCGCTGACCAGGGTCCACTCGTCGTTAAAGTCTGCGCTGGTATACGGAGTAACTAACTGGATGGAGTCTTCCGTTCCATCGACCCAGCCGTCTCCGTTGTTGTCTTCGCGCAATGTGATTTCTAAGTTATAAGAATCTACGGTCGCGTCACTTTGGTTGTAAACATAGAAGTTCAACCAAGCGTCGGCCGGGATTGCTACCTGTGCCGCATTGTCAAAGTTTTTGAATGCACCACCGTAGAAGCTGCTGGCTGTGCCTGCACCTCCCCAGCCAGTGCTCCAATAATGGCTACCTTCTTGTGGACGGTCGGCCGTGGCTCCACCGCCACCACCGGCTGCGTTTCCGCCAAAGAAGTTCCAGTCACCTGAATCTCCGTCGTTAAAGTCATCAATGACTGTTACGGTCTCTTGAGCATGCAAATCGGCCGCTCCAGAACCAAGAGAAAACAGAAATGCACCTAGCAAAAGCAAGGCAACATAACCATTCCTAAAATTGAGTAATACGTTCTTAGTTTTCATGAAATACCTCAAATTAAACGTCAGCCAACGGCGACATTAACGATTCCCCTCGTTATTTTGTAACCAAAACTAACTTGGAACATCCAAGCTTTGGTAATTAACTTTTTATCTTTTGTGAGCTTTCCCCTTCCCCGTGTGGCCTGATTTTCACAAAGGAGGTTGCGACCGGCTTTGTGAAAACGTTTTCACGTACTAATGTACTAGATTTTGTTTGATTGTCAACTTACACAAAACCTTACGGAATTATTTGGGCATTATGTATACAAAAGGGGTGCAAAACCTTAATGAAAACGTTTTCACAAGATCGGCCAAGAATGATATATACTCCCTAATACCCCATAACTTTTGCCCAAACGAACCAAACCATGTTATTTTCGGATGAAATGATAATGAACAAAAACCGAACAAAAATTAGCTTCTTATTATTCCTTGCTGCAGCTATATTCTCAGTAGCTTGCAACTCAACCCTGTTTCAACCTGAACCGACCGCTACCCCAGAACCAACTCCAACCCCGATTCCAACCGCCACCCCCGTTGGCTATATCGATGGATGGGAGCTTGTCTGGCAAGATGAGTTCGATGGAACTGAAATCGATCTCGATAAATGGTCGCACGAAGTAAATGGGAAAGGAGGAGGCAATAGAGAGCTCCAGTATTACACTGACTTTGCCGAAAATTCTTTTGTAGAAGACGGTAACTTAGTGATAGTGGCGCGCGAAGAAAGATATCTCGGCCGGGATTACACCTCAGCCCGTATGCGCACCCTAGGGAAAGGGGATTGGAAGTATGGCCGGTTTGAAGCCCGTATCCGCCTGCCTGAAGGACAAGGGATCTGGCCCGCTTTTTGGATGCTGCCCACAGCTTGGCGCTACGGAGGCTGGCCAACCAGCGGTGAAATCGACATCATGGAAATGGTGGGTCACACCCCAGGAACGGTACATGGAACGCTCCACTACGGGTCACTGGGCAACCACATCTACACCGGAACTGAGTTTGATTTACCGGCCGGTGAGAAATTTATCGACGACTTTCACATCTTTGCGGTTGAATGGGAAGAAGAAGAGATGCGCTGGTACATCGACGGGGAACTCTATCAAACCCAAAATAAATGGGAAACGAAAAACCACCCATTCCCGGCCCCATTTGATCAGGAATTCCACATCATCCTTAACCTAGCCGTCGGTGGAAATTGGCCTGGCGATCCTGGCCCAGCAACAGAGTTTCCACAAAGAATGGAAGTCGATTATGTTCGGGTTTATCAACAGCCGTAAATAAACTTTTGTAGATCAGTTAAATCAAGACCTAAGTTTTTGTCATGTTCAATTCAAGTTATCAAGCAAAACGGGGGCGCATCGGGCTCCTGCTTATCACCCCATGGCTGATTGGATTTTTGCTGCTGAAGCTGGCTCCGATAATCGCATCGTTCATCTTTTCGTTGACCGATTTCAACATGCTAAAGCCGCAAGATATCAGCTTTATCGGGCTTCAGAACTATGCGGTTTTGGTTCGGGATGAAACCATGTGGAGCGTTTTGGTCGGTACGATTGGTCTTGCCGTGATAACCGTTCCCCTGCAGCTATTGTTTGCGCTCTTGCTGGCCGCATTGCTGAGCAACGAATCGATCATCGGCCGGAACTTTTACCGGACGCTGATCTTTTTACCCAGCATTATTCCGGGGATCGCCGTGTTTTCAGTCTGGTTTGGGTTTGTTGACCCGACCAACGGCTGGCTGAACCAGCTCATCATGGAACCGTTAGGGTTGCCACCATACCCGGGACCCAATTCAGAATCCGGCCGGAATTTATTGCTCATCCTACTTTCGCTGTGGAACATCGGCCCAGCGTTCCTCATCTTGTCAGGAGCGATGATGGGGGTACCCAAAGAATTGTATGAAGCGGCCCGGGTTGACGGCGCAGGGCCGGTTTATCGGTTGATCAACATTACACTGCCGGTCATTTCACCCGCTATCTTTTTCAGCCTGCTCATCTCATTGATTACAGTCTTCGGTGGATCAGTTTTGCTCGATCGGAATATCTCTTTTTCAAGCGGATTCCAATCCCCTGTTGATTGGTACATCGCTGAGATTATGTTTGGCAAACAATCGCTTGGCTACGCGGCCGGAATCGCGTGGATCATGTTTATTTTGGTCATAGTTATCGCCATCTATTTATTTAAAACGGCCGACCGCTGGGTCTTTTACCCTGTCGATTAGAGGCAAATGTGTCATTAAGAATTTGGGACAATTTCGGAAAAATCTTAATCAACCTCATCGTGATGCTGGTTGTCGTGATCTACCTGTTTCCGATTAGCTACATGGCGCTCACGGCCGTTAAAGATGAAGCACAGTTTGGCGACCCCAATGCCCCCGTTTGGCCCAGCCGCAAAATAGAGTTGGAATATGAAGGGGAACAATATCCCCTGCACATTGTCCCATTTGAAGATGGAGATCGTGAGTTATTGCTGGTTCAACCCCGCCGAAACGAGAGCCAGTTCATTGATCCAAAATCGCCCGAATCAGGTCTGATCGAATGGGAAGGAAGCTGGCGCACCCTAGAACCGGTGTACGAAAATTATTTTACGTTTCAGGCCTTTACCGACTGGTTTGAGATTTTAGATTTTCGACAAGTTGGCTACAACACACTGGTCGTCGTTGGCTTAACAGAAATCGGTGTGGTTGTCGTCTCCGTTTTGGTCGCCTACGGATTTGCTCGCTTCCCGATTCCATATGGCAATATCCTGTTTTTCATTCTGATCGGCACCATCATTTTGCCAGAGAAAATCACGCTGATCCCCACCTATTTTGCATTTATCAATCTGTTTGACTGGCAGGGAACCTGGTGGCCCCTCATCGCCCCTCACTTTTTTGGGAGCGCGGTGCTCATCTTTTTATTGCGCCAAAACTTTCGCACCATCCCCAAAGAGCTTGAGGAAGCGGCCTTAATCGACGGGGCTGGGCCGATGCGCATTTTGTTTTCAGTCATTTTACCGATGGCTTGGCCGACGGTTGTCACAGTTGCATTGCTCCACTTCTTCTTTATTTGGAACGAAACCCGTCTTGCATCGCTCTATCTGCTTTCGGCTCCCGATAAACACCCGTTGGTATCAAGCATGTTGGCCCGTGGTGGGTTTATTTCAGGAGCCAACAATTTGCAGGCACGGGCTCTAATCACCATGGTTGTACCGATGACGGTGCTGTTTTTATCGCAAAAGTTTTTTATGCGCGGTGTGCAAATTACCGGACTCGAGAAATAAATGGCAGATTCAGCACCAACTACCAACGCTCAGCGAATGCACCCTGCAGCTGGCATCCTGCTTATATGGCTATGCTGGGCTGTCATTTTGATCAGCTTTCAGTCGTTTGCCAGCGCACGCCTTCAGCCAGAACGGCCGGACGATGCACTGTTCTGGACCGCTACAGAAACCACGGCCGGTTCCCAAGACGATAAAATCTATTTAAACGAGCCGTTCATGAACAACCATGTGGCTTGGGACTCTGAGTTTTACCTGTCAATTGCGACCGTCGGCTACCAAGACCCGGCCGTGCGTAGCGTACAAATGAGCGCGGCACAAGCGGTAGAAATCCGGCCGGGAGTCAGCATTCCGCTTGTCTCAGACGTAGGGGACGAACTGTCGCTCAACTTCGCCTTTTTGCCATTTTATCCGGTGATGATTCGGCTCATGTCTGTGCCGCTGAGCGTGATCGGTTTGCCCACCATCGCCACCGCCAGCTTAGCCGGTGTCATCATCTCCTTGCTGGGCGCTCTGGCCGCCATGTTCAGCCTGTATGATCTAACCAAAGACGAGTTAGGCTCGGCCGGTGGATATCGATCCGCCTTTTATCTGGTCGCATTCCCGACCGGCATGTTCTTGGCACAAGTTTATACAGAAGGGCTTTTTGTCGGGCTGGCATTTGGTGCCTTGGCCCTCATGCGCCGGGGACATTGGGGGTGGGCCGCCCTGCTCGCCGTGCTTGCCACCTGGACCCGGGCGGTTGGCGTGGCGCTCATCATCCCCATGATTTGGCCTTGGCTGCAAAGCGGCGACTGGATGGATTTGGATTTAGAGTGGCGTGAACTTTATTTTAAAGGAATCCCTTGGCGGGCGTTTGCCAAAGGGCTGGTTCACATCTCGCCTGTAATTGCGTTTTTGTTGTGGCGTTTTTCTTTTTTTGGATTGGCGTTTAACGTGGTGGAAGATCTATATTTCGGCCGGGGTGCTTTTCAATTTGGCACCTCATTTTTCGGCTGGCTTAATGCGTTTCAGGCGATGCTTGAAGGGACAAACGGCCAGCGCAGCACCTACTACGCTATCGAATTTGGGGCGATTGTGCTGGGCATTTGGGCCTGTCTTGCGACTCGCAAACGATATCCGGCCGTGAGTTGGTACGGGCTGGTAGCGATCCTACTCGCCCTAACCAGCGGACCACCACAAGGGATGCACCGCTATATTTTGGCCGCACCATCTGTCTTTATTTTCTTGAGCCAATTGGGGCAGCGTGAGTGGTTTGACCGGGCCTGGACGGTGCTCAGTGTGTTGCTGATGGGGCTACTGGCAATGCTGTTTACCTACAACTTTTGGGTCGGATGACGCAAAAAACAGGCTCCATTCCCCAACTAGGGCAAAAAATAATCAACTTTCATTTTAAGCTCAGAAACAAGCTCAGGATCCATAAACCGATACTCATCTGGAATGTCTAAAACATGAATAGGCTTATGCGTTACCATTCGGGTAAATTCTGCAACTAGTCTATCTTTATGCTTCACTTCCATAACAAAAATAATATCTGCCCAAGAAATATCTTTAGAGCTAACCGTTTTTTTTGCTTTGGGACTCGTCCCAGCCGAACGCACATTATACTCATCAGAACGATGCCAAATCCGTTCGGCTGTTGGGCTTCTCCATTGATTTCGGCTGCAAATAAAAAGTAAATTCATTCTATCCAGCTTCATCTCTTGCTCTTCTTTTGCCAATTTCAGCATATCTCGCCGGGGGTATTCGAAGCCCAGTTGCTTGGCTCTCGCTAATTTTTCGGAACGAAGGTAAATCAATTTCCAATTCTTTTCTCGCTTTAGCTTTTTATCAGTTCCCATACGTATTTTTTTTACATTGATGAAGTACGGCCGTCTAATCTACTCCGTTTTTGTAACCTTGTTCAACCCGCGCGGCTCATCTACATCAAACCCCTTGATGTGGGCCAAATACATGCCCAACATTTGCCCAGCCAAAATTGTGGTGATGGGAGACAGCCATTCGGGCAATTCGGCCGGCAATTGAACCGGTATCGTGGCCAGCTCAAGCAGCTCAGCCACATCGCTTAAAATCAGGGTGTCCGCCTGATTTTCCTTCAGCCGCTGGGCCAGCTCCAACATGCTTTGGTTCATTTTGCCATTGGGGGCCAACAAGATCATCGGAAACCCCTGTTCAACAACCGCAAACGGGCCGTGCAAAAAGTCGGCCGAACTGTATGGCTCAACAATCGTGTAGGTTAACTCTTTCATTTTCAGCGCCATCTCAAACGCCGTGGCGTAGTTAAAGCCTCGGCCGATAACCACACAGTGCTTCATAAATCGATACCGATGCGCTATCTCAGAAATGGGAGAAGATAGCTCAAGCGTCTTTGAAACCGCATCCGGCAAGCGCATCAACTCGGCCGATGGCTCATCTAATCCCGCCAAAGCTTCGCTAAGCATGGCGATAGACACCAGCGAGTTGGTATATGATTTTGTAGCCGCAACCGCTTTTTCCGGCCCTGCATGAATATCGATCACAAAATCGGCCGCCTGTGCCAGCGGCGAGCTGGTGCTATTGGTAATAGCGGCTGTGAGCTGCCCCTGCTTTTGCGCTTCTTCAAGTACCCCCACAATGTCAGGACTTTGCCCGCTCTGACTAATCCCTAAAACCAAGCAGTTGTCAAAGCTGGGAGGCGCATCATAAATTGAAAATAAGCTGGGAGCTGACAAGGTGACAACCATGCCGTTTTTAGCCCCAAGCAGATACTGAGCATACCGGCCAGCGTTGTCGCTGGTGCCACGGGCCGCAATCACAATGTGCTTTATATTTTTTGCTTGGATGGCTTGTGCCAGATTTGAAACGGCCGCCCACTCGTTGCTAAGCAGGTCGGCGAGCACAGCCGGTTGTTCAAAAATTTCTGTGTATAAATAACTAGTTTCGATCATAAACGATGCTCCCTTGAATAATTGTTTTTTCTAAATTAAATGCCCTATCAAATAAAATCAGGTCAGCGTCTTGCCCGGTTACAAGATACCCTTTTTGTGCGCCAATTCCCAGCAAATCGGCCGGGACAGCGGTCATAGAGCGGACCGCATCAGCCACTGAACAAAATGTGTAAGCCACCAAGTTTTGGATCACCTGCATCGGCCGCACAATGCTGCCAGCCAAGGTGCCTGACGGCAATCGTGCGTCAGTCTCTGACACCGTCACGGTGTAGTCCCCCAATTTGTACTCGCCAGGATCAGATCCCATCGCAGCCATCGCGTCGGTCACACCGTTGATCCGGCCGGATGCGAGTCGCCATACCAGCTGAACCAGCTCAGGATGAACGTGAACCCCATCGGGAATCAGCCCGAGCGTGATCGACCCATCTGCCAAAGCGGCCGCGGCCAGCCCCGGTTCACGATGGTGCAGCGGCGGCATGGCATTAAACAGATGGGTGACAGCGGTAATTCCGGCCGCAAACCCGGCTTGTGCCTGCGCAAACGTTGCCATCGAATGGCCCGCACTCACAACCACGCCTTGGTCTGATAACTGGCGAATCAACCGAATTGCCCCATCGGTTTCTGGGGCAAGGGTCACCAAACGAACCCCGTTTTCAGCCGTCCATTCAGCCATTTCAGCGGCCGGAGCCTGCTGCGCCGACAAAATATGATCGGGGTTATGCGCCCCTTTCTTTTCTCGATTCAAGAAAGGGCCTTCAAGATGTAATCCCAATGGAACGGTGCCGTTAAAATTCTTCGGCCGTTTTTTTAGCACATCACGGGCCAATCGTGATTGGGCCAGCGGTGACGTAATGATTGTGGGTAAAAAACCGGTTAGCCCCAGCTCGGGCAAACGGGCCGCTACCGGCCAAATCGTTTCTGGGGATTGGGTGAAATCATCCCCAAACGCCCCGTTGAGTTGCAAATCGATCAAGCCGGGGGCAAGAAAACTCCCGGCCGCATCGATAACCCTGTCGGCATGCACCAATGCGGGAAAGGGCTCCGCAAAGATGGTAGCAATCTGGCCATCTTTGACCAAACATGCCCCCAGCGAAACTTGGTCCGGCAGGATGAGTTGAGCGTTCTGGATTAAAATTGAGATCATTTAAAGTTGTACGGGCATGCCGGTTCGTACCGACTCATAGGCCGCCAACGTAATGTCCAAACCGATCTTGCCATCAAGCGCAGTAACGGCTGGTTCCCGATTCATTCTAATAGAATCAACAAATTCTTCGATCATCGCCTGATTTGCATCAGATCCCCAAAACGCCAAATTGTGCCCCATCGGTTTTTCAGTGTGAACACTCAGATTCTGACTAAAGGCATCGGCTGTAATTAACCCTTTCTCTGTAATCATTTCAAACGACAAGCCTCCCCAAGTGTGGTAGTTTAAGGGCTTGCTCCAACTACAGTCAATGGTAGCAAACACCCCATTTTCAAAGGTAAGCATCACTAGCCCAACCGTTTCAACTGCAACTTCATCCGCGTAAACAATTTCAATTCCTCTTGAATCATTTGCCACACCATCTGGGTACATTAGGTTGTTTGCTTGGGCATATACCGAAGTGACTTCACACTCAAAATACCAACGCATCACATCCGCTAAATGCACGACGTGATCAATCAATGCGCCACCACCAGCGAGCTCGGGATCAACAAACCATGAACGATAATCGACCGGGATACGCCCCTGATTAACTGAGCTAACACAGTAAGGTTTGCCAAACGATCCTGAATCTAGCTCCGATTTTAATTGCTGTAGCGGTGCACTAAATCGCATCGGAAATGCGGTCATCAAAACAACACCGGCCGCTTTACAAGCGGCTAGCATCGCCTCTGCGTCTTCAGCCGTAGTTGCCAAGGGTTTCTCACATAGCACATGCACCCCCGCAGCTGCGGCCATTTCCACCAGCGGCCGGTGTCGGCTGTTTTCGGAGCAAACTAAAACAGCATCAGCCTCTAATAGCAATTCTTCATAACTGGAGTAAAGACGAGCGTCAAATTGTTTAGAAAATTGCTTACCTCTTTTCAGTTGCTCATCAGCAATTCCAATCATCTCAACACCTGGAATGGCGCGCAGATTGCCAATGTACGCTTCAGCATGCAAATGTGCAAAACTCATAATTCCAATTTTCACGAGACTACCTCCATTTCTTGAATATCTACAGGCGCTCCTGTCTGGGCTGATTTCAAAGCTGCTAATGCGATTTTTAAAGCTGCCAATCCATCTCTAGCGGAAATTGGGATGGGCGCATCCTCAGTCAGATGCGCATAAAAAGCTTTAATCTGTGTTGCATACGGGTCCTCATGCATCGGGCTCGCCGGCAACGGAACATCAACATCAGCCTGCTCCCTTTGATAAAAAAAGCTACCTATCGAAGCTGTTTTATCTGAGTTATGCTGAATCAATCCATTGCTACCCGCAATTTCCAATTGGGTTCTAAAAAGCGGAGCAGGGTACGCCCAAGAGCCTTCAATGTGAGAAAGAACACCGTTTTCGTGTGTTAGGATCGCTAAAGCGTGGTCCACGCTCGTACCGGGATGCTCTGTTCCAATATTTTTTGCATAGACAGTTTTAACCTCTCCTGCAATCCAGCGGGCAAAGTCAAAATCATGAATCATTAAGTCTAAGATTACGCCACCTGATTTTTCCAAATCTACAAACCAGTTGTCGCTTGATTTTTCCGGTTGGGAGGCGCCGCGCTTGAGCCTGATAATCGCGGGTAAACCAATCTCACCGGCCACAACTTTGGCTTTTGCTTGTGCATATTCTGGAAAGAATCGTACCACGTGGGCTGCAAGAAGTTTGACCCCGGCTGACTCGCACGCCTGTATCATTTCAACGGCTTGGGAAACATTTCGTGCTAGTGGCTTTTCACAAACAACATGTACACCGGCCGCAGCAGCAATTAATGTTATCTCACAATGCAGATGGGTTGGCACACAAATATCAACCACATCAATCACAGGCAATAGCTGGTCAAGGGAGTCGAACACCTTTGCCCCACAGCTTTTAGCTAGGGGAACGGCCGTCTCCTCCGATTTAGAGACAATCCCACAAATTTTTGCTGAGGTGTTTTGCCAAGCCTTCACATGAGTTTGCCCCATCGCTCCAGACCCAATGATACCAATACGTAACTGTTTACTCATTCTATTTCACCGCCCCAGCCGTTATCCCTCTAATCAGCTGTCTAGAAAAAATTAGGTACAAGATCAGAACTGGAATCATTGCCAAGGTCAAGGATGACAATACGGCGTTCCAGTCGCTTACAAACTGCCCCAAAAACTGCTGTGCACCCAGCGTCACAGTCTTAGTTTGTTCTCCGGGAGCCAAAATCAGCGGAAACCATAAATCATTCCAAATAGGAATCATGACAAAAACAGCTACTGTAGCTACGGCCGGCCGAACAATAGGCAAAATCAAAGCGAATATTCGATATTCACTCGCACCATCTACCCGGGCAGCCTCTTTAAGTTCTCGGGGAATTTGGCTCATAAAATTCTGCAAAACAAAAATCGCCAAAGGTAACCCCTGAGCTGTATAGACTAAAATCAACGCAGTCAGGGTATTTGTTAATCCTAGGGCCACAACTAAGCGCAATATTCCCACCGTACCTAGTCTGATAGGGATCATAATCCCCAATGCCATATACAGCCCCAAAAAGGTGTTTCCGCGAAAATCATATTCAGAAAGAGCAAAAGCCGCCATCGCCCCAGTAAGCAAAATCAGAGCGATAGAAACGATGGTTATCAAAAGACTGTTACCAAAATAAAGATCAAAATTAGCCCGCTCCCAAACTGTGGTATACCCAATCAAACTAAAAGTTTCTCGATTAGGAATCGATAAAGGGGAGTTGAAAATCGCTTTCCGACCTTTAAATGAGTTAAGAACGACCAAGATGATTGGAAAAAGGGCAATGGCCCCATACACCAAAAGAACGATATGAGCGGCCCAATGATCTTTAAGCTGTTGTTTTGTTCTTGTCAACATAATCACTATCCAAAGACGTTTAAATCTCGTAAGTTGTAATTTGACGCTGCCATCCAACCAAGTAGAGAATGACACCGGCCAATATAATAATCAGCATCATGGCTGCAACAGTTGCCCCCATTTCAGGGTTTCCAAGCTGTAGCTGCTGACCAAAAAAGGTGCGGAAAAATAAGGTTCCCATAATATCAGTTGAGAAGTTGGGCCCTGCCAAGGCTCCTTTTACAGTGTAAATTAAGTCAAAGGCATTAAAGTTACCAACAAAGGTCAAGATACTGACAATACCGACCGTTGGTAATATCAAGGGAAATTTAATTGACCAAAAAACCCGCCAGCGGGTAGCCCCATCAACATGGGCTGCCTCAATAAGTTCCTCAGGAATTCCTAGAAGAGCAGCATAAAATAGCATCATCGGTATCCCAATGAACTGCCAGACTGAAATCAGTGCAAGAACGTTGAGGGCTGACCCTTCGAGCCCTAGCCACGGTTGAAAAAACTGCCCCAAGAAAACCGCATCCATAAAAGATTCTGCAATCCCCCAAAGAGGGCTGAGAATAAGCTGCCAAATAAATCCGATTATGACAACAGACAACATTGTGGGCATGAATAGAAGCGTGCGATAGAGACCGCTTCCTCTTAAATTTCTGCGGCTCAGCATGGCTGCCAACAAAAGACCAATTGGATTTTGAACTGCCATGTTTATGGCGAAAAAGATCAGATTATTTTTCAGAGCCCCCCAAAAGCGCACAGACCACAGATCATCAGTAAGCAATGTCCTGTAGTTTTCGAACAAAATAAAGTCGCCAGTTTCATTTGAAAAGAAACTCAACCGCAAGCTGTCTGCTAGCGGGATGATCATAAACAAAGTGTAAATGACAAATGCAGGTAATAAAAAAACGATAATGTGAGTTGGTATACGTTTGTGAACCATTTGTTTTTTAAACCAAACTGGCTTTGGAAGCCAGTTTGGTCTATTTGCTATTGTTCCTTTGTGATAACTAAGGGGTATACCAAGCATCCAGCCCGTTTTGTAGCTGTACTGCACCATCTTCTGGAGTGATATCCCCATTGATGACTTGTGCGCTCACTCTCCACAATTCATTCTCAAGATTGGGCTCTCCGCGAGACAAAATCTGATATGAATTCCGGATGGTTGAGTTACATTCACCTCGCCAGCTAACAAATTCGGCCGCCAATGGGTCTTCGATATCAAGATCGACATTGGCTAATGAATAAAATCCTGGCAATGCGTTACTGAACAGGTTGGCAAATTCGGCCGAAGCAACCCAGTTCAAGAAGACTTTCGATGCTTCAGGATCGGCCGCATTGGCATTTAACCCGATAGCGATGTCTGTATGGTCGCTGATATAACATTCATCACCAGCATTTACAACTGGAGGTTTAAATGCACCCATCTCAAATTCAGCTTGACTGTTAAAGAGAGAGATGTCCCAAGAACCGGCCGGATAGATAGCTGCCTGACCCAAAGTGAACAGGTTCTGTGAGTCTGGGTAGGTCTGTGCTTGAAAACCGCTGGGCATATAGTCGCCCCAACGAGACAGTTGGGTCAAAGTGTCAACATACACCTGATCCGTCAGCTTACCCGTGCCATTCAAAAGAGCTTGACGCCCTTCTTCACCCTTCCAGTAGTTTGGCCCAACATTTTGGAAACCCATCGTGGCGGCTTCCCATTGGTCGGCCGTCCCCATATCAAGCGGAGTGATCCCAGCCGATTGCAGGGCATCTAGTGTCGCAAAGAATTCATCCACCGTCTCTGGTGCTTCAACACCAGCCTCAGCAAACAAATCTGCGTTGTAAATAAAGCCATGAATCACAGATGCCATCGGAACACAGAAAACGTCTGAACCATCATCGGTAATCCACGCACTAGTTGCAGCTGAACCAAAATTAGCCATCCCTTCAAGGTCATTGAGCGCTGCCAGATGCCCAGCATCATACAAGGCTAAAGAGCGGTCAAATGGACGACAAGTGATTAGATCACCGGCAGTTCCGCCTTCGAGGCGAGTGTTGAGAGCCCCATCGTATTCAGTTGGTGCAGAGGGCGCAAAAGTCACCTCGATGTTTGGGAAATGGACATTAAACGCTGGAATAATAAGATCTTGCCAAATCGCAAGGTCGTCGTTTCGCCAACTTTCGATAGTGACCGCACCAGCCATATCACCCCCCATCAGCATTTCACCGTCGCCATCATCTTCTGCCATGGCCCCCTCACCCATTTCGGCCGCTTCCATACTCGGGCCATACCATTGGTCCAAACCGTCTTGTGCCTGCTGACCAGCTTCTTCCGGGGTGATATCTCCGTTGATGACTTGAGAACTTACGCGCCACAATTCATTTTCAAGGTTTGGCTCACCACGTGACAAAATCTGGTATGAGTTACGAATTGTCGATTCACACTCATTACGCCAGCCGACAAACTCGGCCGCCAATGGGTCATCAATATTTAATTCAACATCCGCCAAAGAGTAGAAGCCCGGCAGGGCGTTGCTAAACAAATTGGCAAACTCGGCCGATGCAACCCAATTCAAGAAAGTCTCGGCTGCTTCAGGATTTTGCGTATTAGCATTCATCCCGATAGCAATATCAGTGTGATCACTGATGTAACAAGTATCACCTGCGTTGACAACCGGTGGCTTAAATGCACCCATCTCAAATTCAGCTTGCTCGTTGAACAATGAAATATCCCAAGAACCAGCAGGATATATGGCCGCCTGGCCCAAAGTAAATAGATTTTGTGAATCTGGGTATGTCTGGGCTTCAAAGCCGCTTGGCAAATACTGTCCCCAGCGGGCCAATTGTTCCCACACGGCGACATGCTCAGCATCAGTCAATCGTGCTTCGCCACTTAACAAGGCCAAACGCCCCTCTTCACCTTTCCAATAGTTTGGCCCGATATTTTGATATCCCATCGTAGCCGCTTCCCATTGATCCGCTGTCCCCATGTCAAGCGGGGTGATTCCAGCCGCTTGAAGAGAATCCAAAGCGGAAAAGAAGTCATCTATAGTTTCTGGTGCAGTGACACCAGCTTCGGCAAATAAATCTACGTTGTAGATAAACCCGTGAATAACCGACGCCATAGGGACACAAAACACGTCAGAACCATCATCGGTAATCCAAGCACTGCGGGCAGCACCCCCAAAGTTTGCCATCCCTTCAAGATCATTTAGAGATGCTAAATGACCAGCATCAAACAGAGACAATGAGCGATCAAATGGACGACAAGTGATTAAATCACCAGCCGTACCACCTTCAAGCTTGGTATTCAAAGCACCATCGTATTCAGTAGGGGCAGAAGGAGCAAAAATGACTTCGATCTCAGGATGCTGTTCGTTAAATGCAGGGATGATAAGATCTTGCCAAATAGCCAAATCGTCATTGCGCCAGCTTTCGATGGTCAATGTTACACCTTCTATCGATTCCTCAGGCTCACTCTCATCTGCCATTTCAACTTCATCTGCGGCTGAATCATCACTTTCAACGACCGTATCACCGGTTTGATCAGCTAATTCATCCACAGAAGTAGAAGCATCTCCTCCACAAGACACCAAAAACAATAAAAGTAGGGTTCCTAAAAAGCTTAATAATATATTTTTAAAGCGAAACATGCTTTCTTCTCTCCATTTACCCACCAATTCAAAAGGGTTTATTGGACTTTGGGGTTAGTTCCCTGCATTCTCCAAAAACAATCCTTATAATTGGGAGTGGATATTGGTATAACGTTTACCATTATTCGGCTTATGCGTTCTTCAGTTTGCTTTTTGCTCGCCAGCTTTAGCGCTGAAGGACGCATCTAAAAAATTAATCTTCCAGTAATTTTGACTCTTCAAATAATTGCGAAATCGATCCTCCTCAACCTCCCTTGAACCTATAACTCAGATGTGGTGTTTTGCCTAATTAAATAGGTTGCGCCCCAGAGTCCAGCATTATACGATTTTGGCAACAAACTTATTTTTTCACTGGTCAATAATAGATTAGTGACCTGAGACCGTTGCCGTAGCTGCTCAATGTTGGATCTCAGCTGAGTTTCAAACAAATCGCTAGCATGGGTTACCCCACCGCCTAAAACGATTTGGTCAATATCCATAGAAAGAGCAATCCACTGGATGGCCCTTGATAGGTAGTAAAAAAAAGTATTTAAGACATTTTGGGCTACTTGGCTACCCGTGTTGGCTATTTCAAATAACTCTGCAGGATTAGAGACCTTATATCCTACCCTCTCTGCTTCCCTTACTAACCCCGGACCAGAAACTATATTTTCTAAGATCAAATTTCTACCATCAGTATGATCAAGGGTAATGTGGCCAATCTCACCAGCGAGTCCATTTCGGCCTCGATAAAGGTCTCCGTTAAGAATCATTCCGGCCGACATTCCAGTTCCAATATTGATAAATGCAACATTTTCAAGAGCCAGCAGATGCTGAACGCCGATAGCTGCTACTCGCGCGTCATTATCAATTTTGACAGCGACATCAAATCGATCTTTCAACATCGGACCAATGGGTAGCGGAGCGTCAACATTTAGGTTGACAGCCAAGTGAATTTCTCCAGTTTCTGGCGTAACGTGACCTGGAATCGCAATCCCAATCCCTGACAAACTGTTATTCGCAGTTTCTTGAACGCTTAAGAGAGCGAGCTCAACAACCTCACAAATGGTTGGTACAAGTTTGTCCCCTTTGGCCGTTGGCCTTTGATCCGACCAAATCACATTTCCGTTATGGTCCACAGCTTGGGCCGCAATTTTTGTGCCGCCAATGTCAAATCCAATCCAGATGCACATGTTATATGACCCCCAACTCTTGATGCAGAATGATTGAAGCTGCTCCCTGCATTACGATTTCTTGCCCGAGGCTAGACAAGCTCAAGTCGGTTTTAACAACTAAATTCTCTAAGGCTCGCATCTCTAATTCAATACGGATCGAATTAAGAAATTGCGGCCCTAGACGCGACAGGCTCCCCGCAATAACAATATTAGGGATATTCAAGATACTAACAAAGCTCGCAATTGCTCGGCCGATATAACGACCTGCATTTTCCACTATTTCAACAATTCCCTCTTGCCCCTCATGAAACGCGGTTATGACATCTTCTGTTGTGATTTGCTCTTCTGAATTAAACGGATTTTCAGAAATCATGCCCAGAGCTTTCGTCTGTTTAACTAAGGCTGTGCTACTTGCTACCGCTTCCAAGCATCCATAATGACCACATTGGCATAACGTACTATCTTCAACAATTTTCAAATGGCCAATTTCGCTGGCGCCAAAATGACTACCCGAATAAATCTCCCCGTCCAAGATGATCCCTGCACTAATACCCCGACCAACTTTTATAACAACCATGTTTTGGCGCTTATCCTTGTTATCAAATGTATATTGCCCCAGTGCTGCAGCTTGGCTGTCGTTAAAAACGTAAACCGGAACATTATATTTGGATGCGATTTTCGCTTTCAACGGAAATTCAAACCAGCCTAAGTTGATGGCGATTTGAACTGACCCATCGTTAATATTCAGAAGACCCGGTGTACCGATTCCAATTCCCAACAAAGGCCTTTCAAGCTCATCAACTTTTGCAATCAGTCCATCGATCAGTTGAAGCAAAGATGGAAATATTGAATCAGGATCATCGTAATCAACCATGATTTTTGCAATATGCAAAGATTGGCCACGAATATCAAAAATAGAGCCTTGAAACTCTCGATTGCTAATGTCAACGCCAATCACCAAAAAAGCCTCATCAATGAGACATATTTGAGTAGCTGGTTTACCCCGACCCTGGGTAACTGGGTCAGACTCTTTCAATAATCCGGCTTTAATTAGCCTTGATACGGTTGCAGAAACAGTTGGGGCGGTTAGCCTCGTTTGGCGGACGATGTCTGCTCGGCTCAACGGGTTTCCGTCATAAATTGTTTTCAAAATCAAACGGTCTGTTTCGCTTTTGATTTTCACTGTTTTAGTTAAGATCGAATTCATTGCAACAAGGGTAATTCATTGGACTTCTATTTTGTAAATCAAGTTTACTAAATATGATTTACAAAATAATATCTGTTTTTACTCATTTGTCAATCGATATAAAAAAAGCGGCCGAAATCACTTTGGATTACCGGCCGCTTCTTGGCAATATCACTTAATTTAATCAAAACCAATTAAGGCCTAATGATCCTGCTTATCCAGAATACAACTTGCTCTACTGTCTCTTCTTCCGCCATCTCAGTCGTATTGATCAAATCGATCTTCCGGCCGTCATTTTGTCCGTTATCTTTAAGCCAATTGCTGAACCGCTTCTGTTCTTTAATAAAGGCGGGATTATGCGACCCGCGCCACTCCGGGCGGGCTTTTAGCCTGCGCTCAAGCTCATCATCGTCACACACCAGCGCCAAAAAATGGATACCGGAAAAGTAACGAGCTTCTACATTTTCAACCACATTGTCTGGGATCGCCCCCGCACTAAACACAACGACCGGCTTGCCCGCTTGCCCCACATTTTTAGCCACACGCAGCCACGTATCAAAGAATTCTTTTACGTCCCCACTTTCCTCGCTCATAAACTCATTACGCCACAGAATATCACCGTCCAGCACAACCACATCGGTAAAATTCCCCATTAGGGCTTGCGCCACAGTAGATTTGCCGGCACAAGAAGGGCCGCAAACAAACATCATTGGCAGTCGGTTAAACCGGTGATGATGGCCGCATTCGGGGCAAATCGCATCTGGACCCGTAGGATCGATTTCTTTATCAGCGCGATAGATGCCACACCCATAACACACGTTTAACATTCAACACCTCTTGTCTAGGCAAAACAAAATCAGGGTCGCTCGTCCAATTAACCAACTCAACCAGCAACCCCGATAGTTTACCGCAAAAAGGCTTCGTGCAATCCGCCATCCACACTAATAATCTGCCCCGTAGTTTTTGCTAATCGGGTGCTGGCCAGCAAATAGGCCGCCTCAGCTTGGTCGGCCAAAGTGATGGGTGACTGTGTCAACGTTCGTTGCGCATAAAAAGCGGCCAGCTTGTCACGTAACGCTTCTGTTTCTTCGCTTTCATCATGCTCAATGCTGTATTTTGTTAGCGATGCAATGACCCGATCTCGTGGAAACATGCTGCTCCCTTCAACCACAGTGGCAGGGGCCAGCCCGTTGACCCGTACAAGTGGGGCTAACGTCATCGCCATCTCGCGCACCAAATGATTGGCGGCCGCTTTGCTCGTGTCATACGCGATTGACCCTTTTTTGGCCACGGCCGCGTTTACGCTAGTGGTCAAAACCAAGGTGCCGGTTAGCCCTTGTGCTTCCCAAATCGCGCGGGCTTCATCAGATATGATATACAGCCCTTTAACATTTACGTTGAAAGTCAGATCCCATTGGTCATCGGTTACTTTTCCGGCTTTGCTGGGTGGCACAAACACCCCGGCCGTCACAATCACATTGTCAATGCCACCGTAGGCCAAAATCACCTGGTCAAACATCTGCTTAACACTGGCTCGATCGGTGATGTCGCAGCCAATCCCGATGGCTGGGCCACAGCCAGAAATCCCCGTTCCGGCTACGCCGATCCCCATCCCATAGGTTGTGGTCAATTCATCGGCCGTGGCTTCGGCCGCTTCCGTGTTCAAATCAACACAAACCACATGCGCCCCTTCTTGGGCCACGCGATGGGCGGTCGCTTTTCCAATACCACTGCCAGCCCCCACAACCAACACCACATTTCGGGCGAACTCTTTTTCAGGCGGCATCCGCTGGAGTTTCGCTTCTTCAAGCGCCCAATATTCGATATCAAACGCCTCTTGGCGCGGTAGCCCCTGATACTCACTAATCGCTTCGGCCGCGCGCATAACTTGGATGGCAAGCGCATAAAATTCGGCCGTTACGCGGCTCTCGCTCTTGTTCTTACCCCACGCAATTAGCCCAACGCCAGGAATCAAAATCACACGCGGATTAGGGTCACGCATGGCGGGTGAATCAGGGTGTTTGCACGCCTCGTAGTAAGCCGCGTAGTCTAAGCGATACTGAGCAATACCAGACTCAAGTTTTGCGGTTAAAGCGGCTAAATCCTCAGCCTGTGGGTTCCAATCGATGAAAAGCGGTTTGATTTTGGTCCGCAAAAAATGATCGGGGCAGCTGGTCCCAATTTCGGCCAAACGAGCCGCATCATGGCTATTCACAAATTCGAGTACGCTGTCAGTCACGTGCACCGTACCGATAAATCTGTTTTGCTGGCTAACTAGGCCGCGCAGTGTTGGCAGCAGTTGGACGAGTAAAAGGTCACGATCCAACTCAGGGAGAGACTGATATTTTTCACCACCAAACGTAGCATCACCTTTGTCCCGAGCTTCGATAAATTCGGCCGCTTTTTCGATTAAATCTAGGCTTAACTCATAACACGCCTTGTCATTATCGTCCCAGTTGATGAGGCCGTGCTGCCCCATAATCAGCCCTTTAAAGTGAGGATTAGCGGCCGCTGCATCCCCCATCACCACACCCAGATCAAAACCCGGCCGTTGCCAGCCGACATACCCAACTTCATCCCCATAAACTTCTTTGGTCAACCGCTCTTGGTCTTTGCTGGCCGCAATCGCAATTGCTGAGACGGGGTGAGTATGGTCAACGTGTCGGGCCGTAATCAGTCCGTGCAGCGGCGTGTCAATACTGCTCGCACGTGGATTGAGGTTGTAAACGCAATGCGGATACATCGCGACCATCGCGTCTTCTAGCTCAGTCTTTAAACCTTTGTCAGGCGAGCTATCCCATTGGGTTCTGAGCGCCAAAAACTTGCTCATGTAAAGCGATGCGAAGTTTTCCCGTTTAGACGTGCGCAAATCCCCACCAGACCCTTTGACATACATCACATCAACTGATTCGCCGGTCAGCGGATCGGTAACCATCAATTTAGATGATGTGTTTCCTCCTCCGGTGTTGGTGATGCGCTGGTCGCCGCCTAAGATATTTGACCGGTAACGCAACCGTTCTACAGGATCGAGTTGGTCTGCCTCTGCATCGTCCCACAAGTAATTGACATGTTTGTATTCTTTTTTTGCCATGTTTCTCTCTTTCTTAAATCGTTATTTGGTTTCATGCAGACGACGCGCATCTGCCCAAGCTAAACTGTTTTTTGGAATATAGGTTTGGGTTGGAAATGATTCTGCTATTAGAGCCCGCCCTTCATCAAGGTTTTTGATGTCGCCCAGAGTGATAAGCTGAACGAGCGCGTTGCCCAAAACTGTGGCTTCAATCGGCCCGATTTGGACCGGGATGCCGGTCGCATCGGCCGTAAATTGGTTGAGCAATTTGTTCTGCGTGCCGCCACCCACAATGTGAATCACGTCGGCCGAACGATTTGACAGAGCCAACAGATTTTCAAGCACACTAGCATATTTCAATGCCAAACTTTCAAGCACACAGCGCACAATCTCCCCTTTTGTTTCGGGCACCGGCTGCCCCGATTCACGACACAGGGTTTGGATAATTTTGGGGTGGTTTCCCGGTGGCAACAGTCGATCATCATTTACCGGAATCAGCGAGCGTAAAGCAGGAGCCTGTTCAGCCATGCTCACCAATGTGGCGTAATCGAGCTGTTCCCCTTCTGTGGCCCACTGATTGCGGCACTGCTGCAAAATCCACAGCCCCATCACATTTTTCAAGAAACGATAGGTCCCGTAAACGCCCCCTTCGTTGGTGACGTTCGCACTTAATGCAGCCGGGCTAATAATCGGTTCCGGCAGCTCCAATCCCACCAAACTCCAGGTGCCGCTGCTGATATAAGCAAAGTTTTTATTTTGGGATGGCACGGCCGCCACCGCACTGCCTGTGTCATGGCAGGCTGGGGCAATTACCGGGATGCCATCATACGCCCCCAAGAGGGTTCCGGGTGGCACAATTTCTGGAAAAATATGAGTCGGTATTCTTAGCTCGGCCAGCATATCGGTTGCCCACATGCCGGTGCGTGGGTTAAACAGCTGGGTCGTTGTAGCGTTGCTAAATTCACAAACCTTGGCCCCGGTCAGCCAATAGTTGAGCAAGTCGGGCGCGGTCAAAAACGTCTCTGCAATGTTGAGCTGAGGCGACCGTGAGTAGACAAGGCTCATCATTTGATAAAGGGTGTTAAGCTGCATAAACTGGATACCCGTTTGCTCAAACACTTCCTCGCGTGACACCCGCTCAAAGACCCTCTCCATCATCCCGTTGGTGCGCTTATCACGGTAATTAACCGGATTGCCGATTAAGCTACCGTGTTTGTCGAGTAACCCAAAATCGACCCCCCAGGTATCAACGCCCAAACTGGCCGGGCTAAACGCTTCCCCTTTTTCTATGCCGTGTGTGATGTTTTGCCACAGCCCTAAAAAATCCCAATGCAGCGTCCCTCTAACCGTGATTGTGGGGTTGGCAAAACGGCTAATTTCTTCGAGCGAAAGTAGCTGCCCATCAAAGTGGACGGCCATCACCCGGCCGGACTCTGCGCCCAAATCAACCGCCAAAACCGTTCTTTTCACCATACTGTTCGACCTTAGTTCCGTTTGCTTAACACGGCCGACTCATACGCCTTGATTTCAGCCATAAAATCGATCCCAACCGGCACATTTTGCTGGTGACACACCATGTCCCACACCGCATGGAACGGCATCATTTTTAATTCTTCTAGCAATGCCAAGCGGCCGGTGAAGTCCCCATCTTGTTCCATTTGGCGCAGCTTATCAGCCGGTTCGAGCAGCGCCATCAGCAACGCCTTCAGTGCATTGCGCGTTCCAATCACCCACGCGGCAATCCGATTGATGCTGGCATCAAAAAAGTCCAACCCGATATGGGTCTGGCTCAAATAGTCGCCCCGCACCAGCTCTTGCATGATCGCCTGCAGTTCGTCCGAAAAAGTCACCACATGATCACTGTCCCAACGAACCCCACGGCTGACGTGAAGCAACAGCCCCGGCACATACGGCATAACGGCCGAAATTTTGTCCGAGATCACCTCGGTTGGATGGAAGTGTCCGGCATCCAGACACAAAATTTTCTGGCGGGATGTGGCGTATCCCATATAAAACTCGTGCGAGCCCACCACATAGCTTTCAGAGCCAAGGCCGAACAGCTTGCACTCTACGGCATCCAAATTAGATGCTGCATGGGGGATTTCAGCCCCAAAAACGGTGTCCAAACTCTCGATTAAGAGTTGACGATGGCGCGCGCGGTCGGCCGGGGAGTCTTTGTACCCGTCCGGAATCCAAAAATTGGTCACACAAGGATTCCCTAATTCATGGCCGATATGTGCTCCGATCTTGCGGCTGTTGATTCCATGCTCGATCCAAAAATCACGCACAGTCCCATCTAAGCTAGCCAGCGTAAAGCCGCTATCCGCCATCGGATGCGAGAAAAAAGTGGGATTAAAATCGATCCCACGGCCGTTTTCTTTGGCCCATCCGATCCAATGGTCAAAATGATGCGGTTGCCAATCGTTGCGATCCAGCAGTTTGTCACTGTCTCCGTAAATCGCATGCAGATTTAAGCGATGATTGCCGGGGAGCAAACGATAGGCTTGATCTAGATCAGAGCGCAGCTCGGCGGCCGATCTAGCTTTACCGGGATAATTTCCCGTCGCCATGATCCCGCCGCTTAGCCCTCGGCTAGGGTCCTCAAAGCCAACCACATCATCCCCTTGCCAACAGTGCAGGCTGATCGGAACATCGAGCAACCGCTCAATCGCTTTGTCTGTATCTACGCCAAGCTCAGCGTACCGATCTTGGGCGATTTTATAACTTTGTTCAATTTGTTCTTGCCGGATAAATCTGCCTCAGGGTCATGATTTTTCTAGACCAGTCTGGTTTTAAAAACCAGACTGGTCTATCTTCTCAATCTAAATGGAAAACTTCGGTAAGTTCTAACATCATCTGGTCCGCATGCGCCCCTTCTGGGGCTTCAAAAAATGGGGACATAAAATCTTGCCACTTGGTGTTAATTTCTTCTTGTGCCATCCCGGCTAAAACTGTTTCAAAGTCATACGGGGTCTCAAAATAGCCAAAAAGCAGCCCATCATCCCGCATAAATAAGGAGTAGTTGTGCCAGCCGGTTTTGGTTAAGGCGGTCAACATTTCGGGCCAAACCGCTTCATGGTGTTTTTTGTACTCTTCAATTTTGTCAGCTTTAACCTTAAGCTGAAACGCATATCGATTCATCCAATTCGCCTCGTTCTAATTGCCCCCATTAACCGTTTCATCAATCGCATTGAGCAGCGACAGCTCGCCCGTTGCATCATAGTCAAGCGTCCAGAACATCACCCCGCCCACTTCGGCCAAAGCACGCTCCGTTTTTTGCTGGATGGTGGGAATCCCGTTGTAAATCTCTTCACTGCCGTTTGAGTCAATGCGATCCAACAGGGCGGCAGCTGGGTCCCGCTCCACAATCTTGCTGAACGGGGTTCCGCTCGGCCGAGAGTAAAATGGCAAACCGATCACCAGTTTTTCGGGAGGCAAACCGCGCTCAAGCCAATAAGTCAGCCCTGTTTCAAACTGCTCCATCGAGCCATGATTAAAATCGTCATACGTCATGACATTTACAAAATCGAAAATCTCAAACGTTTCGTCCGGCACCCCTTCTGCATTTGAGCCGTGGCTGACAACGGCCGTCGTGATCAGTTTGTCTGGCAGCGCAGCGTCAATCTCTTGCATCAGTTTTAAGTAATTGGCGGCCGACTCACCAGCCTGCGGATACTCCCAATCGACGTCTGCCCCGTCCAGCTGATATTCAGCCACAATATCTTTTAGATTTGCGACAAACAAAGCGCGTGACACGTCGTCGGCCGCCATCGCCTCGAACTCTTTTTCCCATCCCCAGCCACCCACAGAGATTAAAACCTGCACATCGGCCGCATGCGCCTCAGTCACAATTTGTTTCAGCTTCCAACCGTTTTTGAGGTTTGCAAACGTGCCATCACTGTTGGGGATCAAAAACGAATAATTGATATGGGTCAGTCGATCATACCGGATCGTCTCTGGCACGATATTGGGTGTGACATAAGCGATCACCCGGAACGGTGAAGGGGCGGGCTCGGCCGTTGATTCGATTTCAGTTGATTCCGGCATGGTTTCCTCCGCGCTCTCGCTTGCAGTAGGGTTAGTAGCTTCCTGGGTGCAACCAACCATCCCAACAATCACGAGCACGCATAAAATTGACTTAGACAGATATGACATCACTCGATTCTAGTCCAATGGATTCGGCCTGCAAAACAGCATGCAGTTAATGGCAGCAAGTTAGCTTGGCGGGTTTGTTTTTAGAAAAAGTAACTATCTGCCGAAAATGGGCAACAAACAACGGGGAATGGGCAACAAATCTTCCCCACAACTTTTGACCGCACTCTCAAAACATCTCCCCTTGTCTCCCAACCCCGAACTCTCTATAATCGAAATCGGTTGGCAGACCGATTTTTTCTCGTTTGTAAAAACAACAAACAAAACCAAATACCAAACTTCGAGGATCACACCTTATGAGTGAACGTACGGAAGCGATTCTGTCGCAGATGACCCTGAAAGAAAAAATCGACATGCTGGCCGGAGCTGATTTCTGGACCACTGTCCCCAACGAAAGACTCAATATACCCGCCTTAAAAGTTACCGACGGCCCGAACGGCGCCCGTGGTGGCGAATTTGGCATGGGTCCCTCGGCCGCCTGTTTGCCCGTGGGCATCGCCATCGGTGCCACCTGGAACCCCGAGCTAGTCGAAGAGTTGGGTGGCGTTTTAGCCGATGAAGCCAAAACCAAAGGGGCCAGCGTTTTACTCGCACCCACCATCAACACCCACCGTTCAACCCTAAACGGCCGGAACTTTGAATGTTATTCAGAAGACCCCTGGCTCTCCAGCCGGATGACTGTTAGCTACATCAAAGGGTTGCAGGCTGGTGGGATTGGTGCCTGCCCCAAACATTTTGTTGCCAACGATTCAGAGTTTGAACGGTACACGATGAACAGCATCGTCGATGAACGGGCGCTGCGTGAAATCTACTTACCCGCGTTCAAAGCGGCCGTACAAGAAGCGGACGCTTGGGCGATTATGTCCGGTTACAACAAGCTGAACGGAGTCTGGTGCAGCGAAAACAGTTGGCTGCTAAAAGAGGTCTTAAAAGATGAATGGGGCTTTGACGGGATCGTGATGTCGGACTGGTTTGGCACCTATTCTCCCCAAATCGGCACCGGTGGATTAGACCTAGAAATGCCGGGAACCGCCCGCTGGGCAGCCGCCCTACACGGCGAAGCGGCCGAAGGACGTTTGGAAGAGGCTGAAATCAACGACAAAGTTAGCCGGTTGCTCAACCTACTCGAGCGTGCTGGCAAATTTGAAAATCCAGAGATGGCCCCCGAACGGGCTGAAGACAAGCCGGAACACCGAGCCATTTTGCGCCAAGCAGCGTCAGAATCGATTGTGCTCCTTAAAAATGATGGGGATCTTCTACCACTCGATTCAAGCAAAACCGGCACCGTAGCTGTAATCGGCGGCAACGCCCGCTGGCCCGGGGTGATGGGTGGCGGCAGTGCCATTGTGCCAGCCCACTACATCGTGACCCCGCTTGAAGGGATTCAGGCCAACTTGGGTGGCGAGTATGAGTTGCAGTACGAAATGGGTGCCAGTAGCCTGCGCTTGTTGCCCCTCATTGACCCGCGTCAGCTAAAAACCAACGATGGTGCAAACGGGGTTGATATTAAATTTTATGATGGCAAAACATTTGCCGGTGATCCGGTCGCATCCATTGAATCGGATCGGATGAGCATGGCTTTTGTTGGCCTCGTCAACCCAAATCTAAAAAGCCAAGACAATTATTCAGCCCGAATAACCGGCACCTACACGGCCGAATCGGCCGGTGTGCATGAGTTTAGCTTTGTCTCGGCCGGTCTGGGCCGCTTCAAAGTTGATGGGCAAACAGTCATCGACAATTGGGACAACTATTCGGCCGATATCGGTTTGTTTGATCTTGAAAAAGGTGAAAAACGTGGTTCGCTCACATTAGCGGCCGGGCAAACGGTCGCGCTAGAAGTTGAGATTAGCTCAGAAAATGTGACGATGATGAACGCGGTACGACTGGGCTGTATGCCCCCCGTTCCGGCCGACCCGATTGCGGCAGCGGTCAAAGCGGCCCAAGCGGCCGACGTCGCCGTTGTATTTGTCGGCACCTCGCAAGAGTGGGAAACCGAAGGTGGGGATCAGGTTGACATGGAGTTGCCAGGCGAGCAAAACGCCCTAGTCTCGGCCGTGGTAGCCGCCAATCCCAACACCGTCGTAGTACTCAACACCGGCACTCCCAAGCTATTGCCTTGGGTCGATGAGGTGCCTGCGGTGCTCCAAATGTGGTTCCCTGGCCAAGAAGGTGGCAACGCCATCTCAGACGTTTTGAGCGGGAAATTTAACCCGTCCGGCCGGTTGCCCCAAACGTTCCCCAAACGGTTTGAAGACAACCCATCCTACCTAAATTACCCGGGTGAAAACGGAGATGTGATTTACGGAGAAGGGATTTTTGTCGGGTATCGCTTTTACGAAAAACGGATGATCGAACCGATGTTCCCCTTTGGACACGGCCTGTCATACAGCACGTTTGAGTACAGCAACCTGCAAATTAGCAACAGCACGGTTCAAGCGGGTGACACCGTAACGGTTAGCGTGGATGTGACCAACACCGGCGCATCGGCCGGACAAGAAGTGGTGCAGTTGTATTTGCGGGATGTGGAGTCTCGGCTGGTACGGCCGCACCAAGAGCTAAAGGCGTTCGCGAAAGTAATGCTGGCGGCCGGTGAAACCAAAACGGTTGAGCTGACCCTAAACGAGGCATCCTTCTCGTATTATGATCCGGCCCAAAACGGCTGGATTGCCGAAAGCGGCACGTTTGAAGTTCGGATTGGACGCTCGTCGGCCAATATCGTTCTCATGGCCGAATTAGAGCTCACCAATCCGTTAGACAACCCGGAAATTGTGAAAGAAGGCGCTTTGCACGTAGGGCTCCCCATCGCCATGCTGTTGGGCAATCCAACCAGTAACGCCGTTTTAAGTAAACATCTGCCAGACATTGTAAAAGCCCCCACCATGACATTTAACATGATGAAAACGGTGGAACAGTTTGCAAATGAAAACCCTCATTTGATTCACAAACGAATGCTGGGACAAATCAATGCGGATTTGCTCAAAGCGGCATAAAAAAAGGCTTCGGAAGTTTTAAAACCTCCGAAGCCTCTGTGATTACTTAATTGATTTATTTTTCGCTAGCTTTTTGAATTGAGCTCTGAGCGTTTTAGCTCGGCGAAATCCAGCGGCCGAACGACGGTAATCCGTCTGAATCGACTCGGCCAGTTTTTTTTCATTACCAAGTGAATGGAAAAACATGATGCCCTCCGTTTGGGTGTTATGTAAATTGTTGTTCAAGTTAGGTGGTGCAAGCCCCAACAGACAGAATTAAACCAGATCAAGCTCGATCCTGGGTACCTCTAAGGGGTACAGAACTGGTACAAAACAATCTTGACTATTCTGGCCGTAAAACCAGACTAATTAAAAAAAGTTTCCCATGACAAATACGTTTAACCTCATTCCCGAACCGGTTTCAGTAACAGCCCAAACCGGCAGCTTCAAAATTACAGATTCCACCCCACTTATTTTTGGGGATGATTGTCAAAAAGCGGGTGCATTTGCCGCCACTGTTCTTAATCTTAAACAGGATGATGCTTCAGATAACCCAGCAATTGCGCTAAATTTAGTTGATGGGGATATCCCGGCCGAAGGATACACGCTGACGGTTGCCCCGAATGGTGTGACTGTCGAAGCCAACGACGAAGGGGGCCTGTTCCATGGCATCCAGACCTTACGGCAGCTTTTACCGGCCGGACAAGTTGCCGAGCGCACGGCCGATGCAAAAATTCCGGCCGTCACCATTGATGACTATCCGAAGTTTAAGTGGCGGGCCATGCACCTCGACGTATGCCGTCACTTTTTCGATGTCACCTTCGTCAAAAAATATATCGATCTGCTCGCTTTCCACAAGATGAACATCTTCCATTGGCATCTGACCGAAGATCAAGGCTGGCGTATGCCGATCGATGCTTACCCTAAACTGGCCGAAGTCAGCGCGTGGCGTGAGTCAACCCCCTTGCCAGAAAACCGACATGAGCAAGATGGGAAACCGTATGGTGGCATCTATACCAAAGATGAGATTCGTGAAGTGGTCGCTTATGCTGACAGCTTGGGCATAACCGTACTGCCTGAAATCGAGCTACCAGGCCACACAATCGCCGTTTTAGCCGCTTATCCAGAGCTGGGCTGTGTGGGTGAAGGGTATAAGGTTCGTACCGAATGGGGCATAGAAGATGATGTGTTCTGCGCCGGAAACGACCAAGTTTTTGAATTTCTAGAAAAGGTATTTGATGAAGTTTTAGACCTCTTCCCAAGTGAATATATTCACATTGGCGGGGATGAGTGCCCCAAAGTGCGCTGGGAATCGTGTGACAAATGCCAGGCTCGCATTAAAGCTGAAGGGCTAGAAAACGAAGAAGCATTACAAAGCTGGTTTATCAGCAAAGTGGGCAATTATTTGGCCAGCAAAGGGCGCAAAATCATTGGCTGGGATGAGATTTTGGAAGGCGGATTACCTGCGGGTGCGGCCGTGGCTTCGTGGCGTGGCATCGAAGGGGGAGTCGAAGCCGCATCTTTGGGTCACAAAGTGGTCATGTCTCCAGTTACCCACTGCTACTTTGACTATTATCAAAGCCCAGATCGTGAAAACGAGCCACCTGCGTTTTGGTGGCCAATTCCGGAAGAACAGCGGGTTCCAGGTGGCCCTGAATTTTGGGGACTGATCCCACTGGAACGAACTTACACGTTTGACCCGCATGATGGTGTCCCTGAAGGGTTCCAAAATATGGTGATGGGCGGCCAGTCTAATCTTTGGACCGAGTATGTCCCCACAACTTCACAAGCGGAATACCAGACTTACCCTCGCGGATCAGCTATTTCAGAGGCGTTGTGGTCCCCCATGCCAGCCAAGGGCGGCCGTGACTTTGATGCGTTTGTCGGCCGGTTGGCCCACCATCTAAAAAGATTAGAAGCGCTCGGGGTTAATTATCGGCATCCAAAAGAACATCTCAGCTGATCGGCTGACAAACGAGCGCAGCGAGTGTGCTGAAATACTGATCAACTAAAAACCTCATGTATATTCGACCATTCCATCCATCTGATATGCCGGAGCTGTACGAAATTTGCCTGAAAACGGGTGAAAACGGCAACGATGCCAGCGGCGTTATCGATTTCCCCAATTTGCTAGGGGATTTTTACGCAGCACCGTATGCGATTTACGAGCCAGAGCTTTGCTTTGTGCTAGTAAATAACGGCCGGCCGGTTGGCTATGTTTTAGCGGCCAGCGACACCCCTGCGTTTGAACGTTGGATGTTTGATGAATGGTTTCCTCCTTTGCGCGAAAAGTATCCCAAACCGGCGGCCGATGGCACCGATCACCAATCACATTTGTTGCGCACCATCCACAAAACTGAGTGCGAACCGGACAATGAACCTGGCTATCCGGCCCATTTGCACATCGACATTTTGCCAGAAGGGCAAGGGGGTGGCTGGGGGCTAAAACTGATGGAAGCATTGTGGAACCAGCTTCGTTCAATGGGGGTTCCGGCCGTGCATTTGGGCGTTAGTAAGGCCAACGCAAACGCCGTCGGATTTTATAAACACATCGGCTATCATGTTATTTCTGAACACCAGTGGGGATATACGCTGGGTAAACGGCTGATTGGCTAATCAGCACGCTACGATTTCAGTTAGTCAGTATTTCAGTTAATCAGCACGTTCGCTAGGCTCACTGTCAGCAACTCAGCTAGTTGATTGAAACTGCAACAACTTCAGCTTGGTCGCAATAGCTGATTAGCTGAAAACGAGCGCAGCGAGTGTGCTGAAATACTGATTAGCTAAACAAATTTTTATGTTTATTACTTGCGAAAATTTAGTCAAAATATTTACGCTTGCCGACGAAGTTGAGCTTTTGGCTCTGCAAGGGCTTGACCTTGAGATTGAGCAAGGGGAAATGGTCGGCATCGTTGGTGCGAGTGGCAGTGGCAAATCGACCCTGCTGAATGTGCTCGGTGGGCTTATCCGGCCGACGGCTGGTACGGCCAAAGTTGGCGGCCGCAATCTGCTAAAAATGAGCGAAGCGGAGCTTGACGGCTATCGTCGAGACGAAGTTGGATTTGTTTGGCAGCAGAGCACGCGCAACCTAATCCCATGGCTAAATGCGGCCGAAAATGTCGCCTACCCGATGATCATGGCAGGCACCAAGCAGCGGGTAGCTAACCAGCGGGCGGCTGAGCTAATCGAAATGGTTGGGCTGGCTGAACGGGCCGACCATACGGCCGAGCGTCTCTCAGGTGGTGAACAGGCACGGATAGCGCTGGCCATCGCTCTGGCCAACAACCCATCCTTACTGCTGGCGGACGAACCAACGGGTGAGCTTGACACCGTAACGGCCGAGATGGTGTACGAGCTGTTCCGAACGTTAAACAAAGAGCTCGGGCTAACCACCCTTATTGTTAGCCATGATCCCGGCATTGCGCGGCAAGTCGGTCGGGTCGTTTCTATCAGGGATGGGAAGTTAGCGGGTGAAACGGTTCGCAGTCGGATCGCCGTCAACCCATCCACCACAGAAAACGGCGCAGACCAACCAGAAGAAGAATTTGAAGAGCTGATTGTGCTCGATGCGGCCGGGCGGTTGCAGATTCCGCAAGAAATGCGTGATGAACTGGGTCTAAAGCGACGGGTGAAACTAGAACAAACGGATGAAGGGGTTTTAATTAAACCGGTCCAACCTGAAAAAACAGAACAAGATGGGGAAAGCTCATGACTCAAACAAAAACCGACCTGCATTTAGCCATAGATGCTCAAAATCTACGCCGGGTCTATGCCTCGGCCGGGCGTGAGGTTGTCGCGCTAGATGACCTGAATTTACAGATCCCGGTGGGCAAATTTGTCGCTGTAAAAGGAAAATCGGGCAGTGGCAAGACAACGCTTTTAAACTGCTTAGGCGGGCTAGATAGCCCCACCAGCGGCTCTATTTTGATTCAGGGGCGGCCGATTGAAAAGATGAGCGGCACAGAATTAACCAACTGGCGACAAAAAGAGGTTGGCTTTATTTTCCAAGCGTTTGGGCTGCTCCCCACCTTGTCTGCCCATGAAAATGTCGAGCTTATGTTGCGGATTGCGGGTGTCCCCCGTGCTGAGCGCAATCAAAGAGCCAACGAGGTTTTGGCTTTGGTTGGGCTGGAAAAATGGTCGGGCCAACGCCCATTCGAAATGTCGGGCGGTCAGCAACAGCGGGTTGCAATTGCACGGGCGCTAGCCCATCGGCCGAATTTGATTTTGGCCGATGAAGCGACCGGGGAGCTTGATACCCAAACGTCTCATGAGCTTTTGGACCTGCTGCAAACCATCACCAAAGAAGAAAACGTGACAATTTTGTTAGCCACACACGACGGGCTGGTAGATGAGCATGTAGACGAAGTGATGAATTTGGCGGATGGAAAGCTGCACAGCTAATTGCTGGGTTAATAGTTTAAAAGATAGCCATGCATCTTTCCCATTGCTAGCTAGGCCTACTCGGGATGTACTTCAACAATCGCTTCGATTTCAACCGTTACATGGTTGGGCAATGTTGCCATGCCAACGGCCGATCGAGCGTGACGCCCCATATCTCCAAACACCTCGATCATGAGGTCTGAGAAGCCGTTGATCACGGCCGGAGTTTTGGCAAAGTCAGGAGCGGTATTCACCATACCCAAGGCCTTCACCACCCGTTTTACCCGATCTAACGATCCGAGCTCTTGTTTGATGACGGCTAATTGAAACAGCCCGATCTGCCGCGCTGCTTGATACGCTTCTTCAAGCGAGACTTCTGCCCCCACTTTGCCAACGACGTTCCGGTCCACTTTGCCTGACAGATACAGGTGGTTGCCGGATAAAACGGCGTGCAAGTAGTTGCCACCGGCCGTTGGGATTTCTGGCAGTTCGATGCCTAGTTCTTTTAATTTCGCTTCTGCTGACATTTAAAATTCCTTTTTGAATTATTGGATAAGTTAATCCGTAGTTTAAGTCTTTAGAGATGAAACTCCCAAACTTGACGCAAGACTAGATAAGAGCACGTGCCAGCAACTTATCCTAGTGGAATCAACACTGTAAACGAACATCCTTTGTTCAACCCATCAGAATGCACAGTTATCTTGCCTGCCATTTGAGTGACGAGTTGTTTGGCAATGTAAAGGCCTAAACCGGTTGATTGCTCGTCGCCTGTCGGCCGGGAGGTATCGAGCCTGCCAAACTTTGAGAACAGCCGTGGAATATCTGCCTCGGATATTCCAACACCATGATCGACACATTCAAACACCAAGTAATCATCCTGCCTTCTTGTGTTGAGATACACGTTGGAGCTTGGCCATGAGTATTTAATCGCATTAGAAATCAAGTTGTCTAAAACCTGCTGCATGGCTAACTCATCTGCAAAAATAGAATTTTGGGCCTCAAATTTACTGATCAAGCCAATTTGCTTTGCAGCGGCCATTGGCAAGTTGCGCTCAATTGCCATCCGGCATAATTCATCAAAATGCAGCTTTTGAAAAATAATTTTCTTTTTTTTGTCTTCAACTTCATGTGCTTTTTTTAACTGCTCAATTATTTGGAGTGCAAAGTCGGCCGATCGATTAATATTGCCAATCGACTTCTCCGCCTTCTCAGCATTCCCTGTATCAAGATGCTTAGAAGCAACGCTGGAATTAAGCAAGATCGCAGACAAAGGATTGTTAATGTCATGCAGTACAAGTTTTAGCAGCTCCGCCTGCTCATCGTAGGACCTTTGCAGCAGTTCATACGCCTCGGTCAATTTTTGATTACCCTCTAGCAGTAGCTCAGTTTCTTGTTTTTTAAGCTTGTACTCTTGCAAAGCGGTTAAGCGGCTTATCTCGTTTTTATGTCGGCTCTCTTGAATGGATTCTTGCAGCTTTTTGTGCTGATTTAAATATTCAACCTGCTTCTTTGAATCACCATTCCGTTTGGCTATCGAACTTAGAACTTCCAAGCATTTAGAGTTGGTGGGGCCAAATTGATGGACTTTATCTAGCATGCCTAACGTAAACAATAATGTTTGTTCCGATTGATCAAACAGATCGGCTTGGTAGTAAGCCAATCCCAGTTGTGCATAGGTGTCAACGTAAATTCGTTTCTGGTCACCGGGTAGATGTTCAACGACAGGCAGGATTGTTTCAATCGCGGTCTCCGGGTTACCCAAACCAATTAACGCGGCCGAAATACTCGACAAGTGAGAAGATTTCCAACGTGGAATATTTGAGTCTTTGACCAGATTAAAGCCATCTTGGGCGTAAGTTAAAGACTTTTCAAAATCATCTTGAAATGCATAAACCTTGGCCAAAATCCATTTGGAGCCTTGAAGTCGGCCGAGTACGTTGTTAGAAACTACCCCTTCATTTGTCGCGTCTAACTTTGAAGCAATTTCATACGTTTCCAAAGCATAGGATTCGGACAAATCATACAAGCCTAGCAATAAATGTATGAGTGCTGATGTGCCATGGACAGCCGCGAGGCAATAGGGCGAGGCAGGCTGAATCTCTACCATGGCCCGACATTGTTCAAGCATCTCTCGTGCTTGCCCATGATTTCGACATGAGGCATGAAGCGCTGCGACACGCAACGTCGTTTCAATTACACCCCGAACCTCATTTAGGTTCTTGTAAACAGATAATGCAGATTCAAATAGCTCCCATGAGTCATTCCATTTCCCAACAGACTGCAATTGCGCCCCTTTCAAAAACGACAAATGGGCATTTTCCAGCTTCAAATCAACCCTATTTACAAGAAGGGGTTCAAGCTCACCAATATATTGATTAATCTTTGGATTAAGCTGATAAAAATGAGCCAATGTCAGGAGCGCATTAATATCAGCTTCGGCCGGAATCTCGCTGAGAGAATTAGCTAATGTAATCGGGTTACAGGTATCGCTCCACATACATTAAATCTTAGAGCAAAAAAGTGGGAGAAACAAATTGTTGCAATTGCGAAGATCAAGCGACTATGCAGCTTCGTCCCCATTCTGTACCATCCACTCCACGGCCGAGGCCACCATCGCGGCCGCACCAATCGGCAATGCAGACTCATCAACGCGAAACGTGGGTGTATGCACCATGTGCGTGCGATCCCAATCTGCCCCTTTAACACCCAAGGTCAAATAACAGCCTGGAACCTGCTGGAGCATGTAGCTAAAATCTTCTCCACCCATGCGCGGTTTTGTCTCGGTGACTTTGTCCTCACCCAGCATCTTTTTGGTCGCGTCAAAAACGACTTGAGTGGCGGCCGCATCATTAATCGTTGATGGATACCATTCGACGGTTCGGACATCCGCCTCACCGCCTAACGCTTCTACAACCTTAGCCTGCCAACATGCCGAGGTTAGGGTGAAACCGTGGCTATGGAAATGGTATCAGATTGGGTGCTTCAAACTGATTCGCATACGCATGTAAGGCGGGTGAGCCACCAAGATGCATCAGCAAAACCCTCTCCCCTGGTTTAAACCGCTCCTCTTTCGCCAGTGTCAACAGTCCACGCACCGCTTTCGCTTCATAAACCGGATCAGCTATCAGACCTTCCGTTTGTGCCAACAAGTGAATTGCATCTCGAGTTTCAGGATCCGCCTTGCCGTACACATTTTGATCAAACGCCAAGATTTCCACATCCGAAAGCTTTATACGAGCGGCCAAGCCAAGTTCAGCCAACGCATCGTTTGCCAGCTGGTGAACCCGAGCAGTTTTTACTACGGTCTCATCGTCGTCAGCAATACCAATCACCCTGATTTTTTGGCCCAACGCGGCAAAGCCAGCCAGCAATCCGGCCTGTGTGCTACTGCTGCCGGTGCAGTGAATAACGGTATCAAATTGAACTCCAAGCTCTTGGCTCTGTTGCACGATCTCGGCCGCGCAATTCATGTAGCCAAAGCTACCCAGCTTATGCTCAGATGCACCCCCAGGGATCAAGTAGGGTTTGTGGCCCAAACTGCGCAGGTGGTTGCAAAATTCTTCAAGTGGCCCCTGATCATCAATCGGCCGGGGCGTTTCATCGATATAGAGTTCAGCGCCCATCATATGACTGAGCAAAATGTTGCCTACATTGCGGTAAGAAGGCCCTGCATCTTCAGTCCAAGCACAATGTAGCAGAGCGCATTTCAGCCCATACTTGGCGGCCGCAGCTGCGGTTTGGCGCGTATGGTTCGATTGGATGGCTCCCACCGTAACAAGCATATCTGCACCGGTTTCGATCGCATCTGCTACCAGATATTCAAGCTTACGCGTCTTATTTCCTCCCCCTTCTAGCCCGGTCAGATCATCCCGCTTCATCCATATCTCTTGGCCACTAAATTGCTGGCTAAAGTTTTTTAGTGGGTGCAACGGGGTAGGCAATTGAGCCAAGTGGACCCGAGCTCTCTTATTAAGCTGAGAAACCAGTTCGTTTGTCATGTCTGTATCTACCATATGAGGTTGCCTTGGGGTCTACTTTCCATTCTGTACCATCCACTCCACGGCCGAGGCAACCATCGCGGCCGTACCAATCGGCAATGCAGCTTCATCCACCCTAAACGTTGGTGTATGCACCATGTGGGTCCGATCCCAATCTGCCCCTTTAACACCCAAGGTCAAATAACAACCCGGAACCTGCTGGAGCATGTAGCTAAAATCTTCTCCACCCATGCGCGGTTTTGTCTCGGTGACTTTGTCCTCGCCCAACATCTTTTTGGTCGCGTCAAAAACGGCTTGGGTGGCGGCCGCATCATTGATCGTTGATGGATACCATTCGACGATTCGGACATCCGCCTCACCGCCTAAAGCCTCTACAACCTTAGCCGCACGCCGCACTTCCGCCTGCAATAGCTTACGCGTTTCGGGGGTAAAGCTCCGCATTGTGCCGGTGATTGTGACCGATTCAGGGATGACGTTCATCGCTTCACCACCGTGAATGGTTGCCAGCGAGATCACACCTGCTTCAAGCGGATCAAGGCGGCGACTGACGATGTTTTGCACCGCAAGCATAAAGTGTGCCTGCAACACAAGCGGGTCATTGGCCATGTGGGGAGACGCACCATGACCGCCCTTCCCGCGAATTGTGACCTCAACCATGTCACCGGCCGCCATGATCGGCCCCGGCCGGGTAGTGATCTCACCTGCCAACGCAGTAGGATTCACATGCATCCCAAACACCGCATCGACATCGTCCAACACGCCTTCGTTTACCATTCGCTCCCCACCAGACAAATTTTCATCGTCTCGATTTTCTTCGCTGGGCTGGAACAGCAGTTGGATCGAGCCGGGCAAACGACCTTCATCTGCAAAGCTTTTGAGCACGGTTGCCGCCCCCATCAGCATCGCCGTGTGGCAGTCGTGGCCACAGGCGTGCATCAGGCCGGGGATTTCGCTATCAAATTCGGTCCCGTTTTCTTCTTGGATGGGTAGCGCATCCATGTCGGCCCGCAGCCCTACGGTGGGCCCGGCCGTTTGACCTTCAATCCGGCCGACAACGCCGGTTTTTGCCACGCCGGTCTCCGCCTCAATGCCTAAATCATTTAAGACAGATTGGACCAGCCGAGCAGTTTTGACTTCCGTAAAACTCAGTTCTGGCTGTTTGTGGATGGTGCGACGCCAGCCAATAATTTGGTTTTCGATGCCCTTTGCGCGGGCCATAATTTCTTCAGGGGTGATTGGGTTTAGATTGTTCATAATTTGTTATTGGGTATGTTACCGGAGCGAGACAATTTGATATGCATGTTTATTTCCGCAAAGTTCGCCATCAAATTGTCGTAGCTCCTACGTAGGAACGTAAGGGCTACGACATTCGCATGGAAAAATTTTGTATTTGAAATCAAACTGCAGCGAATGTCTCGCCCCGGCATGACAATATTATTTTTGAATTGCATAAACCGACACATGCATCACACTGTTCGAATCAAACGGCGATCGTTTCCAATCCCCAAATCGATCAACCAACCGCAAGCCAGCGATCCGGGCCATCAGATCCATTTCCCCGGGGGTAATCAAGCGGCACACAATCGGGGTCATCCTGATTCCGCTTTCGGTGAGGGTCACATGATTTTCTTCAAAAAGCTGAGTCACAGGATCATAGCGAGCGACATCAAGTGTGATTTCCATCCCACTGACATGTTCCGCTTTAACGTAGTCCGATTTACCCGGCTCAATCCATGCATGTGGCACGGCCGTCTCGACTATAAAAACACCGGCTTTAGTCATATGCTTGGCCGCGTTTTCAAAGCATCGTATCTGATTATCGGCCGTCAATAAATTAAAAATCGTGTTGTAGACCAGATAAACCACGTTGTATTTTTTACCCGTAGTTGCTTGGCTCATATCCCCAACTACGGCCGGTATATCTTTTCCGGTTGGGTGGGCATGTAGCTGAGCGACCATCTCAGGCGAGCCCTCAATCCCCTCAACCGCCATCCCTTTTTCTTTTAAAGGGATACCGATCCGGCCGGTGCCAATAGCAAACTCCAGAGCGCTACCGTTTTCTGAGTAGCTCGACAAAAACGCCGCCGCATCCGCCTCATCCCCCCGTAGATGGGTCGCATAGCGTTTGGCTCGCTCCGCATCCCAACTTTTAATCGGATCAAAATCTTTCATTCATGCATCCTTATGATTTTGCAACCGATATTTCAGCCACAAAGTATGTTGCGTAAAACGTGTTGCGCAACAGATTTCACAACCAAAACGTTCTACGCATCACGTACCACGTTATTAATGCGGCCGTTCCGTTTGCAATCCCGGCCGAACGCCCAGCCCCATCGAAGCATCGATGACAGCACCGTGCATGGGTGTTGAGTAGCTTGAGGCGAGAAAGGTGATAATACTCGCTATTTCATGTGGCTCAATCAACCGCTGTTTGGGTAACGAGTTAATAAAATCGGCACGTTCTTGATCAGATAGTTTGTTGAGCGTGCTCGCCTGAAACATGCCGGTGTTGGTAGCACCGGGGCAAATGGCAAACACGTCCACCAGCGTGTCAGTCAGTTCGGCCGCCAACTGTTTGGTTAACAAAGCAACGGCCGCTTTGCTCATCCCATCTGACAAACGAAAGCCGGGGAACGCCTGCACACCGCCCCCAACCGAACTGAGGTTGATGATTTTTAACGGCCGTGCTTTGAGCTCGTCAGCCATCAGGCTAAGAAAAGTTTGGCACACTTTTAGAGTCCCATCTGCGTTGATCGTTAGCATCACAGAATCTTGCTCGGCCGCACTGTCCGCATAAGCCGCCACCGTAGCAGAGCCAACGGCCGCATTATTGATCACAATGTCGATCTGACCCCATTTGTCTATGGCCTCGCTCATACAAGCTTCGATTGAGTTGAGGTACCGCAGATCCAGCGGATGAGCTGACAGTTGCTCAGGATGCTGAGCGACGACCTCTTGCGCAGTTTCGGCCGGTTCTTGCCCTTCGGCATACGAGAAGGCGACACGAGCGCCGTGTGCCACAAAAGAATCGATACACGCCCGGCCGATACCGCCTAGTCCTCCGGTTAAAAAGACAGCTTTTCCGCTAAGCCCAAGGCTTAAATCAATGGTTGGTGATTGACTCATAGTTTAAATTTCGAACACATCCAAATCCCGGCCGAAAATAATTTCCCCATCATAAATATCCGCGATTTCTTGAACCAGCTCATCATCACTAACCGGCCCCAAATGCATCTGATGTTGCAGAATAAGCCTGCCCGGCCGGGTTTGATTGGCGATTTCGCCCAGCTCTAGTGTGGAAGTGTGCATGCGGCGGAAGTAGTTGACCGGTGTGTGGATAGGTCCAGGCAAATGGAGCCCTTTCTCGCTATAAACTTCGTGGACCATGACATCTACCCCTTTACCATGCTCAATGACGGCTGGATGCGGTTGGGTGTCGGCCGACCAGAAGAGCGTTTTGTCAGCGGTTACAAATTTCAGCGCGTAGGTTTCCATCCGGCCGTGTGACACCCGATAAGCGGTGACCGAAATATCGGAGTTGGAGAAAATTTCCCCATCAGTGTATTCGATCACTTCGTATTTAAGCGGATGCGGGGTGGGAGACTCCGTTTCCCAGTGTTCAGCGATGCCGACCTCATACGCTTCGATCAGCAATTCGGTCATCTTTTTGGTCCCTTTAGGGCCGTAAATCACCAGTGGCTCTTTGCGCCCTCTGATCCAAGTTGAAATGATAAAGTCAGCCAATCCGGCCGAGTGGTCAGGATGCAGGTGGGTCAAAATAAGCGTCTGTAAGTTTTTTAAATCTAGAGCAGGTTGACCGGCCGCACTCGCCATCGACAAGCGCTGGGTTGCCCCACCACCACAATCGATGATGATGGGGGTTTCGCCCGCGACAACTGCGGCCGCAGATTGATAAACGTTTGGGAAGCAACCGGGACTGCCGGTGCCGAGAAGGGTGAGTTTCATAAAAGGATAAAGGGGTAAGGATGAAGGATAAAAACCATCCGCGCATCCGCCACATCAGCGGCTAAAAAAAAGGAACTTCGGCGAATGTGCCGAATTGCTAGATATTCAACACATCTCCACAGCTTTTGCAAGTGCGTAGCTCTTCGCTGGCGTGGACCTTTTCCAAAACCGGACTGAGCTCAGTGCCGATTTGGTCAAACTGATAGGTGGTTGTGTACAGCTCATCGCCACAGCTGTCGCAGAACCAGAAAACAGCATCTTTCGTCCCCGGCCGTTTAACCTCAACCACCAAGCCGACCGTATTGGCTTTACGCTGGGGTGAATGGAGCTTTTTGGATGGAAGCAGAAATATCTCCCCTTCGTTGATCGGCACATCCACCAAAGTCCCATCATCCTCACGAATTTGAAGGATCATGTTCCCTTCTAGCTGATAGAAAAACTCTTCTGTTTCGTTGTAGTGGAAGTCGCGCCGTTTATTGGGGCCACCGACTACAAAAATCATAAAGCTGCCTGATTCATCAAACAGAGTTTTGGCACCCACCGGCGGTTTTAAAAGATGGCGATTCTCATCGATCCAGGATTGGAAGTTAAATGGAGTGTATCTGTTCATAGTTGAGGTCTGTTTTAAATTTGTCGTTTTTCGTGGAGCGTATTGCGGCAGACGAGGCAACCATTTTACGTAATACGCATCACGTTCTACGTCCTCTTCGCTTTTGTTTCTTTTCTGGATTCACTCAAGAATGGGACAAAACTTGTGCCACCAGTGCCTAAACCGTCTTCCCCATTTTTACCCTGCTTTAGCACATAACGCACCGCAATTTCCATGTGGGTTTTACGGAACTCGTCAAGCTCATCGATGCACTGATTAAAAACCTCTACCAGATTAGGGTCAGTTTCTTTTTTAGATTGAACAAAATCATAGATGGAGAGCCCTTTGGCTAAATCTTCGACAAAGCGGCGATGGCCCGGTGGCATGTATTCACGCATCAGCATCAAAAACGGCCGGGTTTCTTCGTGCAAATGCTCAATCCCAAGAGCCGCATCATATGCTTGGATGAGGCTGCTCTGGGCGGCGCTGCCTCCGTGCATCTTGAACGGCGTTCGGCTGACCCCTTCAAACACAATGCCGGTCTGATCCCATCCTGCCAAAAATATGCGGATGCGGTTGTAAAAGATGAACGGCTCGCACCGCTCGTAAATGCGCAAAAGGGCGGCGTTAACCTCTTTAAACACGTCTCGGACTGTGGTCAACAGCTCGGTGACTTTGACACTGTCTCCGGCCGCTGCTGCATCTTTCGCCTCATTCAAAGGGATCAAAGCCGGTGCACCAATCGCTTCAAGCGCCGTTGTCGCGGTAAAAAACCACTGCTCGTCCATGCCCCCCATAAAGTGCTGGGTGCAGGCCAAGTTGTCCGCATGAATCCCATCATCGGGGTCCAGCCTGCGCCAGTTGTTGAGCACCACCGAGCTGTGGGTAATCATCGGCGGCCGGCCGAGCTTTTCGGCCAATGTGGCCCACGGCATAGCCAAGTTAGCGGGCAACATCTCGATCTCTGGCTGTTCGGTCCAGATATAGGCCATGCACAATGAGCTCATAATCAGCTTCGCCCGTTCTAGCTCACCCTTTGTGGTGAGCGGGGTCAAATCGGGACACGCGAAGGTAGCCAATGTGCGGCGAACCCGGCCGGTGAGCACCAGATATGGCAGCTCGGCCGAGAGTCTGTCTAGCTCGGCAAACGGTTCTGGGAGTGCTAAAAGCGGATCTTCGGTCGGTAAAAACCCCCGCTCTGGGCTTACGTCATAATCGGCAAAGTTGAGCATCAGGTTCCCTCACCCACCGTCATTTCGAGCTGATGATTCTCATAGAGTTTCTCATCCATAATTTGTTTGATCCGCATCACGGCCGTATGCAGTTCGCTGAATGTGGTGTTCAGCGGCGTGATGCCCAACCGAATGTTGTCAGGGGCACGGAAGTCGGGCAGCACGTTCACATCTTTGATCATGCTCTGGTTAATGCGCCAGCCGTCAGCGTGTCCAATGGCAACGTGCGAGCCGCGCCATTTGGCGTCGCGTGGAGAGTTGAGGGTGAAGCCGTATGGTTTTAAATGCTCTTCCCAAAGGGCGATCATAAACTCGGTTTGGGCTACCGATTTTTCTCGTACTCGATCCATCCCGGCCTCAAGCAGCAGGTCGATACCCACACTGATGGGGGCAATCGAAAGCACGTCGGGCGTGCCGCTTAGGAACCGGCCGATGCCGTCTTTAGGCTCGTACTCAAGCCCAAAGTCAAACTGATTTTTCCGGCCGTGCCAGCCTGCAATCGGATTACGCAATTTTTCCTGCAAATCTTTGCGCACATACAGGAAAGCGGGAGCGCCGGGTCCACCGTTAACATATTTGTACGAACAGCCGATCGCCATGTCAGCTCCTGATCCGTTAAGATCAATTGGTACAGAACCGATCGAGTGGCTCAAATCCCAAACAACCAGCGCACCGGCATCTTTGGCCGCTTTATTTATGTCAGCCATGTCGTAGTTGTAGGCGCTCTTAAACACGGTGCCTGAAAGCGTCAGAAGCGCTGTGTCTTCATCCAACATCGCCTTGATCCCTTCAACCGGTCCCGTCATGCTGTCGGGTGATTTAACAATCTCAACCGTATGGTTGTTGCCCAGAGTGCGATTGATCTCATCCAAAATGTAGATGTCTGATGGGAAGTTAAGATCGTCTGTCACAATGCGTGACCGCCCTTCTTGCACCATGAGCGATGCGACAAACAGCTTGTACATGTTAACCGAGGTCGATTCCCCGATGATGACTTCGTCGGGGCTGGCACCGATCAGCTCAGCCACTTTGTTCCCAACATCTTTTTGGATATTGAAGTTATCTCCCCAAAAACGGATCAGACTGTCGGACCATTCATCCATGATGTCATTGATGAGCGTTTTTGTCGCTTTGGGAAAGCGGCCGAGAGAATTCCCATCCAGATAAATTAGATCGGGATCGGTGATTACAAAGCGTTCTCTAAATTCAGCTAGCGGGTCTTGAGTATCTAGCTCTTTTGCGTATGAAGCGGTTGTTTTCATAAGGTTATTCTCCAAAAAATATTTGATTGAGACGCGCCGACGGCACGTCTCTACGGGATGGGACCTTTTGTAGAGACGGCCCGCTGGGCCGTCTAAGCCTGTGGTTCTTTCTCTCCAGCGTCTGCCCAGCGCATGACAAAAATGGCGATAAAGCACATCACCGCAAAGCCACCAACTAGGGGCAGAATGGTGCCGTCGAACATCCGGCCGATGATTGCACCGATTGGAATTGAAATGAGACTGGACACTGAACCGACAACGGCCGAGCCAACCCCTGCAATATGGCCCAACGGCTCCATCGCCATCGAGTTTAAATTGCCAAACATGATGCCAACAACAAACAGGGTCAGGGCAAAGTAGACCATCACGGTCCAGAAAGGGGGATTGCCTTGGGCCGTCATGGCGTACACAAAATATCCGGCCGATAACAGTGTGAGGAAGCCATTTGAGACAGACGTCAGACGGCGGGTGCCAAGGCGCAGTACAAGCTGGGCGTTGGTAAACGAGGCGACTCCACTGGCAATGGACAGCAGGGCAAAGATCACCGGGAACCATGTGCCTAACCCATATTGCTCTTGAAACACCGGCTGGGCCGAGTTGAGATAGCCTAAAAATGCGCCGGTAAAGATGCCGGTTGCCAAGGTGAATCCAAACGCAATTCGGCTGGAAAAGACCTCTTTAAAGGCATTGGTGATCCGTTTAAAAGTAAACGGAATTTTGTTGTCGGCCGTTAATGTCTCGGGCTGGCGCAGGCCAAACCAGACGAGAATGATCAGGGCCAAAGCCAGAAACAGACCAAAGATCGCCCGCCATCCGGCAAATAGTAAAATGCCTTGCCCGATGGCCGGTGCCAAGACCGGGACCATGATGAACACGGTCATGATAAACGACATGACTCGGGCCATCATCCGGCCGGAAAAGCGGTCACGCACGATGGCCAACGACACACTGCGCGGCCCAGCGGCCCCCAATCCCTGAATCAAGCGGGATGCGAGCATCATCGGGAAGCTGGTAGTAAACATCGAGAGTAGAGAGCCCCCCATAAAAACGACTAGCCCGATGTAAATCATCGGCTTACGGCCGAGGCTGTCTGCCACTGGTCCGTAAAACAGCTGCCCCAGCGCAGCACCCAGGAAAAAGTACGAGAGGATGAGCTGGCTGTCGTTCGCCTGTCGAATGCCAAGTTCTGACCCGATCTCGGGCAATGCGGGCAACATCGCATCGGTTGAAAGAGCCATGAGGGCGATCATTGAAGCCATCATGGCGACAAATTCGACGAAAGAGAGTTCGGTTTGGTTAGCTTTTGCGGTTTGTTCCATTTATTTCGTAGTCCGTAGAACGTGTTGCGCGGGGTGTATCTACGCATCACGCAACACGTTTCACGCCTTAATTTCTGCCAAAATCGTTTCAACCACCGATTTCCCGGCCGGGTGGCTCGGCATAACTAGCTCAAAATGGCCAACATCTTGAACGGGGATTAGCGAGGCATCATCCCCAAGCTTTTGCGCCGTTTCAACAAATGGGGTCACATATTCAAGCGGCACGATGTCGTCATGGCTGCCGTTAATGGTGATGTGTCGTACGCCCAACGGAAGCAGTGCGCTAGGTGACCCTTGATAGTAATTGCTCCACACCTCGCGCGGATGGCCACCGACCAAAACGTCGGCCGCATCAACACAGATGTCCCAAGCAACCGCTCGTTCCAAGTCACAAACGGGGGCGATAGCGACAACGCTTTTAAATTTAAGCGGATCTGGCGTGTAGATGGGTGAGTCGGGAGAAAGCAGCGGCCGCGCGGCCGACCACAGAGCCAAATGACCTCCGGCCGAATGACCCGACACCACTACATGATCCAAATCAAGATTGTATTTCGGTGCCAATTCGCGCAAAAGGTCCGCCCCATGGGCCGCATCTAAAAAGGTATGCGGCCATCCGCCTCCGTTCCCCAATCTGCGATATTCCAAGCTCCACACAGCCACACCTTGGTCCGCAATGGTTCTAGCCATCTTGCCCATCGGCTCAAGGCCGTATTGCGCGCGCCAGCATCCGCCGTGAATGAGTACAACCACAGGTCTGGCGGTTTTTGTGTTGCTTGTTGGCAAAAACAAATCACCAAATTGGGATGGATCATCTCCATACGTGATCCGATGATCCCCTTGGGGTGCTTCGACTTGGCCATACTCTGCGGCCGACATTAATTTAGGAGCTGACATCTTTTTCCTCTCGATATGAACAATCTTTTTTACTTGTAAATCAAAGCCCCCACTCACTTCAAGTATCCCACTTCAAAACAGTCTGAAAAGGCACTCTTCCGGCTATATCGGATAAATACAAAATATTTTTGACCAAGTTTGACCAAAATCCGACATAACCGGAAAATAGAAACATGTTAGGTACATTTGATCGCGCAAGTAAGATGCTAACCCTATTTACTCTCGAAACACCCGATTGGGGAATCACTGAATTGGCTGAAGAGTTAGGCTGGAGCACGTCAACTACATTTGATGTTGCGTCGTCTTTGGTCGCCATTGGCTTGTTGCGTAAAAGCGGCAAGCGTCGCTACAAAGTGGGATGGCGGGTCTTGGAGCTGAGCCATGTTTTGTTGGGATCTAGTTCTTTGCAGACGGAGGCTAGAAAGCAGATGGAGGAGTTTGCTGCGAAGTATGACAATACGATGCTTCTCGGTGTTTTAGCGGGCCGGAAAGTCTTATTCGCCGATAAAATCATGTCTCGTCGAGTTCCACCCGGGACGTTTTCAACCCCTGACGGCCGGTTTAAGGCCCACTGCACGGCCGCGGGCAAAGTTATCAGGTCCCACTTATCGGCCGAGGAACGGCAGGCGGTTATCGACGAACACGGACTCATACCCATGACCCCCAAATCGATCCAAACCATCGACTTACTGCACGAAGAGCTGGAACTGGTTAAAGCCCAAGGGCATGCGTATGACTTCGAGGAAGCGATCGTTGGTGTGGGTAGCGTCGCGGCCCCGATTTTTGATTATTTAGGAATCGAGGTGGCTGCGTTGACGATTGCAGCACCCATCCAGCAGTTCGAACGCAGGTTAGACAGCTACCGAAGTGAAGTTGTGCGGGCGGCTAACCAAATTTCTAGAAGACTGGGACACGCAAGCTAACCTGAATTTTGCTTAAGCTCGGAACGTCTGAAAATAGTGTTTACAAATTATTCGAGCCCATACATCTAACTTGAAAACAACTAGAACGGTGTCATCTAAGGCCCAAAGGCCCGATGACATCGTTCTTTTGGAAGCCACCTTGCGTCTTGGTTCTTATGCAAAACTCAAGCAAGCTAAGTTTTCTGAAGAGACACTTACTACTTTCCAAATTCGCCAACGTAGAACTAAATCAACAAAAAAGGCCAGTTCAGAACTAAATCCAAACTGGCCTTTTGTTTGTCT
>JAHDEN010000011.1:0-14270 GCA_020628815.1 Chloroflexota bacterium | reverse complement strand
AAACCTATCTAAATGAACCTACGGGGTGTTGTCTTCAGGCTCTACATAAGGTGCAATGACCTGCATGAAAAAGATCAAATCGTTGGTTCGGGGCTGTCGGAAAGTGGGAACCCCCAAACGCAATTCGACAGGATCGTGGAAAATAACCTCGTAATCCACTTCACCTTGGATCGAATACAATCCCGGCCGTGCGTTTTCAACATAGACACATTCACCGTCTCCGTTGTCGCACTCAATCGTCCGTCCGCCCGATGTTTGGAAGACAATCGGGGTCAGATTACGAATATCCCAATCATATAGATCCGCCTGAACCGATGTCAGGGCTAACCCTGCGATCACATCTTGCTTGGCAATACATTTGCCGGGACCAAGGTCTGATATCGCAGTCTGGCAATTTGCACCAGCACCAGTGTCGCCCCTCACCGCAGAATAGCGAACAATGGGTCCACCTGTTCCATTTCGGGCCGCCATGGTTTCGATCGGAGCTGAAATCAAATTGGTTGCTGATGCGGTGGTAGTTACCACACCTGATCCGGTTCGTATCATCTCGGTCACACTGAGTGTTGTATGGGACTGTACAGCGATGGAGCCCAAAATAAAATCGGTCGCCTCGTTACAGCCTGGATAAGTCGGATCACCCGCACACCATTGTGTACGCAATATCGGAGTGCTCAATGGTTCAACTCCGGCCGCATAATAAAGCGGCACTTGGATCGGGTTAGCCAAAGGATCACCAATTGCAATATCTCGGCCGTCCCCCGAGGTCGTATTTAAGACACTAGAGAATTCACCATAAATAAAGGTCTCGACTTCTTCAGCGCCTTCCCAAATTTTTACTACTCGGATGTTATGATCGACTCGATTATTAGCTGGAACCGTATCCCCACCATCGTGTTCAACTTCTGCGCTGCCCACAACAAAGTTAGGGTCATACGTGCCAGGGATCCGGCCGGTAAATTCAATCACTTCTTCTCTAGTTGGGTCAGCCATACCAAAAGCGGTGCAAGTTGCGACTAAACTAGGGGTGTCAACTGTGCAAGCCCAACGGCCTGATTCTGCGTATGACACATCATCCATGTCTCTTGGCAACTCAACCGTTACAGTCATGTTTCTGGCAGATTGGGGTCCATTATTCTTCAAGAAAGTTTGGATCGCAATATCGTGCGACAACTCCCATTCACCTTCATAAACACGGGAAGAGTTAAGCACGATGTCGTTAACGCCGGTCACATTTGGATCAAACTCCATCTCTACTTCTAGATCGGTCCGACAATCGATTGTAATCGCGTAATCCTCAACTTCTCCCCAGCCACCATACCCATCGGTTGAAATTGTTCCTTCGTTAGAGAATCGGAATCGAGCATAAGTTCGACCACATGCAGCATCTTCGGGAACGGTAAATGGAATGTTGGTTTGATTTTGAACGCCCGTGCTGCGCGAAACAGTAATATCTGGCAACTGTTCGTATGAATCAAATACGTTGTTTCCATCAAAGTCGATCCAAACGGTCAAGAAGCCAAAGTCGAAGGCATCGTTGTATAGCTGAACGTTGAAGGAGTACTCACCTGTATCTGACCCAAAGCCGGTTGGGCTAGCTGGGTAGAAAACCCGGCCGGTGTCATAAGCTGGATCTTCAGAGCCGTTCCAGATCACACCCTCTTCATCGTCGATACCGGTGTCATCATCAGCCACCCCGTTCCCCACAGGGAATGCCGCATCTTCCTTATCAGGGTTGTCTCCGAGGCCGCCGATCCAGAAATCCACAAAATCTGAAATCGAGTGGCTTGCCGTACCATAGACGTTTGGAGCATCCCCAAAGTCAAAGTCAGGATTAAACTCACGGAAGTCAACGTCTCCGCCTGATTCAGCGTTGTTATCTTCATCATCCAGATCTCGCCACGGCAAATCCACAATACCGTTATTGTCACGATAAAACTCGCTAGGGTTAATGGCATCATCAATTCCATCCGCAAAATCCCCTGCGTCACGGCCGGTTGGGATGAGGCCGCTCTCCCATGCATCAAGTGCAAAGTCATTGTCACTGTCTAAATCAAGATAATCTGGAATCCCATCCAAATCGGTGTCTTCAGGCAGCGGGAAGGTTCCACCAAAGTAACCTGCACCTAAATCGTTATTATCAAAAACGCTAATAGCGCCGTCGGTGTCAATATCATCGTTGCGCACGTCCCCATCGTTCCCAAAGGTTGGGCCAAAGTTGGCCGTTTTCTTCCCTTCAATCACGTCAGGAATGCCGTCAGCATCAGCGTCAAGGTCGATGTAGTCCTGCCGAATGTCTCCATCGCTATTAACAGCCACCGTACCCACAGAAGCAAGTGAAGTTGTGTCACCGATGTCTGCGTCAAAGATGTCCATCAATCCATCCCCATCCGCATCAGGGTTCCCTCCGGTCGCTATCGTGACTTCGAGCGGGCTAATCGTCCCGTCTTTGTTAATGTCTACAGCAATTTGAGATGCGGTAGCGCCACTTTCAATCAGGTCGCTAATACCGTCATTGTCACTGTCTAAGTCACAAGCATCTGGGATCCCATCATTATCTGTATCACGAGTGGGCAGAAACGGCGGGAAACGTTCATCTGACATCATAAAACAGGGGACAACGCCACCAGGATAATAGAACATAACCTGCAGGTTATATTGCTCAACCGCACTGCCTGGAACGATATACATTCCACCGTGGCAGCTCCAATTAAATTCATAAGACGCCCAATCCCAGCCATATTTTTGGTTAAATTCGTGGGTTGTTACTTCACCCGGTCCCGGATTAGCCGCGCCAACGCCACCATGGAAAAGCCCTTCAAAGGTGCCTCCCAGATTTTGGAACCATGGACCACCTGTTAAGCTGTAACAACCGGCTTGCAATACCAACCCCGGGGCTGGCCCGTCAGCGCTTTCTTTAATCATCGCTTCGGTTATAGCCCGCGCATCTCCGCCACCATCCCGGAAATAGTGCCAGTCATAGTCTCCTCCGGCGATCATTAGATTTCCGGGGTCGATAGCGGTCTCCCACACCGGCCGTGACGCGACAGCTAGATCAAAATCTGTGGCCCCACCAGAACCGGTACAGTCATCATTCCCGATCCAGAGCACATTAAAAGTCTGAAAATCTGCAACCGACATGCTGGCCCAATCGACAGCGCCGATTAGTTGAACACAAATCCCATTGTCAACGCTGTCAACCGAGCTCGCCCCAACCAATCCGTTGGTTAGAGATCCGCCGTACAGAGCAACTGCGACTTGCCCGCTGGGGCAACTGTTGGTCGCCCCTGTTGATAAGCGGTCACTGCTACCCATCCCATGCGGCCGGCCGGTTTGATTCTCAACAATGCTTAACCCGTCTAAATCAACATTTTCATCGATATCTAAAATACCGTCGTTATCATCATCAATGTCTACAGCATTAGGCACGCCGTCTCCATCCTTATCATCTGGATCAAGCGTTGGGGGAATCCACAGCTCACGATAGGCAACTTCTGTGTTATCTCCGCTTTCATTGATAAGCGTCGTTTGCGGGTTATCTACCCGGCCGTTTGGATCTTGGTGGATTGGCAGCCCCTCCGTTTTCAGGACCCATTCCATGGTCTTAAACATCTGGTTTAGTATCGTTATCGCTGTCTAGATCAATGTAATCTGGGCTGTCGACGCTATCTGTATTCTGAGGAGTGGTAAACGACCCGCCAAACACCCCATTTAGGCTGTCATAAATCCCAATGACACCATCACCATCTGCATCGTCATCTGTAACGTTATTATCTGTGCCAAAAGTGCCTGCATATCCATTGGTTGGCTGGGCTTCAATCGCATCGGGAATCCCGTCATTGTCACTGTCCAAGTCTAAGAAATCCGGCTCGTCTGTCCCATCATTATTGGCAGGATTAGTACCGACCGATGCTCCCGGATTAACATTGCCGGTATTTGAATCAAAGATGTCCATCAGCCCGTCTACGTCGCGATCCGCCACTCCCCCAATCGCAATGCCAGCTTCTGTGCTTGATACAAATCCATCACCATTGGTGTCAGCACGCTGATTCCCGGATGAAGTTCCACTTTCAACTAAGTCGCTTATTCCGTCGTTATCACTGTCCAAATCGCACATGTTGATAACGCCATCGCCGTCGGTATCACCGCTTTCGTTCTGATCCAAAATCCCATCGTTGTCATTATCGATATCGATGCTGTCCAACACATCATCACCATCGGTGTCAGAGTCTACCACCGTACATTCGCCAGCAGGGGGGATAAATTCAGCAATGGGGCAAGATGCACCATCATTCGTGCTAGTTGGCTCAGAATTACTCACATAAATCGCTGTTGGAGATGGAGTGTCGTATCCAAAAATTTGGTATAAGCCGCCGCTATTTTTTGATACAAATAATTCGTCAGTATCAAACACATAGGTTGCCCCGTAACCGCCCGCGCCAGGCAACAGCCCTGGAACCGTCGTTGTTGTGACCGAGGCAGGGTTAGTTGATGGATCAATTGTGAACAAGACATCGCCACGGGCTCCATAGAACTTCCCATTGATATACCCCCAATCGACAATATCCATATCTGCATCAGCAGTTTGCTGCTCAACGGCACCGGTTGCCAAATCGATCTTATAGATATCTGTATTTGCAGCAATCCATAGCTTGTTGTCCACTACCTCACCTACAACAGAGTTGCGAATAAAGTCTGTTGGTGAAACATGGTAGAAAACATCCCCATTTGCATCAATTTTCACAATATCTCGCACACTAACGGGAACACCGTTCACATCAACCGCTTCTTGACGAGCCAAGGAATAGATGAAGTTGTCGTTTACGTTGTAACCCATCGCATTAATCTGATCAAAGCCAGAATAATCGCCCAATTGGGTGTAGGTACCCGTTGCAAAGTCTAATTTTTTCATCTGCCCTGAAATAACGTGAAACAGCGTGGCATCACAGGAGTGGGGAACTGGTGTAACCATTGCGGGGCTAACTGCAAAGGTTTGTTGAATATTTGAACCAGCAAATAGAGCGATTGAAAATAGGCCTGACATTAGACTAATTAAGATTTTGTTTTGCTTTAACATGATTGATCTGTCTCATCAAATTATGGGGGGAGTGTGCTGCATACTTATCTAGAAATCAGGCTCTTTCTGTAAAAAAATGACAAGTATTCGGGTTAAGCACACATTCATAATTTTGAATAGATTGGTGTCTTCTTTCGCGAGAAAACATTCTCGGAGATACATTTGAACCAAATCTATCTTATTGCTCACAACTTAAGTCAAATGTTTCTCGAAGGATCGGCCCGGCCAAAAATTCACGCAAATTAATAGAAAAAAGCAACTTTTTTCTATTTTGAACGAATTTTTCACACCAAAACCCACTACAGGAACGGATTTTGATAACAAATCCAAGATAAGTCCGACTAATTTATTGGATTTAACTCACATTGGAAGGTTTTGAACATAGGCTTTAAGTGTGCCGAAGACAGTATTGAAGCCTTTTGCGTTTAGAGAATAGGTCCCGATGAGAAATTGATACCGGCTATTGGCTTCTTGTCGGTTAATTTTTCTCTTTCCAAGATCATAGTTCATTCATCTCATAGAGTTTTTGCAGAAGAAAATCATATAATGGCGAGCACTATCAATTGATCTATACCTATGTTGACCCTTGAATCATTGGGCTCTGCCCGTCTCCAACTCGATACACACAACCTGCCTGCATCTCCTCGTGTAAAACAATATCTGCTCCTAACTTACTTGGCTGAAAGGGCTAAACCTCAAACACGGGAAGAAATCGCGAATCTGTTCTGGCCAGACTCCCCACGTAAGCAGCAATTTGGCAGTTTAAGATATCTGGTAAACAGGCTTAAAAACGAAGGGTTTGAGGATCATTTGGTCGTTAGCCGAGACACTCTGAATTTTACTAATTTTGATAAAGTCTCTTTTGATTTAAGAGAGGTCAGATCAATTGCGGCCGACTTGAACAACAGCTCGTTAGATCAGCTACAAATGCTTTTTGATCTCTACAAAGGGCCATTTTTAGGGGGAATCAATCTAGACAGTTACCCACAATTGTCAGACTGGGCTTATGCGATTCAACATGAAGTTGAAACGATACTGTGCCAGGCTTACATGCTAATTGCCCCCAGATTGCTGGCTGCAGACGCAGAACAAGAAGTGATTAAGTATGGTCAGACGGTTACTGAACTAGCCCCTTATGATGACCAAATGTGGGCTCTGCATATCCGCTGCTTAATCGCCTGTGGCCAAATTGCGGAAGCCTTGAAAGTATTAAATCAGTACCGCAAACAAGTGCTGGAGATTTACCCAGATCACCAATTTTCTGCAGAGTTAATGGAAATAGGAGCACAGCTTTCAAAGCCAGAACAACTGGCAAGATATTTGGCACCGCAGAAAATTCAAATCCCCCTCTCCCGGCCGTACAGCAAGGTAAACGCCGAAAATCACATCGTATCCCCGCAAGGCATTATTGGTCGTGAAGCAGAGTCAGCAAAATTGGCAAGCTTTCTCGACAAAGGGTTTAGGTTGGTTTCGATTGTGGGGTTAGGGGGAGTTGGAAAAACCTACTTCGTACGCAGTCAAATCCCCGCGCTGCTCCATCGCTTCGGGTCAGAAATCCTGTTCATAGAGCTACAGCAGCTAGAATTTGCTGATCAGACGATAGTTTCACCAACCAGTTCAGCTCAATTACTCCCCTTTATAGCGGAACAATTAGAGGTATTGCCTAGCTCAACCGGTTCAACACTTGATCAAATTGTAGACCGTTTAAACAACAGATCAGCCTGCCTCATTCTTGACAATTTTGAATCGGCAATTGACGAAGCTGACTCCGTTTCTGTTTTACTAAACAGATTGCCACACCTAACTGTTATTGCCACTAGCCGAAACCAGCTTAAATTAAAGCAGGAGTGCATATTACAAATTAATGGGCTTGAGGCAGTGGGAGGTCAAACGCCTGAAACCCTGTTTGGCCCAGCCACTAAGCTGTTTGAACGATCTGCACAGCAGCAACAGCCTGAGTTCCAGCTAACCCCAGAAAATGGAACAACGGTTATTGAGCTCTGCAAAGAATTAGGCGGCTTACCATTGGCCATCGAGCTACTGGCCAAGCAGCTCAATCTGTTTACCTTAGAAGAGCTTATTTCCAGCTCGTCAAATCGTGCTCAGCTGCTCCAGAGCAATGCGATTGATCTGCCTCCGCAGCACCAGTCAGTATTTAAGATACTCGAAAACATGTGGCAGAAGCTTTCGATTGAAGCGCAGAAAGTTTTGCCTGAATTAACCCGCTTTTCTAACCAATGGGGCAGAGAGGCGATGGAAGCGATAGCCCCGGCCGAGCTGAGTGTCTACCAAGAACTACTCCAAACATCGATGCTACAACAGGTCGGGCCCGGCACATTTACACTGCATCCACTAGTTAAGCGCTTTGCTTCAGGGCAAAAGGCCACGGATCTGGGCGACTCATTTATTCTTGGATATGACGGCAAACATCATATTGACTATCACGCAAAGCAGGCCAAGCAATCATCGCAAGGGTTGGCACTGACAGACAAACAAGATCTTAAATTACGCTTCGACCTGCTACAAACACTTATTCGTTCACGCGTGATTTTGATGGAAGATCTTCATGGGCTTATCGCTTTAGGTGAGAATCTTCTCAAAATGGCAGAGCAAATTGGGAGTAAAAAAAGAATCATCTGGGCAGTGTACGTTCAAGGGATCATTTACCAACACATTGGTAAATATCAGGAGTCTTTAAATAAAGCGAACACAGCTTACGAGTTAGCAATTGAGGCAAACCGCGTCAGTGAAATCAGCCACACCCTATTTCGAAAGGCACTTTGCCTTCAATATCTTAGCGAAACTCAAAAAGCACTTAAAACATTAACTGATTGCAAGCTAATGCTTCAAAAGCAACCAAATGCAGATTTGCAAACAAGAGCTGAGTATCTAGAATGCTTGATCCATATACACTTGGGGCAAACTGAGCTAGCAAAAAAACTTATCCTCGCATTTATTGAAAAATGTAAAAAACAGAACTTGCCGGTGTGGCACTGCAACGGATTGAATCTGCTATTTCAAACAAATTTTGATCTGGCGGAATTCGACGAAGCGGTTGCGACGTTGGAAGAAGCAATTGAATTAGCAAACAAGATTGGCAACAGGATCGTATTGCCCATTTTGACTGGGAATCTGGCAATCATCCAATCAGCATGTGGGCAGTTTGACGAAGCGATCCGAAATACAATCTTTGTCAGCGATTATTTTCTACAAAATGGACAAATACAATATTTCATAACGACGCAGATCGTTCTAAGCAAGCTTTACACTTGGACGAATCAGTATGATCAAGCTGAAGAAATCCTCAATACAATCAGCAACCTTCTAACTGAAGTTGAGTTTCCCCTTGTCAAGGCTCGGACATGGCTAACATTTGGCAATTTCTTAGTCGCAACGCGCCAATATCGCAGAGCGGTCGAAGTTTATACAATCGCAGAAGAAGTAGTCCCTGAAAATAATCATCTTGAAATCGAAATCTCAATTCAGTGCGGTATGGCCTGGGCTTATTGCGAGCTAGGCGATCATGAAAAAGCGGGTGAGTTGGCAAATAAAGTATGGCCGGAGATGAAGGATAATGAATTTCTTGGGGAATGGGAGTGGGGGACCGCAGCAGTCTGTTTGATCCAGGTGCTAGAGTTTGCAAAAGATGAACGTGCTGGGCAATTATTAACCCATATCAATCGTGTTATTCAAGTGCAAGCCGCAAGATTTAAAGAGCTCAAGTATCGGGAAGGGTATCTAAACAATCGGCCGGACATCCGCTGGTTGGTTGAACAACATACAAAAAGAAACGCCCTACATTGCCAAGAGCACAGATAAAATATCTGCTCCGTACCACAAATTCCCGACCCGCAAGTTCTCATTGGCGCCGTGCTGATTATTATCACGATTAACCGTGTTTATACAGATTCCCGGTTTGCCTATTTCGTTAAATATCAATCCATAAATTCGATTCGATGCCCCAGTTGCAGGTAAAAACACCCCACGGTCTTTGGTAAATGCTTTTAGCCCGTTTATAACCTCTTGGATCTCCGGCCGATCCATCGCAACCTTCGACGCAGGAAAGCTTTCTGAGTCACGCACAACCTTGATCACTTTTTTATGAGATCGTCGAGTCTCAAGGCTCGGCTCTTCATAAACAATGTGCCAGCCTTTTCGCCTAATGTGGGCTTCTACCAAATCACACATGTTGTCTGGATCATTTCCATTCACCAAACGCATCTCCAGCTCGGCCACCGCCGTAGTCGGAATGACGTTGCGTGCCTTATCCCCCACAGAGCCGCTGGCTAGCCCGCGTAACGTTAAAGACGGCAATTGGATACGCAAATTGAGCGATTCTCCTCCACCTTCTGTCGAGTGAAGGGCCAACTCCTCTTTCAATTGTTCATCAATATTGGGGGCCTGCTCCGCTTGGGATCGTTCAAAAGCGGTCATCGGAATCACACTATCATAAAAGCCATCAATTAACACTTTGCCATCATCGTCTTTCATAGATGCGAGCAAGCGGGCCAACGTTTGCCCCGGGACCGGAGCCCAGTTGCCATAATGGCCGCTATGCAGCGGCCGGGCTGGACCATAAGCCGTTAACTGCAACGCTGTCCGGCCGCGTGAGCCAAATTTATACGTCGGGTCACCTGTCGGGTAAACGGCCCCATCGACCAACAGCCAAGCGGTAATATCATTCAGCAGATGATCAAATGTACGCAGGTACGCTTCAACATGCGGAGAGCCTACTTCTTCTTCCCCGTCAAAAAACAGCTTTATATTGGACGTCAATCCGATTCCGGCCGCTTCCAATCCATCTAAAGCCGCTGCTAACGAAATAATCGGCGCCTTATCATCTGATGCGGAGCGAGCATAAATTCGCCACTCCTCATCAATCGCTTCGGCCGAAGAAGGAAACGGAATCGGCCGGCCGCCGTCAGGCATCGCCCCATCGTACAAAGTAGGTTCAAACGGTGGATGGGTCCAGTTTTCAGGCACAACCGGCTGGCCGTCGTAATGAGCATAAATGCAAAAGGTGCGGGTCGCACCAGGGACCAAGCGCTCACCATAAACGATGGGAGGAGCACCATCGAGCCGCAAAAAGCGCATTTCAAAGCCGCGCTTGGCGAACATTTGAGAGATAAATTCGCAATTCTTTTCGATGTTTGGCAAATCGGCCGCATGATTGGGAAGACTCAGCAACTCTCGATATTCATTTAAAATAGAATGCCCCTCACGTTCAATCCAACCACGACTCGCACCGATCACTTTTTCTATATCCATTTTTCCTCTTGAAACTATAAAACTTTGACATTCGGGGCGATAACCAGTTCCCCAAAACCAACTCGATCCAAAGCAGATTGGACCTCGGCAGCCGTCACATTTCCGGCCCGAATCATCGTCGGCCGTTCACCGGTTAAATCAACTAAAGTTGTGGATTTTCGCCGCGATTCCGGCACCGGTACGTCCCCATCCAAAATGAGTGGCACAGCCCCATCAAATTGCTCTAACACCTGCTCAACCCGATTATAGGTTGGCTCATGACTAAGATTGGTCGAAGCCCCTTTAAAGCCCCGTATTCCCCTTTTTCGTGCAAGTAGGGTTAACTGGGTTAGCGGCTGATGCGGCCGGTATTCTGTCCAGACATTTAGGATGGTGCCTGCTTGGACCAGATCGGCCGGGGCCTGTGAGCCCGCCGGGAATACAAGCCCTAGAGCGTGCAAGCTACGCTGCAGCTCAACCGCTTGCTCAAGCGGAAAGCGTGAGAATACGGGGTGATCAAGGTCAACAAAATCGGGCAAGAATTGGGGGTCAACAACCAAAGATAATCCTTTTTCTCGCGGCCGATTCTTTATCTCAAAAATTTTCTCGGCCGGAGCAGATGCATCTGCATCGCACAGAAAGGCATAAGTTCCCTGAAAATAAACAACGATCAACTCCCCATTCGCCAAAAGGTCGGCCGCGAATGCAAGTGAGCTGAAGTCTGTAATGTTAAGCGTTTGAGTCTTCATAAAGGGTTGATTTTACCAGTCAAAGGCAGATCACGGAACTCGATTATCACTTTAAATGTGGGCAAACATTTACGTTTTACAAGATTCCATCAAACGCTTGACTCCGTACTGCACTACAGGGTTTATAATTCCGGCACCTTAATCAAGGAGATCACAATGGAGTTAGTTGGACTCACAGCAGGTAAGTTAGCCAAAGCGGCCGACGTCAATGTTGAAACCCTGCGATATTACGAAAAACGTGGGCTATTGCCAGAACCACCTCGCAAAGAATCGGGGTACCGGATCTATCCGGAATCGGCCGTTGACCGACTTAAATTTATCAAAGGGGCACAGGCCTTAGGATTTACGTTAGAAGAAATCCATGAACTGCTCGGCATGCGTATCGACACCCAGGTGAATCGGGCAGATGTGCGGCAACGTGCAACGCAAAAAGTAGCAGCTATACAAATAAAAATTGATGCGCTTGAGCAAATGAAACAGGCTTTGAAACATCTTGTACACCAGTGCCACGGGGACGGATCAACGGCTGAATGCCCGATTTTAGAAGCGATCCCCTCATTTAGCGGCGAGCAGTAACCGCAAAAAAAATATGACCACAAAAACTTTAACCTTGCCGGTAATCGGCATGACCTGCGCCAACTGTGTCAAAATTGTTGAGCGCAACGCAAAAAAAATAGACGGCGTGACCGATGCCACAGTCAACTTCGCCAGCGAGCGGGTGACAGTCAGCTATGATCCGGCCGAAAACAGCGGAAAAGCTGTTGCAGGTGGATTGGTGGCTCGCATCGAAAAATCTGGCTTCGACGTACCAACCGTCACCCAAGAAATCCCGTTGTTGGGGATGACCTGTGCCAACTGTGCAAAAACCATCCAGCGTAAATTAAATAAGGTTGATGGAGTGATTGAAGCGACCGTCAACTTTGCGAATGAACGGGCCACGGTTCAATATGTTGCGGGTGCAACCGGCCGCTCAGAATTGGCCGCCACGATCCGTGGTGCCGGGTTTGATGTGGTTGAAGCGGCCGAGGGTGAGGAGCTAGAAGATGCAGAAGCGACCGCCCGCGAGGCTGAATACAACCATCAACTGCACCGGCTAATCGTCGGGGCGGTGTTTACCATCCCCCTATTTGTGCTCAGCATGAGCCGTGATTTTGGGCTGCTGGGTGATTGGGCGTTTGATAATTGGGTTGACTACCTGTTCTTAGGGCTGGCAACCGTTGTTCAGTTTTATGTGGGATGGGACTATTACGTGGGTGCGTATAAAAGTTTACGCAACGGCAGTGCCAATATGGACGTGCTGGTTGCGATGGGATCGTCGGCCGCATACTTCTTTAGTATCGGCGTTATGATCGCCCACTATTTCAACTCAGACATTTTTGGGCACCACGTTTATTTTGAAACCTCGGCCGTCATCATCACTCTGATTGTGCTGGGCAAACTGCTGGAGGCGCGGGCCAAAGGGCGCACAAGCGAGGCGATCAAAAAGCTGATCGGACTACAGCCTAAAACAGCCCGGATCGACCGGAACGGCACAGAAGTTGACATTCCGATTTCTGAGGTAATTGCGGGGGATGTGGTGATTGTGCGGCCGGGTGAACGGGTTCCGGTTGATGGGGTTGTCGTCAGCGGCAGTTCTGCGCTCGATGAAAGCATGATCACGGGCGAAAGCCTGCCGGTCTCTAAAACAATTGGGGATGAACTGATCGGTGCGACGATCAACAAACAAGGGTCCTTAAAGTTCAAAGCGACTAAAGTGGGTAAAGAAACCGCTTTGGCTCAAATTATCAAACTAGTTGAGCAAGCTCAAGGCAGCCGTGCGCCGATCCAGCGGATCGTTGATCAGGTATCGGCCTATTTTGTGCCGGCCGTGATCGGCTTGGCGCTGCTTATTTTTGCCATTTGGCTCATTAGCGGGGCAGGATTGGTGCCAGCGTTGCTGCGCTTAACCGCGATATTGGTCATCGCCTGCCCGTGTGCCATGGGGCTAGCGACGCCTACCTCGATTATGGTGGGCGTTGGCAAGGGTGCCGAAAACGGAATTCTGTTTAAAAACTCGGCCGCACTTGAACAGGCACATAAGTTAAACGCCATCGTTTTAGATAAAACCGGCACGATTACGGCAGGTGAACCGGCCGTGACTGATTTGGTGGTTAGCGAAAGTTCAAACCTTGATGCAAGCAGTCTGCTTAGATTGGCAGCCTCGGCCGAACGTGGCTCAGAACATCCGTTGGGCGAGGCGATTGTGCGCCAAGCAAAAGATCAAAACCTTGATTTAGCAACGCTGCACACGTTCGAAGCGATTGCGGGGCACGGCATTTCGGCCGAAGTTGACGGTCAGCAGATTTTGCTCGGCAACCTGCGCCTGATGGAGCGTGAAGCGGTCGAGTTGAACGGGCTTGGCCCCCAAGCCGAACAGCTCCAAAACGAGGCGAAAACCGCCATGTGGCTGGCGGTTGATGGGCAAGCTAGCGCCCTAATCGCTGTGGCAGACACGATCAAAGCGGGGTCAAAAGATGCGGTGCGCAACATGCGCGATCTCGGCTTAAGTGTGATTATGATGACGGGAGACAATCAGGCGACGGCTGAAGCGATCGCCCAAGAAGTGGGCATTGATCGGGTGTTTGCCGAGGTGCTGCCGGGCGATAAAGCGGCCCATGTGGCTCAGCTTCAGCAGGAAGGCTTTTCGGTTGCGATGGTGGGTGATGGGATCAACGATGCTCCAGCTCTGGCTCAGGCTGATGTCGGGTTGGCGATTGGCACCGGCACCGATGTGGCGATGGAAACGGCCGATGTGACGCTGATGCGGGGTGATCTGCGCAGTGTGCCGCAGGCGATCCGACTCTCTCAGGGGACGATGCGTAACATCAAGCAAAACTTGGGCTGGGCGTTTGGATACAACGTGGCGCTGATCCCGATTGCGGCCGGGGTTTTGGCTCCGTTTGCATGGGCGCCTGACTTTTTGCGAGAGCTCCATCCCATCTTGGCGGCCGGGGCGATGGCTTTTTCAAGCATTAGCGTGGTCAGCAATGCGCTGCGCTTGCGATCGCTCAAAATCTAACCCGACCAAGTTCGGGTTAAGGTCGTTCAAACCGAATAGTTATGGTAATCTACTCGAGGAAAGCCTACATATTTAGAAGAAGTTATTTAAACTGACACACCGTTCCTGACAGGGAGAGCTCAAACATTTACTCTTACTGCGC
>JAHDEN010000173.1 GCA_020628815.1 Chloroflexota bacterium | reverse complement strand
GCATCGCGTTTGAGTAGGCATCATTCCATTGATCTAGGGTAGACATCTCCTGAACGTCGGGTGAGTGGTAGCGTGATAGCAGCGCATGAATCAATGCCCGCTCCCTCTCTGTCCCGTTAGGCGCAAATTCGGCCGCTTTGCGCGAGGCTTCAAAGCAGGTCGCTAACGCACGTTTTAATTCTTTTTCGCTGTAATAGGACCATTGTTTGTTGATATAGGGTCCGGTCGCATAAGCGATACCCCACTGCGCCATTGCGCTTGTTGGGTCGGCTTCGGCCGCTTTGCGAAAACAGGCAACCGCCTCCCCATGATTAAAACCATAGGTCCAATTCAGCCCACGGTCAAACCAGACCTGCGCCTCTTCGGAATTGGTCGTTATCGGGCGGGAATACGTGCCTAAATCAAAATATGTGTCCATTTTTAAATCCTCTTTCAGTGCATGATGGCAGAATTGAATGACAACATTGCATGCAGATATAGATCGGCTGAATTGAAATTCCCCTCTTTGGTTCTAATGCTATCAACCTTTGGGGATTAGTCCACCATATGAATCGCGACTCGACGCAATCAAGCGTTTTGAGTCCTGTAGGGATCAAGGGTAAACCCGGGCTAACCGCTTTTGGCTCCGACGGTACGCTCATGGCTGAGCGTGACTAAAAACAAAAAATCACTGCATGGTTGAAACAGTAGGAACAGAAATTTAATCTGCAGTTCTTAGCCCACACCCTCGGCCGCCAGTGAGTGAGGCCACGCATCTTCCCCATTTTTCAAGGCTGCAAGGGCCGGGCTATCAGCATACTCCCCATGATAATAGTCTGGTAGCTGATGCGCGATGTGGGCCATAATGTAGTGGGTATAGGCGGCTAAATCTTTGCTCCGAATTCGACGGCCAAGGTCCGGCATACTAATCGGCTCACCGATATGGGCCTCAAGATGGGTCCAGCGCAGGCTTTTCCAGTTTTTGTTCCAATCTTTAGCACCGGTAATGCCTACCGGAATGACCGGAACACCTGATTTTGTTGCCAAATAAGCAGCGCCATCTCGCCCTTTTCCCATTTGCCCCAACGGGCTTCTGGTCCCCTCAGGCGCCATCCCAAATATGCTGCCCCCATTAATCGCATCAACCGCTTCGGTCATCGCTTTGCGGTCAAATTTTCCCCGATGGATATACACCGCCCCACCTTTTTTCATTCCCCATCCTACAAAAAAGGCATTCTCCCATGTTTTGGCCGCAAAAAATATACGCCGATACCATGGGGCCACAAAAAATGTCAGTGCGGTATCCATAATGCTGCTATGATTCACCACCACAATAAACGGCCCCTTTTTAGGAACGTTATGCTTACCGAAGATTTTGTAGCTCGTCATTAAGGGGAAACGAGCGATGCACATGCCGATATAAATAATGGGGTTCCAAAACATGGGGTGATTGTAGTTTGCTTGTGAAAAGTTTCAAGTTTTATGTTTGAGTTAAAATAGGGGTCGCGTGGTGCGTATTGCGTAGACTTTGACACGCAATACGCACCACATTTGTGATAAAGGGCTCAGTTTGGAGGATAAGATGGACCTTGGCGAATATTTTCCCTGTTTAAACGTACAAGATTTAGCGGCATCGATCGTGTTTTACGAAAAGCTCAACTTTAAAATGACTGAAGATCATGTTGATGAAGGGTGGGCCGTGCTGCGCCACAACAATATGGTTCTGTGTCTGTTTCAAGGCCACATTATCAACAACCTGATCAACTTTCGGGGTGGAGACATCCCATCGATTGTAGAAGAAGGAACAGCGGCCGGGCTTGAGTTTAACAAACCGGCCGAGCTTGAGGCGGATGGCTCTTGGGGGGCTGAAATAATCGATCCGGATGGGAATGTGATCTACTTCAACACCTTTCCAGGTGAGCGGGACGCTTACCTAAAAAACGGTAAGTTGATCGATTAATCCACGTTCATGGGGTTAATTTCGTACAAACAACGACGCTCCCCCTCTAACATATACTCTAACCTCTGGATCTTGATTTCAGGCCCCAGCAGCTTTTGAAAAAGAGCCTGTTCAGCAAAACAAAACTTTTGGCACACTTGCGCGGCCGCGCAAATCGGACAGTGGTTTTCTATTAACCAAAATGTGCCGTCAGCCTGAGGCTGTATCTCAGCCATATACCCTTCTTCCGTTCGGATTTGGGCCAAAGCATCTAGTTTTCCCTCAAGTGATTCGTGTATAGCCACCTGCTTTTGATAGTCTGCAAACTGGTTTTGTGAGCGCTGCATCACCAAGTTTGACAACGCATCTTGCCCCAACACATCATCGATAAGGCCGATCATATCAACTAAAAGCTCAGAATTGCCGTCGGGAAAGAATTTATTGGCGGCCGGAGTTAGCTCCCAAAACTTGGCCGGTCGCCCCTTCGGCCGGGGAACCTCTGTATAGCCGATCAGCTTCTCATCCTGCATCGCATATAAATGCTGACGCACCGCCATTGCCGTCACACCAAGGCGACGAGCCAAAGCCTGAGAATCTTGAGCTCCCTCTGTTTTCAAAATATCCATGATCGCTTTTCGCGTCTGAAACTCTTTTCGTCGTCTGTTAGGTTTTTTAGATGAGTCCATAATCTTTGATTTAAAATCGCACCATTTGTCTTATTCTACTCCACTTTTTATTTAATAAAGATTATTCTTTACAAATTCAAATTCTGTGCTATCGTATTTTATAAAGTTTATTCTTTACAAAATAACTTGGAGGTATATCATGAACACAGAATTTTGGAACAATCAACGGGTCATTATCACCGGCGGAACATCCGGCTTAGGCAAGGCATTGGCTTTAGCCCTAGACAACAATGGTGCCAAAGTTGTGATTATCGGCCGTCATCAAGACACGTTAGATCAAACGGTTCAAGGGACAAACATCTACCCTATTCAGGCTGATGTTTCGGACAAGTTTGACATTCATCGAATCTCTGGAGAAGCAGTTGGCATTTTAGGCGGTGTGGACTTCCTGTTTAACAACGCCAGTTATTTAGGAGAATCACCGCTCAGATTATTGATTGATAGCGAGTGTGAAGACCTAGAGCAGGTGCTAGCCACCAATCTTGTTGTCCCTTTTAGGCTGACAAAAGCACTGTTGCCAAGCATGTTAATGCAACAGCAGGGAACCGTAATCAACATTTCGAGCGACGCGGCCGTGAGTGCGTATCCTGAATGGGGCAGCTACAGCGTATCCAAAGCAGCGCTTGATCATATGTCTCACATCTGGAACGCAGAGCTAGCTGAGCAGGGTATTCGCTTTTTAGCCATCGACCCCGGAGACATGCACACCCCGATGCATTTAGCCGCAATTCCAGAGGCAGATGTGACCGAGCTGCTTGATCCGGCCGACGTTGCCCACGACATGCTGTCATTTTTAAGTCAACCATCGCTGTCCCAAGTTCGTTATAGCGGTCGTGAATGGCGCACGTTGGAGGCTGTATTATGAAAACGAAAAATATAGCCACCACCAGCACCCGTCAGCGACCCGATGCAAAGCTTTTGGTCATTCATGCAGAGGAAGCCAATGGCAAAGGGCTAACCAAACAGCTCCCCATCAACTACCTGGCTCGCTCCTCATTTGTAGATCAATTTAGTCAGGGGGATGTGGTTGTGGTAAATGCAGCGGCCACGCTTCCAGCAAGCTTCACGGGCACACACGAAGCCAGCGGCGCAGAGATCGAGATCCGTTTGGCCCAAAATCTGCACCCCAAGAGTGACAGGTTTATCCATTGGAAAGCGATCGTTCTGGGATCAGGTGATTGGCGCTTGCCGACAGAGGCTCGAACGGAAATCCCCCACCTACACATCGGTGACAAGCTCCGCTTTTCTGAAGAGCTGACGGCCGAAATCGTCGCCATTTCAAAGCAACATGCTCGTTTGATTGAAGTCAACTTCGCAACCGAAGGCTCGAACCTGCTCCATGCTCTCTATTCAGCCGGCCGTTTAATTCAATACTCCTATCATCAAGATGAGTTAGAGCTTTGGGATGGGCAGACGATTTTCGCGGTCGCACCGCTGGCTCTAGAAGCGCCATCGGCCGCATTTCCGCTAACGTGGCGTACGATTTTGGCATTGCAGGCCAAAGGGGTTGAAATCGCATATCTACACCATGCGGCCGGTATATCTAGCACGGGCGATGCGGAACTAGACAAACTGCTACCCTTTCCCGAGCATTACCACATCCCACAAAAAACGGCCGACGTGATTAACGCGGCCAAGCAGAACGGGCAGCGCGTGATCGCCCTTGGTACAAGTGTCACAAGGGCGCTAGAAAGTGCAGTTAGCGATGATGACAAAGTGACGGCCGGGGGCGGTATTGCAACCGTATTACTCGCTCCAGATTATCAGCGCAAAATCGTGACCGGGTTGCTCACCGGCATGCATGAAGATGGCACCAGCCACCTGCAACTGCTACAGAGCTTTGCCCCGTGGCACCTGATCGAAAAAGCCTACACCCATGCAAAAAGGCTAGGGTATTTATGGCACGAATATGGAGATTCGTGTTTAATATTCGCCTAAACACTTTTCCCTTTTTAATAGATTAGACGGCTCGTTTTGGAATTTTTTTGCAAAACGAGCCTTTTTTATGATGTCCCATCACGACCCAGATAATCGAAAACTACACTGGCCCGACTGTTTTAATGTACGGGATATGGGGGGCTTACCCACCGAATCAGGCAATCTAACCCGATTCAAAGCCCTGGTCCGGTCTGATACCCCCAACAGGCTTAACGAAGATGGCATCCAGGCGTTACTCGACTATGGGGTTCGCACCATTATCGATGTGCGCTCTGCGGCAGAAGCGGAGCAATATCCATCTATTTTCAGAGAGTCATCGGTATCAAAAGTCACCTATTTAAATCTTCCATTGGAAAAATACTATCCGCATGTAGGCAAGCTGATCAAACAGGCCAAAACGAGAGGAGAGGTCTACTGCATTGTTTTAGATCATTATCCAGACTGTATTGCGGCGGTGATGAATGCGATCGGTTCTGCCGCTGAAGGGGGGATTTTAATCCATTGCCATGCCGGGAAAGACCGCACAGGAACAATTATCGGATTATGTCTCAGGCTCGTGGGAGTTCCCTTTGATCTGATCGCGGCCGATTATGCGCAGAGCCAAATCTGCTTAAAGCCGCTTTACGATGAGTTGGTGCAAAAGGTGGGTGGGGACGAAAATATCGGGTTTTGGTCAAAGCAAACTGTAACGAAAGAGATGATGACGCTCATGTTAAACCACATTGATTTAAAATATGGAGACACTGAGTCTTATTTAAAGTCGGCCGGGTTGAAAGATCATGAGCTAGACAAAATCAAATCCCGTTTATTAGAAAGTTAACCTCACCGAAGCAACAACGATGCAAAAAATCAAACTAGGACAACAAGCACCCAATTTATCCCTGATCACAAAAGAGGAACAGCCCATTCAATTGTCAGACGCGTGGAGCAACGGCCGACATGCACTCATAATCTTTTTGCGGCACCTTGCCTGAATTCCCTGACAAGATCATGTGGCGCAGGTTGTGCCATTCGCAAAAGAAATCGACTCGCTCAACACCAATATCGTGGCCGTTTCGTTCGGGACACCCTACTGGGCCAACGCTTGGTTAGAAGAAACACAGGCCCCTTTTCCCGTTTGGCTTGATCCTGAAAAACAAAGCTACGAGGTTTACGGCATGACAAGCTCAGCCATACGCGCTTGGGGCGTTCGCAACCTTTGGTATTACGCGCAATCGCTGGCTCAGGGAAAAGAGCTCAAGGAAAATCGAGGTGATACAAGCCAGATGGGCGGGAACTTTATTATTGATAAAGATGGTGTTATCCGTTTTGCCTACCCCAGCAAAAATCCAACCGACCGGCCCCCTATTGATCAGCTGCTCCAAGTTCTTAAAACGCTCAACGCTTAAATCGGCTCAGAGTTAAAGATTTTCCTACTTGTTTGTCCCGAATGTTCTTCCAAATCAGCAGAGGCAACCTCTAAATTGGGCAGAGACAATATAAACGTTGCCCCCTCTCCTTCTACACTCGAAACCTCTAAACTGCCCCCTAACATCTGTGCAAATTTTCTAGAGATGGCTAAACCCAACCCCGTTCCCTCATAGTTCCGGGTAAGGGAATTATCCACCTGTGAAAAGGCATCAAAAATAGTTTTGATTTTATCGGCCGGGATGCCTATCCCATCGTCAACAACTTCAAATTGAATAAACAGCTGATCTTCAAACGTCCGCTCGGTTACGTTTAGCTGTACAAATCCGCTTTTATTAAACTTAGACGCATTGCTCAAAAGGTTAACTAAAATTTGCCGAACCTTCGCCTCATCTGTTACAAAAAACAGGCTTCGTATGCGGTGCGACAATTGAAACTTGTTCTTGTTTCTGGCAAATGTTGGGTAGATTAAGGTCTCAATATTTTTTAGGAATTCTAAAATACTAAATCTTGAAATCTGCACCTCCGCTTTATCCGCCTCAATTTTTGATAGATCAAGAATATCGCTCACAAGTGCCAACAAATGCCGGCCGGATTGATGTATCCGCTCCATATCTTGCAAGTATTCTTCATCTATAACCCGAGATGACTCTTCAGCATCCTCAATTATCCCTTCGCTGTAACCAATAATCGCATTTAAGGGGGTGCGTAATTCATGGCTCATATTAGCCAAAAACGAGCTCTTCATCAGGTTCGCAATTTCAGCTTCGTTTTTGGCGGCCGTCAAATTTTGGTTAGAGCTTACCAGCTGATGCACAGTAAACTGAGACATGCCAACGGTAAAAATGACCATGATTGATGCGATGAGCAAGCGTGAGAAAGGATCAAGAACTGACTCTGTGTTGTCGTAGAACCCATTGATCATCAGGATATACATCCCAATAAAACTCAGAATCGAAATTAAACCCAACCACTTCACAGTTTTGGGGCCAAAATAAATCGATGAAACAACAATGGTTGGGTAGATAACATGAATACTAATATTGTCGATCCCTAAACTTAAAAAGCCCCCCAATATCGCACCCGTAAACGGCATAAAAACAATCATCCCGATCGCCTTTTTTAACGCCCCGCTTCTGATGAAATAGATGCTGATGAATGACCCGATCATCATGCCAACAGTAATCGCCAAGTCTGTGACCATAATCGGCTTGTTCACAACAAAGAAAACCGCGAGGACAACGGTTAACAAAACGGTGAACATCGAAATAAAGTAGCCCACTTTTGCCAAAACGTTTTCCGTAGGGATCTCGTACGCAGGCGGGAACAAATATTTCTTTAAGATAGGATATTTGTCATTATTCTCGAAAAGAGAGGAAAGGAATGTGTTGCTTTCAATAAAGCTTTTTTCGAAACGTTTCATTGTCTCTCGGCAGTGTCACTACCGGCACCGGCTTATTTATGTCTAAATTTATCGGCTCACCAAGCACAAGATAAACCCATCAATTTAGCTTGTAAATGATGAATATTGGCTAACCCGAAAACAAAGGCAAGATCAGGTAGATCTGAACAACCTTCGGTCATGCATCATAAATATGTACAAAAAGGAATATAGGTTCCACACATGCTCCCTCTTAAATTTTTGTTTGGGGTGAATAACTGCCACCCCAAACTTGGTTTTATTCGTCTTCTTTGCCCAATTTGTAGCCGATCATAGCGGCAGACAGACCAGCGCCAAATGCTAGAAAGCTGATGCAAAGCACGAAGAACACGATGATCATGATGCTGACAACAATCCAGCCAGATCCATCACCAGAAACGGCCGTAGCAGCTGGCTCATCGTCGGCCGCAAATGCGACAACGGGCAAAACAAAAGTTGCGACAAGCGCGAGTAAAGTAAAAAATTTGCGATTCAAAACGTTTTTCATTTGAAAATTCTCCAAGATCTATGTAGAGGGTCAAATTATAACAGGGTGCTAAGCGGCTGGACAAAATTCATACAGTAACCAGCGGTCAATTTTCTACGGTGTGGGGCAGAGCGATGTTAGGTCAGTACAAAGGTGATGACCGCGAACCAAACCATCCCCCAAAAGTTGACGAGAATACTAAGCACCACCAAGCTTTTGAAAAGCCATGATAATTTAGCCCCGGCCGTGGTTGCGAGTAAAAGCATCAGAATCATCATGAAGTCAAGACTGAAACGATAGCCAAACTGCCACCAGCCGGTGTTGTAATAGGTCAGGAGAGGCACCAAAATCAGTGCCAGTGAAAGCAAAGCTCCCGCATACAACCAATCCCGCCGACCCTGCCACAATAAAAACAAGAAGGCCGGTGTGGTTAAAAAGATGCTCATCCCCTGCCGGTTGGGCCAAAACCCTTCTAGCTCACCTTCGGCATTTAATTCTGGCGTTGCCCACAGCAACGCTTTTGCGTTCCGTGGCACAAAATACAGATTAAACTGACCAAAGGTTTCTAAATCATCTTCTAAAAACGAGTCTACATTTTGGGACGTGTAGCCAAAATCAAACGGATCTTCAAAGCGTGCATCGTTGTACCAAAGCAGTGACCCCATGGCTAAAACAAGGGGAATGATGATCCAAACCGCATGCTTCACCAGATCAGCATATCCGGCCGATGGGTCCCGAGCCGTCCACCAGATGCCGAGTAAAAGTGGCCCCAGCAAAGCGATGTGCGGCCGGCCGAGCATCGCAACGGCCAAAGCCAGCCCCACCCAGAAAGGGTGGATGCGGCTAATCGCAAGCCAGACCGACAGCGTTGCAAACGTAAACGTAGCGATCTGGGCCAGAAACCAAACGCTACCCTGCATCGCCATGTACAGATGAACCGACCCCAGACCGAATAAGACCGTTAGCCAAATAACATCTGACCGGCCGATTTGGGTGAGGCGATGTCGCACGGCCGCAGACAGCATGCCAAAAACGAGCATGACGTTGACGGCGCTCAAAATGAGCGAGAACAACACCGTATCGGCAGTTTGTGCCCCGGTCCACCACATATAAGGCACCAACAACAGGGCGGGCAAAGGTGGAAAAGGAACGTACCAATGTCGGCCGTATAAGGTTAAATCTGCTTTGACAGGACTTTGTATATGAAGCTCGCCATCCAAAAATGCGGCCGCTAATTTATCAAAATAAGCAAAAGGATTTTCGTAGGTTCCTCCCAAAACATATTCTGCAATTCCCCAGTAAAGCAAAAACGCAACGATCAAAACCAGCAAATGGCCAAGCCCGTGAAATTGTGTACGTTGATTCATATTTAGCATGAAGTGATAAGCATAAAGTGTGAAGTGGATCGTGCACACCACACTTTATACTTCAAACTTAACACTTCTTACTGGAACTGAGGCAACCAATCCCCATGGGCTTCAATCATCTCATCCACCATGCTCCAGATCTGCTCGAGCGACAGTTCGGCCGCTGTGTGCGGGTCAAGCATAGCTGCATGATAGATGTGTTCACGCTTACCGGTCAAAGCTGCTTCAACCGTTAATTCTTGCGGCCCGATATTGGTCTGCATCAAACGTGCCAATTGTGGCGGAATTTTACCGATGGTCACCGGCTGAATCCCGTTTTTATCTACTAAACAAGGCACTTCTACAGGCACCCCTTCTGGCAAGTTATCGATAATGCCAAAGTTTGGCACATTCCCATAAATGCGGGTTGGAATATCTGTTTCAAGCGCATGGATGATGTGCGAACCGAACTCAACACTCTCTTCCAATGGCAACGGCTTGGTTGGATCTTCTAGATCTTTGCGCAAAATGTTCCATTCAGAAATTTGATTTTCACAACGCCAAATGTACTCGTCAATTGGAATATCAAACTCTTCCAACAGTTCATCACGGCCGTCTTTAATAAAGAATGGGACGTATTCGCTAAAGTGTTCGCTACTTTCGGTCACAAAGTAACCTAACCGGCGGAACATTTCATAACGCACATGGTCGGTCATACGGCCGAAACGCTTTGGCCAAACGCCTGACTTGTCAAACCCAGCCATCGTTTTGTGCAGTTGCGGGTACATGTCTTTCCCATTGTGCTCAAGGCTCAAGAAAAAGGCCATGTGGTTAATTCCAGCCACAACATAATTTAGTTCGCCCCGTTTAATCCCCATGTCATCAGCCAAGTCATTGGCCGTGTGGGGCACACTGTGGCACAGCCCAACCGTTTTAATCGATGTGGCTCGATCGATCGCCCAACAGTTCATCACCATCGGATTCACATATTGCAACAGGGTTGCATCAGGGCAGAGCTCTTCCATATCACGGCAAATATCAAGCAACACAGGGATGGTGCGCAGCGAACGCATAATCCCACCGATACCCAATGTGTCGGCTATGGTTTGCTTCAAGCCGTATTTACTTGGAATCTCAAAGTCGATGACGGTGCCGGGTTTGTAGCCAGCCACCTGGATCATGGTGATAACGTAATCTGCACCTTCAAGCGCTTCGCGCCGATTGAGTGTTGATTTAATTGTGGGTTTGGCGTTTAGCGTTTCAGCAACTTTGTGCGCCACAATTTCAGACGTTTTCAAACGTTCTTCGTCAATGTCGTGCAAGATCAATTCTGACTCTTTTAAGACATCGTAGGTCAAAATATCGACCATTAAATTCTTTGCGAAAACGGTGCTACCGGCACCGATAAATACGATTTTTGCCATCGTTTTACCCTCGTTTTTGGTTTTTTACTGTTGGATGTGGTTGTTTTCAGCACCAGTGCGCTAAGGCTCTGTTGAATAACTACCCAACCATTTATCGTGAAATAATGATTTTTTGATTTGGCTGAACTTTACCTAATTTAGAGATTTCCCCATCAGGCCATTCAATTTCCATATCAATGATTTGAGCATCACGTGCGATTCCAAAATGAACCCCAACCGTATCGCCCGAAAGATAGCCGCTATTGACACGCACATCGCGCACCATGCGACCTACACTTGTGTTTAAAATAATTTTACTGCCCACTGCGAACGTGTTTGGTGAATCACTATCGTTCAACTCAACTAACAAGCTGTCGCCCCCACACACCCGATTCTCAAGGATTGTAGCTGGCTTTAGCAAGTTGTTGACAACGATGTCAAGATCTCCATCCCCATTCAGGTCTGCCAAGGTCATCCCCCGGCCGCCTTCGGTTTGGTTCAGATTCCAATCTGTGATCGTTTCAAAAGATCCATCCCCCAAATTTCTGAACACTTGATTCTCTTCAATCAGCTCAAAGTCGGGCAAATGTCCAAACGTTTCAGACGTCGCCATCCCGTTCACAACATACAGATCTTGAAATCCATCTTGATCTAAGTCGCCAAAACGTGAAGACCAGCTCCAGCCGGAGAAATTAATTCCCATATCGGCCGCCATGTTTTGCCAATTGCCTTCACCATCGGCCGATTGCAACACATTCTCCATCACCTGCGGGTTTTCTGGCGAATGCTCTTCCATCATCATCTCCATCGCTCGCTCCCACTCTTTTTCAGTTTCAGCGTCGAATTTATATGGATGCATGTCGGCCGCAAACAGTTCCTGCATTCCGTCGTTGTTCACATCGCCCAAGTCAAAACTCATCGTGTTTTGAGTCGTTGTGTCAAATGCAGAAACCTGCTCCCAACCGCCAGATGGATCAGCGAGGAAATAGAAATCTTTTACAGAATCAAAGTCGTTGCCAACTAAAATATCGTCACGCCCGTCAAAATTGATATCCATGAGTTGGATGGCCAACGCCTGCGACGCCTCGGCCAAACGTTCTGACGTAAAATGATCTCCTTGATTGGTGTACACAAACACACCAGCCCCATCCCCAAACATAAAGGAGTCCCGCAGTTCTTTCTCAAGGGCGGTATCGTAAGAACCGGTCACTAAATCAAGATCCCCGTCCTTATCGATATCCCCCCAAGCCATTGCATAGGCTTTTTCTTTAACCCCCACCAGAGGTGTTTGTTCAAAGCGGGAGCCATTCCCGTCATAGCTATCAGCTAAATTTTTATAGTAGATTAGGCTACCCACACGGGTCGTAAATACGATATCCAACCATCCGTCCCCATCAACGTCAACCGTTGCAACAGAACGAGAACTGCCATGACTAAATGGCTCCGGACGGAAATTCATGTCACCCATGTTCCAAAAAATTTGATTGTTGTCAGCCAAATTGGCCAACACAATGTCTACATCGCCGTCCTTATCTAGGTCATTGACCCCCACGCCAGCCCCGTTGCTGTCGTACATATTAATCGGCTCATACGCATTGGTCGTAATGTGATCAAGCGTGTGCTTGGTAAACGCACCGGTGCAGTCATTCGGCCGATTGATAGACGTTTGGCTAACACTCAGTCCATCCCCTTGAATAACATGCAGCGGCTCATGCTGTGCACAGCTAGCGAGCAGAAGCAAGGTAGCAACTATTAAAATGTGTATCTTCGTTGTTTGATTGGGGAACATGGGCAAATTGGAAATAAGGAGGGAAAAAAGTAGGGGCGCAGCGCGGTGCCACGCCCCTACGGAAAGGTTAAACCTTAGTTGTCGAACAATGCGTTTACAGCGTCGTTAGCCGCTGGAATCACATCTTCAGCACGAGCTTGACCAAGATAAACAGCATCCAAAGCTTCAACCATGATGTCGGCAACACCAGAAGCGTTGTCGGTTACAGGGAAGAGGAAGGTGCCACCTGGCTCAAGAGCTTGAGCGGTGAATGCAGAAACATCCAATCCACGGTCAGCATATACCTCAAGTGCGTTTTGTACACCACCAGCTACTGATGGGAATACAACACCGTAGGTACCTACTTTTTCCAAACAAGCTGGAGAAGCGGCATATTTAACCCATTCCCAAGCTGCATCTGGAGATTCGGTGCCAGACCAGATAGAGTCAGCCAAACCGTTGAACATTGATTGACGTCCTTCAGGTCCTTCTGGAAGACGGCCGAAACCAACGTTTTTGTCTTCGATGGTGCTATAGAAGCCGATCTGCCATGAACCGTCAGTGGTCAATGCAGCGTTGCCAGCAGAGAACATAGCACTGCTGCCCAAGCTTGAAACATCTTCGTATGGTGCGAAGTAACCATCAGCGATCATGTCTTGGAACCATTG
>JAHDEN010000172.1 GCA_020628815.1 Chloroflexota bacterium | reverse complement strand
GCTGATGGTTGTTTGTCATAGAAAGTTGCCAAGCATGCATACGTATGCAAATTTTGCAAAATTCTAGTTCAACTTTTCGACAGCGTCAAGTTAATCGATATTTTTGCCGAGGTTTTTCCAAAATCAGAAGCATGGCACTGTGAAAGCAGAGGGCCTAAATTTATGACATTCGGCTCAGGTGGGAGCTTGAGCCGCTTGCGCACCAAGGATGTTATTCGTCTTGGAAAAATTGAACTTGGTCAACCCTTCTTCTTGACACAAAAACGTTTTTGAAGTAAGTTCCAAAAACGTTTTTGGAATTATTAACTCTTTCGCACGCAATTGATTATGGCTGTAACAATCTTAGACATTGCAAAACACCTAGACCTTTCCGTTTCAACTGTCTCTCGGGCATTAAACGGATACGGTGATGTTGCCAAAGAAACTCGAAAGCGAGTGGAGGAAGCGGCGAAGGAATTTGATTACCACCCTAGCGATGCGGCCCGAAGCCTACGACAAAAACGGACAAACCGAGTTGGCCTACTCATCCCATCAACCATTCACTATATGGGTGAATTTTTCTCTGAGCTAATCCGTGGTGTTACTTTGGCATTGGCCGAATCAGGGTCAAATTTGATGCTGTACACGACAACAACGGACGAAGTTGCTCAGTTGACACGGATTTGCAGGGCACGCGAGGTTGATGGAATTATCTTATTTAGCGCTGATAAATTAGATGAGGCGATCTCGTTTCTAAAAACTGAGTCCTTGCCATTTGTTGTCCTTGGCCATTCGATCAATGACCCAGCGGTCTCTTTTGTTGCTTCTGACAATCGAGGGGGGATGATGGCCGCAATGCAGCATTTGCTCTCATCAGGGCATAGTCGTATCGCATATTTAGCCCGATATGATCAGCCCAGACTCCATTCTCAAAGATTATTAAGCTATCAACAGGCGCTTACTGAAGCGGGGCTGGAGATTGATGGTGACTTAGTCACTTCAGCATCTATCGGAACACGGACCGGCTATCGCGCCATGAATAGTTTGCTTGATTTACCAGTTCTGCCAACGGCCGTGATCGCATTTAACGATCAGATCGCTATCAACGCATTGCAAGCTGCTTCAGAGCGCCATGTGTCAGTTCCCGATGATCTTTCCATTGTGGGTTACAACGATATTCGTTCATCACTAAGTACCGTGCCTCAGTTGACCACTGTGCGTCAACCTCTATCAGAGATGGGAAAAAAGGCGGCCGAGGTATTATTGTCAAGAGTGCATGATAATGATATCCCACCGATTCGAACAAATTTACCCGCTGAATTAATTATTCGAGGATCAACCAGTCATGTTTGATTTTCTGCCGAGCACATTCACGACAAGCTCTTTTGGTAGAGCTTTTTATTTCGAAAGTTCCAAAAACGTTTTTGGAACTTTTGAGACGATGCTTTCTTTCAACCTATTCATTCATCTAAATAAGTTAGATGAATTTTATTTTGACAGCTCCAAAAACGTTTTTGGAGTGTGTTAGAGGAGGAATCTTTGATCAAACAATTTTTTTTGAAGGAGCCAGCCATTGATTACCGAGTTAAAAACAAAAGGAGAAGATAACAATCATGAATGGGAAGAAATTTTTAGCAATTTTTGGAATTTTAGTAAGCCTGCTGCTACTAGCTGCGTGCCAACCGGAAACAGTTGAGGTGGTCAAAGAAGTCGAGGTGACTCGAGAAGTTGCAATAGAAAAAGAGGTTGAGGTTGTTAAAGAAATTGAAGTCGTCAAAGAGGTAGAAGTTGAGAAAGAAGTTGAGGTCACCCGCATTGTTGAGGTTGAAGCAACAGAGCCGCTGCCCAATGGGATACTTGAAGGGAAGCCGTATGATGGCACGACGATTCGGTTCTTATCATGCTGCCCCTCTGCGGCTCAATTTTTGGCTTGGGAAAAGAGTGCCACAGAGTTTGAAGAGCTAACAGGCATAACGGTTGAGTTTGTTTGGGAGCCATTCGGTGGTTTCCGGGAAAAGATCACCACCGAAAGCATTGCCGGAACAGGCTCGTTTGATGCGATGTTCTGGATCGAATCTTGGGGTGCGTCTCTGCAAAACTTTATTTTGCCAATTGACGAATGGGTAGAGCGAGATGGTATCGATTTAAGCGATTACCCTGAAGCAACGCTAGAGATTAGTACCTACAGTGACCAGCTTCACGGCCTGCCAACTCGTTCCCACGTCTATCTCTTGTTTTATCGCGAAGATGTCTTGAATGAACTTGGAATTGAGCCCCCAGAAACTTGGGAAGAGCTGGAAGCAGCTGCACAAAGGATTTCAGAGGAAACGGATATGGATGGTTTGGCCCTGCATTTCGCCAAGCAAGGCACTGACCAAAACCTAAACACGTGGGTCAACTTTATGCGAGCCAACGGAACAGATTGGTTTGATGCTGATTGGAAGCCAACGTTTAACAACGCGGCCGGTGTTGCCGCCACCGAGCAATATCTAAGCCTAATGGAATATGCACCTGAAGGTGTGGCAACATTCCAAGAAAATGATGCCCGCACGGCATATTTGCAAGGAGAAGTAGCGATGGCCATGCTATGGTCTTGGTCTTATGAGCTCATGATCAACCCAGAGAAAGCAACATCCGATGTAGTCGTCCATACGAAATTCGGCCCAATCCCAGGTCCAGACGGCCCGGCTGAATCGTTTGGCATGACCTGGCCAGCCGGTGTTTCTGCCTCTTCTCAAAATCCAGAAGCCGCTTGGGAATGGGTGAAGTGGATTACAAGTACAGAGGTTGAGTTACAGGCGATTTCAGACAAGAGTGACCCAAAGACTTCAACCGTTGTTGCCTCTCGCTTTAGCAGTTTGACCGACCCGGCCGCCAACCAAGCCAATAATGGACTTAATCAAGCGATGGCTGACGCTTTTCAAAGTGCAAACCATCGGCCGATCATTCCAGAATGGCCAGAAGTGATTGACATCATGGGGACTGCGATGACCGAACTTGCCGCCGGCGCGGATGTGCAAGCTACATTGGACCAAGCTGCGGCCGATGTTGAAGCGGTCTTAGATCGTGAAGGATATTACGATTAAGATCCCATCCCGTTTCGATTTAATTGAGTCGTAGAAACTGAGCGTGGGGTTGTTACTTTTAGGGATATGGAAATCGGCTCAAGATGATTTCTTCGGCCCCACGTTCTTTTTTAATGGGTTAATTGGTGAATTTCGATTTGTTGAATTGTTAATTTTAGGTTGAGCGCACTCAGCTGCGTTAACTATTAAAAGTTCAACAATTCAGCAATTTAGCAATTTTGTTTCTTACTAGGGAAAAGATAAGCGATGCAAAAGACTTACTTCCGATATGTGCTGCTAGTCCCAGCGCTTTTGATTTTAGCGGCAACAACCATTTACCCCATCGCCTTTGCCTTTGTGCTTAGCTTTCGTGAATGGAAAATTGCCAAGTCACCAACACCCGGCCCTTTTATCGGCTTTGAGAATTACCAACGCGCTTTTAGTGATGCAAATTTTTGGAATGCATTAAAAGTCACATCGATGTACACCGTAATGGGTGTTGGCTTGGCCGTTGGCCTTGGGCTAGCGATCGCTCTCTTGTTGCAAAAGCCAACCCGAGCCAGCCGCATCGTCAAACCGCTTCTGATTTTTCCATTTGCGGTGAGTTTAGCTCTAAAAGGGTATTCATTCCGTTTTATGCTGGTGCCAGAGTTTGGCGTATTAGACCGAATACTTGACACGCTTTTCCCATTTGTTGCTGAACTAAATTGGCTGGCACATCCTTTTTGGGCCTTGTTTTGGATGTCTGTACCAGAGGTGTGGGGCTGGGCTCCCCTGATTGCACTCATGTTTTTAGGCGCTTTGGGGTCAATCTCTCCAGAGATTTTTGAAGCGGCCAAAGTTGATGGGGCCACTAATTTTGAACTGTTCTGGCACATTACTCTTCCGCTACTTCGGCCGATCATCGTCATTGTTACCCTGCTTAAATCGATTTTTTCTCTCAGAATGTTTGACTTGGTGCGCACGATGACAGCCGGTGGTCCCGGCCGGGCAACCGAAACGCTGAACTACTACATTTACACCGTTGGATTTAACTTTTTCGATATGGGGTATGCCTCATCCCTTGCAGTTATCTTAGCCGTGCTGCTCAGTCTCTTCGCTTTATTGTATTCGCGGGTTTTATTAGGAGGCGAAAAATGAGCCAAGCTCCGATCGCTAGAACAGTCTCAACAGAGAACAAGGCCGGGAATTCAGAGAACAGATTTATAAAGAATTTTATCAACCAGACCGGATATTATATCGCTCTAGGTCTCACCGTTGCATTCGTTCTCTTCCCGATATTTTGGATTGCCATTACCGCATTTAAACAGTCGATAGATGTTCAATCCGCCAGCCTCTTTTTTACCCCCACACTGCAAAACTTCAGAACGATCTTTAGCCATCCGTTTAATTTCGCCCCTTTAATTTATAACAGCATGGTTGTTGGTGTTTTAACTGTGTTAATCGCCATTCCATTGGCAGTCATGTGCGCTTATGCGATTTCACGCTACACCTTTATCGGCCAAGATTTTCTACTCATCGCTATTTTAGCCACACAGTTTCTACCTCCGGTTGTAGTCATCTTGCCCTACTTTATCCAGTTCCGGAACTTAGGGCTGCTCGACTCTTATACCGGTTTAGTCATAGTGAATCTATCCCGCGTTTTGCCTTTTACCATTTGGCTTTTAAAAGGGTTTATCGACACCTTGCCCACCGAGATCGAAGAGGCGGCTTACATCGATGGTTGTAACGAGTTGGGGGTATTACGACATGTGACTTTTCCGCTCATCATGCCAGGGATCGCGACCTCGACGATCTTTGCTTTCATCATGGCTTGGAACGAGTTTCTATTTGCTTTGATTCTCTCTTCAACCAAGACAAAGACGGTCATCATCGGCCTCGTTTCTGTTGTAGGTGAGCAGGGGGTTGTGTGGGAACTGATGTCGGCCGCCGGGCTAATTGTGATGGTGCCGATGATTATTCTAGCGTTTAGCATTCGCAAATACTTTGTTGAAGGGATGACGATGGGGGCGGTGAAGTAACCAGTGTTCAGTGAGTCAGTAGATCAGTAGATCGGTTCCAATTGAATTTGACTGGAACCGATCTACTGACTAGTGAAACGGACCGAACACCGCTCCACCGCCAGAAAGACTATGACAAAACCAAACATCGTGTGGATCATGACCGACCATCTTTTATACGCACACCACCAAAAGGTTTCTGGATACCCAAAACTGCCTGCATACAACCGGCTAGCCGATGCAGGAATGAGCTTTCAAAACGCATTCTCATGTTGTCCCCTGTGTGGCCCTGCTCGGGCCTCTATGTTGACCGGCACCTATCCGCACCGACATGGCATGCTGATGAATGATGGCCATTGCGGGGTTCCCACAGATTTTGCGGCCGATCAACCTTTGATGAACCAACCGTTGCTGGATGCGGGGTACAAAACCGCCTTTTTTGGCAAATGGCATGCTGGCATCAAACGGACGGCCCAAGATTATGGTTTTGAAGGGTTCTCGATGGGCGGCTACGGCCATCCTTACTATTCAGAGCGGTATTTGGATTATTTAAAAGAGCAGAATTTGCCGGAGCCGACCGTCACTTTAGACTGGTCGTTTGATCAACCCGAAATGGCGGGGCAAACAATTTCTCTCATCAGTGATTATGAACGGCCGTATCAAGACCCCTATCCGCTAATGATGTGCAGCGGCCGGCTCAATTCCCCTCTTGAAACCCATGAATCTTACTTCTTGGCCCATATCGCATCTGAGTGGATTCAAAACAATGCAACCTCAGGGGAACCGTTCTTTATGCGTTTGGACCCGTGGGGGCCGCATGATCCTCACTTTGTTGCAGAGCCATTTTTCAACACCATCGATCCGGCCAGCATCCCCGAATACCCTAGCTTTCGGAGCGATCTAAAACATCGTCCGCAAAAGCATCAAGATCTTCTGGCCCAGCGCATAGAGCAAGGGCGATCTGGTGCTTGGGCTGACTGGCAGCCGGTGCTGGCCCGCGCATACGAGCATGCGACCCAAGTTGATACCGCTATCGGCCGGGTAATTGATACGCTTGAAAACCTAAATTTGCTCGACAACACACTCGTTATCTACACAACCGATCATGGTGGCGCATTAGGTTCAAACGGCGGCTTAGTCGATAAAGGGTGGGTGATGAGCGATGAAATGATCCGTATCCCGATGGCGATCCGCTGGCCAGAAAAGATCAAATCGGCAACGACCGTGACACAGTTTGTTTCTAATCTTGATTTGGTCCCCACCGTGCTCGATGCGGCCGGGGCCATGCAACCTAATCCACTCGATGGAATGAGCCTTCTCCCTCTTTTTAAGGATTCCCAAACCGCCCAGTGGCGAGAATCTTTTATGGTGCAGCATCATGGCCATTATGAGCAAAAACATTTTCAGCGGCAGCTGCGCTATGGTCGTTTTAAATATGGAGCGCATTTGGGAGACACGCATGAGCTTTACGACATCGAAGCAGACCCTTTTGAACTAGATAACCGCATCGATGATCCCATATTGTTCAACGTGAAATGCATGCTGCGCCGACGCCTGCAAGATCAAATGTGGCTTCACCAAGATGATGCCCCTGACGCCCTGGCCCTGCTTCGAGAATTGGAGCTGGCAGCATAAAAATTTTCCGCCGATTGGCTAAAACCAATGGCCGTCGCTAATAGCAGAGGCATTTATGCTTTTTGCTAAAGATCACAAACTAATGAGGAAAAACAGACCCTTATGACACGACCCAATATTGTCTGGATTATGACAGACCATCTTTTATATGCCCACCACCAACGGCTGACCGGTTATCCCAAACTACCTGCTTATGATCGTTTAGCCCAAGAAGGGATTCACTTTGAAAATGCGTTTTCATGCACGCCTCTTTGTGGCCCGGTGCGAGCTTCGATGGTGACTGGCACTTACCCGCACCGTCACGGTATGCTCATGAATGACGGTCAATGCGGCGTTCTGGCTGACTTTGCGCCAGACCAGAAACTGATGAACCGGCCGTTACTGGATAGTGGCTATAAAACCGCGTTTTTTGGCAAATGGCATGCAGGCATGGAACGCACAGCTCAGGATTATGGTTTTGAAGGGTTTTCAATGTCAGGATATGGGCATCCTTATTATGCAGATCGCTATTTGGCCTACTTAAAAGAATTTGATTTACCTGAACCGACCGTCACTTTAGATTGGTCTTTCACAGAGCCGGACATGGTGGGAGAGACGATTTCGCTCGTTGATGATTTTGAAAAACCTTACGGGGCACCCTATCGACATATGCAATGTTCCGGCCGACTAAATGCCCCGGTCGAGACGCACGAATCTTATTTTTTAACCCATATCGCCTCTGAATGGGTCAGAGAAAATGCCGACGCATCCGAACCATTTTTTATGCGCTTAGATCCATGGGGACCTCATCATCCGCACTTTGTCGCTGAGCCATTTATTAATACCATCGACCCAGCCATCTTCACTCAATATCCAAGTTTTGATAATGACTTGGCCCACCGGCCGCAAAAACACCGAGATTTGCTGGCTCAACGCATTGAACAAGGGCGCTCAGACAATTGGGGCGACTGGCAACCGGTATTTGCTCGGGCCAATGAACATGCGATTCAAGTTGACACAGCGATCTGTCTTTTTCTCGACACGTTGGAGGCGCTTAATCTACTCGACAACACGCTCATCATCTACACAACCGATCATGGGGGGGCGCTTGGCTCAAACGGAGGGCTAGTTGATAAAGGATGGGTCTTGAGTGACGAAACGGTTCGTATTCCCATGGCGATGCGTTGGCCGGAAAAGATTCAACCAGCGACCTCAACCAAGCATTTTGTCTCAAATTTAGACCTTGTGCCGACAGTACTGGCCGCGGCCGGGGCAGATTTCCCCACGCCACTTGATGGCACCGATCTCGCCCCCCTCTTTTCATCGCCGAATACGACCGATTGGCGTGAAGATATTATGCTTGAACACCACGGGCATTACGGCCAAAAGCATTTTCAGCGGCAAATCCGCCATGGCCATTTCAAATACAGCGCCCATCTGGGTGATCGGCACGAGCTTTATGACTTGAGCACAGATCTATTTGAACTGGACAATCTGATCGATGACCACACTTTTTCTACCGTTCGTGACGATTTACGCCACCGCTTGGTTCGGCAAATGAAGGAACATGACGATCATTCAGATGAAGCGCTGGCGTTGATTGAAGAGCTAAAGCATGGCTAAGCAAAAACCCAACATTCTATTCATTTTTCCAGATCAATGGCGGGGTGATTGTCTGGGTTTCTTAAACAAGCACCCGGTACAAACACCGTTCCTTGATGATTTAGCTGAAAAAAGCATCGTATTTCCACGGGCTTATTCAACAAGCCCAACCTGTATTCCTGCACGGGCCAGTCTTTTAACCGGGTTAACCCCTAACTCCCACGGCCGACTAGGATACCAAGACGGCGTGCCTTGGCGCTACAAAAACACGATGCCGGAGCTTTTGCGCAATGGGGGATACGAAACGATGTGTGTGGGAAAAACCCATTTTTTCCCACAGCGGGTTCGCATGGGCTTTGAAAGCTTGCGTTTATACGGCAACCAGTGGATCGAAGGTGAGCCAGAAAGTGATTACCATATTTGGCTCAGAGAAAAAAGTAACGGTACCGTTCGTGACCCAGGGGTCGAGGTCTGTTCAGATAATTCTTGGCATGCTCGGCCGTGGCCAGGACCAGAAGAGCTGCATCCCAATGTCTGGACGACAAACGCGGCGCAAGAGCAAATCGACAAACGGGATCCAACCCGGCCTTTTTTTCTACAGGTCAACTACCATCGACCTCACCCTCCATTTGATCCACCCGCCAGTTTTTTTGCCAAATACAGTCAGGTCGAGCCACTGAAACCGATTATTGGCGAGTGGGCGGCCGAATATAGCAAGCCGATTCGAAAAGATCTGCAAGAAAAATGGGGCAAGCTTGATGATGAATTATTGACTGAATTGAGGCAAGCTTATTATGCACAACTGACCGCTTTAGATTACGAAATCGGCCGAATGATCTACTACCTGCGTCGTAAAAAGATTTTAGATAACACCATCATCATTTTCTCTTCAGACCATGGTGAAACCCTGGGTGATCATCACCTGTTTGGCAAATGTACCCCGTTTGAGCCATCAGTCTCAATTCCGTTATTTATTGCATATCCGCCCACATTTGGGGTCAAGCCACGCCCCATTGAAAACATGTTGGTTAGCTTGATCGATATTATGCCGACATTGCTAGAGTGTGCTAATTTGCCCGTTCCAAAGTTCTGCGAAGGGATGTCGTTGCTTCCATCATCTCAGCAAGAAATTGCAGGATTTAAGCGAAACTATCTACATGGGGAACACGCCCCAGCTATGCGGCGCGAAGAGAGCTGGCAATTTATTATTCGCCAAAATGACAAGTTTATTTGGGATGCGAAAAGCGGCCAAGAGTGGTATTTTGATTTGAAAACAGATCCTTTTGAAATCAAAAATAGAGTCGGTGACCCAAGTTATGCTTCTGAAATATCTGCTTGCCGCTCGATCTTAGTTAACGAGCTAGAAGGACGCCATGGAGACAGCTTGGTTAAAAATGGCACGTTACAAACAGGGGTTGCGCTTCCAGCTTGTCGGCCGTTTCTGCTAAAACCTCGGCAAGATTTTGATGGAAAAATCAGACCTGCTCCAGAGATACACCTTTAGATTTTAACCACTAAAGATTTCCGCTCGACATAAGTGACCGGTGTCACAATTTGCTCCACCTCTTTGGTTTTGTCTGTTAAACACCGTTGCAAAAGCTCAACTGTTTTATTTACCATCAGATCAACGTCAATTCGAATGGTTGTCAGTTGATACGCAAGTCGTGCAGCCCCAGGAATATCATCAAAGCCAATGACTTGTACATCTTCCGGCACTCGTAATCCCAGCTTATGGCGCAAGGCATCAATTGCACCTACCGCCATTAGGTCTGACACTGCAAAAATTCCATCCAGTGTTGAGTCATCATCCCACAACTGACAAGCCACATCAAAGCCGGATTGATACGAGTAGTCACCCACAATTTGCCTCGGCCGAGCAAAATCTTGCAGTTCCCAACCCTCAAAAAACCCCTGCCCCCGATCCTGTGTCGTTGAAGTATTTTCTGGGCCAGAAATAAAAGCTGCTCGCTTTACCCCCGCTTTAATCATCGCTTCAGCCGCCATTTTTCCCCCATGATAATCATCTGCACTAACGGTATTAACCGTTTGGTTGTTGATACGTCGATTAAACAAAATCAAGGGGGTCTTAAATTTGGCATAAACATCAGCCATCTCTGGTGAAACAACAGAAGATGTAGTGATCAGTGCGTCAACTTGGTAATCAAGTGCAGAGGGGAGCAAGTCATCGGCCGACAGCGCTTGGCTGACATTAAACAGCAGCACGTTGTAGCCGCTTTCTTGCAATTTCAATGTTAGCTTTTCAAGAACATAAGGGGAGAAGGCTGTGGAGATCCGCTCCATGACAATACCTACGAGCAGCGATTGTTTGGTGACCAAGCTGCGCGCAAAATTGTTCGGCCGGTAAGCAAGCTCTCGGGCCGCCTGCAAAACCTTTTGGCGGGTCGCTTCAGAAATCCGTGAGCTATTCGAAAACACTCGGGAAACCGTGCTTTGGGCAACACCTGCACGTCGGGCAACATCTTCCGCAGTTGATCTTGATTGGGACATAGTAGCTTAAATGTACCACGCAGCCTGCAGAACTCCCATAAACATTTTTCTTAATTAACTAAAGGATTAGATGGCAACAAATCACCGCCAAATTAGATTTGACATCATTTTTAAGGTAGGATAATTTAGAGGCGTGCATGCGCATGCACAATCGTTGAAAATTTACATTTGTGGAGAAAGCAAGATGGAACATCCTAAAGTGACTAACGAAGAAATGATGAAGCGGGTACTTCGATTTTCTGAAGTTCGCAAAAATCCGATACCGGTTATGTTTATCGATAGTGTCCAAAAAGGACACCAGCGTCTTAACTATTCCTTGATTGGAGATGGCGCTAGTGAAAACCCAGATTTCTCACCGATGCTCGACGCCCCACACACCTTCCAGATCGGGATGCACTATGCTGAGCCGGGCAACGGGCCTGCCTATCACACCCATGACTATGTTGAAATGTTTGTGCCCCTAAAAGGACGCTGGACCTTTTACTGGGGTAATGATCCGGACGGTGAACCGGAAGGGTCAACTGAACTCGGACCGTGGGATTGCATTTCAATGCCACCAGGAATTTGGCGCAGTTTTGAAGTCAACAAAGATGAAAAAGAGGGAGGCGTTGTGTTTGTTGTTCTGGACCAACATGCGGTGTATGAAGGGAAAGATCCTTACTGGGCGAAACATGTGGAAGAAGGGGGAAAAGCTTTGGGCTTTTATGCAGATGAAAATGGGATGATGGTAAAGCCTGATAATTTTGATGAGGTAAACAAAGATTTACTTGAGCGTCTTCAAGCGCGCATGGATGCTGAAATTCCGCCAAACGGATAGAGAAAAATGGTATCTAAAGAAATTTTAGAAAAGCTTAGCCAATTTGATACACCAACAGTTTGCAACGTCATTGAACTGTTTGAAATCCGGCCGAGGCATGCTGGATATGTACGCGATAGCGGCATCAAATGCAATTATCCCAGCTTGCCACCAATCGTTGGTTTTGCAGCTACAGCTTTAGCGAGATCAACTTATCCACCGATCCAAAATAACAGTGGATCATACTCATGGCTCGAAGAGCAAATCGAACGGTTTAACGAGCTATCGGGTCCTCCCATTGTCGTCATCGAAGATTTAGACCAACCGAAAATCGCCGCTATGTTTGGTGAGATTATGTGCTCATCTTACAAAACATTTGGGGCGAAGGGGTTGATTACAAACGGTGCCGGGCGTGATATCGATCAAGTAGAGCGGCTTGGAAATTTTCAACTTTTTACAGATGGAGAAATTAGCTCTCATGGCTATTTCCACCTGACTGAGTTGTACTGCCCTGTTGAAATTGGCGGCCTAGTTATCTATCCCGATGATCTGCTACATGCTGATCAAAATGGCATTACTCAAATACCGCACAATATCGCTGATGAGGTTGCTGATGGCTGTGTTGAGTTTTTAAAAAGTGAAGAGGTTTTTCTAGAAGTCTTAAATCGGCCGGATGTCACTTTAGAGCAGTTCAAAGAGGCAAGAGCGGTCTCAAAAGCGATGCAGAAGCAGTTGGGTAGACGCTTATCTCAAGCAAAAACATGATAGCGAAAATCCCATTAGCCTTACTCCCTGGCACATTGTGCACGGCCGACCTTTGGGCAGATCAAGCGGCCGATTTAGCCGACATCACTGACATCACCATTTTTGACACGGCACAGCATGACAATCTGCCCGATTTAGCCAAAGCCATTCACAAGCAAATGCCTGGGCGCTTTGCGGTTGCTGGCCTGTCTTATGGTGGCATCGTAGCTTTTGAGGTCTGGCGCCAAAATCCAGATTCAATTACCCACTTAGGGTTACTGAATACAACACCCCGCCCTGTTACAGCTGAAAAACAAAAAGCTCAAGAGGAGATGGTGCGTATCGCAAATCAGGGTGGTTTTCAAGAGGTAATTTCTAAAAATAGCGAAGCCCTTGCCCGAACCATGGAACTGTATCCCAAAATCTTCTCGATGGCTGAGCAGGTCGGGCCGGTCGGATTCGCCAATCAAATCAAGGCGCAAATTAACCGGCCTGACAGTTGCCCGATCTTAAAAAACATCAGCTGCCCCACCCTTGTTTTGTGTGGTGAAAAAGACCGGCTGTGCCCACCACAAATTCACAGAGAAATGGCAGTTGCAATCCCAAACAGTCAACTGTCCATCATCCCAGATTGTGGTCATTTAAGTACATTTGATCAGCCAAATCAAATTTCAACCAATTTGCGAGAGTGGATTTCAAGATAACAAAACTTTTGCATACGAATGCAAGAAATTCGAAATTCGAAATCGATTTCGGGAGACCTAAAGTTAGCATACGTATGCAAGAGATCGAAAA
>JAHDEN010000010.1 GCA_020628815.1 Chloroflexota bacterium | reverse complement strand
TACAATTCGCTGCGACTATGATTTGGTTGAGGTGAAATGTCCACACTACCTAGCCACTAAGCCAACCTCCTATAGATGTAATAGGATTGCTGATAAAACCACCCACATCCTCGATAAATTCTCCCGCATTATCAAGCTGGTCAGCGCCCCAATCGACCGCACTAGACCCAAAATCATGGATATGATCGCCTAGTTCATAGCCAGCCACATAGCCGCCAATACCGCCTGCTAAGCCACCAATAGCACCCCCAATGGCGGTGCCCGGGCCGGGAGCAATAAATGTGCCTATCGTCGCTCCCAACGCCGCCCCTCCTTTGGCACCGGCGTATGCGCCACCCCATGCGGTTGCACGGCGGACCCCTTCTTCAACCTTATTATCGGCCGTCGCCACAGCATAAACGTCTAAAGCTGCACCGGTAACGGCAAATGTGCGTGATGCACCACGCACCCATTTAGCCCCCGTTATGCTTGAAAAGCGAGAGTTATACGGGGCTGATTGTAAAAGCGTATGGTCTGGGATCGCTTGGCCAGAAAACGTCCGCCAATAGGATCCTGCCCCTTGGTTATACATCCCTCCCTTTTGATTCCAGTGGAAATAATTGCCAGGAGTCGGAGCATGTTTACCACCGACATGCCCATAATCTAAACGAATGTTTGGTTTAGGAATGTTGTAACCCGGCCGCCCCCAACCGGAGTGGGGGTGCATAGAAAAAATAGTATCAGTCCCGCCACCGCCATAGTACACCCAAAAACGGCTCCCCACATTGCTGTTCAGCGTTGGAGGAACTAGACCCCGGGGGCCTAAAATCGGGACAGGGCCAGGAGATAGGAGCGCACTTGGCCCCGCAAAAACAGAGGTGTACCATGGTGAAGGAGGGCCAGATGAGGATGGGGCCAGCGGAGTGCCATATGGAAACCCTAAATGGCCCGTGGCCCCTAACCCGGGTTCAAATGGTAGCCCGTTGCCAAACGGAACAAGAGATTGGTTGTTAACAGTAGCCCCCAAAATCATGTCGGCCGACGTCATTTCGGTGTCTAAAAATTGTTCTGAAATTCGAGAGGTTAATTCGCTCGCATTCTCTAAGGCCTGCTGTAGTTTGCTAAGACTTGGCAGAATCGACTCTTCCATTTCAGAATCAAACCGATCCCAGCCAAACCCTTCCCATTCCCCATGCAAATCGTTTTTGCTATTACGCAGGGATTGGTAAATCTGTTCGACACGGCCGGATAGCTCTGTAAAGCTGGAAGATACGGCTGTCAGTTCCTCGTATTTTGCTTGAATTAATTGGACCATGGTTAAAATTTGGCGATTGGGTTAACGGCCGATGCGCTAACTTGCTAATTGTTTACACCTTTTATTAGCTAAGGCAACATGAGATCAACTAACGCAAAGGCTTACGTTAGAGACAATAAAAGGCAAGATATTTAACTTAGATATTGAGTGCTTTAGGCGATTATGAAACTACCAATCTATAGGTATTTAAGTTCCTCTGAAATTGTTTCAGCATGTACTTCATTTTTACTGTAACAAAGGTATTCCCCTCTGATAAAAAAATAATCTTTCCGTTTTGTTTAACTTTCCCTATAATTCCTCACAGAAAAGATTAATAAATTGTTTATATGTAAAAGTATAAATGCCAACTCAAACAAATCAAGCGATTCCACAAAAATCGTCCCATAAAAAATTTATTATCCCACATTAAAATTATCCCAAAATGACAAAGCAGAATGAGCTTAGCCCTGAAATGATTCGACTATATCAAGAGACTGCGGAGCAACTCTCTGGTCGAGAGAAGCGTATCTTTATGGCACGCGTTGTATCCATCTATGGCAAAGGAGGCCAAAGGTGGGCGGAAAAAGAATTAAATTGGAATAGAGGAACAATTAGGCGAGGGAAGCAGGAGCTAGAAAATGGGGAGGTAGGCAAGAGCCACGGCCAGAGGGGGAAAAAGCGAGTAGATGATTTTTTGCCCAAGCTAAATGATGATTTGAGATCTATCGTCAGGGAGCATTATTTTGACGATCCTGAATTTTGGAAAGATAAGGTTATAAAAATGTCTGTAGCAAATATCATGAGGCTTTTGGTACATGACAAAGGGTATTGCTCGGCCGAGATTCCATCCCCCGAAACGATCCGACGCAAGTTGCTGAAAATGGGATACAACTTGAGGAGAAATTAGTCTGCGTTTGGGATGCCTGATTTGTGGAAAATCGAGCTTTTTGGGATAGTTTTGGAGGAGTGGAGAGGTTTGCTTACTTTAAGCCTTTCTCAAAAATTACTAAAATTTCGGAGCCAAAGCGAATTTCCATTCCATTCCGCAACTGTAAAGGGACATTGGGTTCTAACTTGTTTTCGTTAACAAAGGTTCCATTGCTACTGCCCATATCTTTGATGAAGGTTTCACCTGCACGGTGGGTAAATTCAGCATGTTGCCTTGATATGGTGGGCAGGTCAAAGTTAAAGTCACTCTCTTTCCGGCCGATGATGAATGGAGATTTATTGAGCTGAATAACGTTAGAAGCGAGGGATAGAGTTCCAGATTTTTGGATAAATAGAGAAGGCTTAGGCTTCTTAACCGCTCTTGCAGATCTTTTGGGGGGAATCAGAGGTTTTTGAGTCGGGTGAACGGTCGTTTTCTTGAGAGGGGTTGCTTTAGAAGGGGGTGGTTGGATGTTTCCGCTTAAAAACGGGGTGCCGGTTAGTTTTTTCTTTTCTCGGTTGCGGAACATTAAATACCCCATCAGCCCAAAAATCGAAAGCAGCATAAGCGCCACAATCCATAAATTATTGAATAACCCACCAAACAGTCTTCCAAAAAAGCCTGGCCGTGGGGGAAGAACACGCACAAACTCCCGTGCCGTAATCGCCACCTGGTCCCCACTTTCATCTAACCCCCGTAACACAACCTGATAGCTCCCCTCAGGGACCGAGTCTAATGAGACAACCACTTGGGGGCTAACCGGAGCTGAAAAGCTGGCCGCCTGTACCCGAGTGTCTACGTTTTCTAGCCATCCTTCATAGGCGACTATCTTGCTATCGTTTTGGCGCACGATGTTTAATGTCAGCGTTTTTAGCTCTTCGTCTACCACTTGCGATTCAATGAAAAATTGCAACGGGTCGATCTCTGGCGCATATTTTATCGAGTGGACAACTAGGAAAGGCTCTTCATCAAGATTAAGTAGTCGAGACCCATCACTTAATTTGGCGCTGACTCGTAGCGTATAGGGTTGTTCCGCTTTCATCCCATCTGTTGGCAAAGGCAGCGACATGAACGAGGTTAAGTCAAAAAATTGGAGCGTGTCGATCTGGGTGCCGGTTGTTTCGTCCCAAATCGACGCGGTTAGCTCAGAAATCTCTTCCGGCCGGGAAAGGAGCAGCTGCATTCTGTAGGTGTCTGCGTCGCTGTCATAACTCACGCCGTCTAACCCGACAGATATGCCGGCGATATCTTGTTGAACCCAAGTGCGGCTGGCATTAAAGTTAGTGGCGGTTGTAGCCAGCCCATTGCTCCGAGACGAAATGTTTAGCGTTGCAGAGCGATTCCCTTGCTCAGGGTAGACCAGTGCTTCGGCTAAAAACTGATTGCGCAACCCGTTCATGATAAATGCAAATGCGCTGTCTAATTGATTGACTGATCCTGCAATAGAAAGTCCGCCGGTCCGCGTCCCGATTTCCTCAAGCTCTGCCACATTCACATTACCCGTGTTACTTTCTAACCCAATTGTGTTGATGGGAACCGGCGTGTTCGACAGGGCCAGCTCATACACTTGTTCGAGCGTAAAGGTGCTACAGGTGTCCCCTGCACCTTGGGTTCGCTCATCTTGGCCGTCTGTAAACAAGATGGCGGCTCGACGTGCTTCCGGTTGGCTGATAGTCTCGTTTTGCAACGTTTGCACGGCCGCATACATCGCGTCGTATAAACAGGTGCCTGCATTGCTATTTTGGGCAGATTGGATGGCGTTTACTACCGCGATGCGATCGTTGGTAAAGGGGATGAGAGGGGTCACGACCTCGTTAAACCCGATCACCGAAAAAACCGCTTGGGGCGGCGCATTTTGAATGGCGGCGATTGCACCGTTTTTCATCTGTTCTAGCGATCCTGCCATACTGCCACTGGTATCGAGAACAATGGTGACAAAGATCGGTGTGCTAGGCTGGGTCACTCGGGGGATGTATTTGGTCCCATCGTCTAGAATGAGTGACGCTTCATCAATATCGTTCCCAGATAAAATGACCCCCTCGGAGTTTATCAGGTTAAAGAAGATGTTGAGCTTTAACCCATCGTCTTGTTCTTGGGGGTCTACATAGTTGATCACCACCTCCGGCCCTGTTTGTGAAAAGGTCGGCCGGGGAGCAAAGAAGCCCAAGACAATAATAATAATGAGGGGTATGATGAATCGATTTCGCTGCATATGGTTTAGAACGATCATAGGCCGAATACACGGTAGTTGTGTGATGACGGGTGAGTCATCAAGAGCGTATCGGGCAAGTTTGTTTAAAGTTGCTGTTGTGGGTTGATTATAACGAATTGATCTGGACGGGAAAGAAAATTGCTACTGGATCAATTTTACCGATTTGGTTTGACGACCTTTACATTTTTTTCTAAACTGTCACACGATACATAGCCTTATGCCATTATCGAGGTTTCCACCGACTTATAGATAAACTATAATACTATTAGCCCTGCATATTCATTCATCTTATCAGCACTACGAACAGTCTATGGACCAACAAAGATTTATCGACCGGCCGCCTCGCATCCAGCCAGAGTTGCCGCACGACGAAGTGGGAATCCCCGCCCCCCCTGGGGAAGATAAAGTTCAAAATCGGCCGATTATTCAGATGCTGCTCCCCATGATTACAATTGTGGGATATCTGCTGATCTCCGTTTTTGGGCGTGGCCGATCCCTGATTTTTATGATCCCGATGGCCTTTTCAATGGTAGCCTCTGTTGGGATGGCCTTCTACACCCGCTGGAAAGACAATCAAACCAAAGATGATAAACAAGCAGCCTATGCGGAAAAGCTGGTTGAGATGCGCAAAGATATGAACGTGCAGCATGATATGCAGCGTCGTTTTTATCTGTACAACTACCCTGATCCGCTTGAGGCGTTCCGATTGGCGAGTGATGCCAACGCAAGTTCGGCCGATGCGAGTGCGGTTTCTGACATTGGACACAGGCTTTGGGAGCGGCGATCGTCAGACAGTGATTTTGGCGACGTGCGGCTGGGAGTTGGGATTCGGCCGTCAACCGTTAGATATGCCACCGATGACAAAGGGGACTTCAACGATCCCCAAATGTTAGACGCCCAACGGTTGGCCGAAGATTCAGCCTATGTCGATAAAGTTCCCATCACTATTTCGTTGCGTAGCAAAAACGTTGACCCAAATGCAGAAGAGAAAGCAGATGATTCGAGACACGCCATCGGCATTACCGGCACCCACTCCCAAGCCATCTATGCCTTTGTGCAGGCGATGCTGGTGAATTACACTACCTTTCATTCACCCACCGACACGCGTTTGAAAGTGGTGGGGCTAGACGCGAGCCGAAATCAATGGCGCTGGGCCACATCTTTGCCCCATTGTGCCATTCGCAACGGATCCGACATGGTTTTTGAAACCGATAGTGACCGAGAAGGTGAGCCGGAAAGAAATCAGCTCAACGTCTATTTAAAAGGTGTGCGCAAAGAGTTCGATGAGCGCAAAATGCGCATGGAAGATCAAGAAAACAACCAAGATATGACCCTGCCGTTGCAGCTCATGGTTGTTGATCTTTTAAACGAACCGCCGGAAAACTCAGTATTAAGCGATGTTGAAACCAATTCAACCATTTCGATGTTTTTGAATCAGGGGAAGCAGTTGGGCGGGGCGATTTTTGTCTTGGTGCCTGACATTAAAAAAATACCCAGCAATTGCCAAGCGGTTATCGAGGTGCAGGTGAGTGAGCTGGCGTTAGAAGAACCGGATCCCAGCAGTTCAAACTCAACTCGGGTTTCGTTTAAATATGTCGAGGTTGGGGTAAATTCTCCCCGCTATATCGGCCGGGCCGATCAGGTGTTGGATGGGGCAAAGCTAACTGAATTTTCGCAACTGTTATCACCGTTGCAGGTGCGCAAAAGCTATGGTGCTGACCTGCCAGGGGCTGTGCGCATGATGGAAATGCTAAAGGTAAACACGATTGAAGAGCTGCGCGAAAAAACGATAGAAAACTGGCAAAAAAGTGTGACACCCGATTTGGGCGATTGGTTAAAAGTGACTTTAGGTGGGATGTCGGGTGGCGATTATCGCACGCTGAAATTTGCGGCCGACGCTGACGGTGTGCATGGGCTGATCGCCGGAAGTACAGGGTCCGGTAAATCTGAGCTGCTGATGACGATGATTATCGGGCTGGCTCTCAATTATGATCCGTCGATTGTGAACTTTGTGCTGGTTGACTTTAAAGGTGGGGCGGCGTTTGAACCGTTTCGTAATTTGCCCCACTGTGTAGACATTGTGACCAATCTGGCCGGATCAGGCGTACAGCGGATGTTTGCCGCCATTACGGCCGAGCTTAACCGTCGTCAAGCGATCAACGTAGCGACCGATTCAAAACACATCGTCCATTATCGCAACCGGGCACTGCACGAACCACCCTACGGATCAGACGTAACCATCAAAGAAAAAACGTACCAGACGGCGCCATACCCCCATCTGTTTGTGTTTATTGATGAGTTTGCGGAAATGATTGCGGGCAATCCAGAGTACAAAGCGCAACTTGATAGTATTACCCGTTTAGGGCGGGCGTTGGGTGTAACCTTGATTTTGGCGGCTCAACGGCCGACCGGCGTTACAGATCAGATGCGGGCCAACATCAAGTTTCGGATTGCGTTACGGGTTGAAACCCGTGAAGAAAGTTCAGAGGTGTTGCGCAGACCAGATGCTGCTTATTTGCCCACCGGTATTCCCGGCCGAGGCTATTTGCAGATCGGTAACGAAAATATTGAGCTGATCCAAGTTGCTTGGACCGGCGCCGACTACGCGGGGCAGCGGGTTCAAAAAGAGAAGCAAAAAGTGATTTGGCACGACATGCCAGAAGAAGCTCCCACGGCCGTGTCGGATGATGAGTTGCCCAAGGTGTATGAGGTCATGGTGCAGATGATGGATGATCTGGCCAAAGAGGTGACTTTAGACCAGCGTAAACCGTGGCCCGATTTTTTGCCATCCAACATTAACTTAACTTCATTGATGGATGTGAGCTATTTTAATTCGGCCGAAATGTTGTGGCTTGACCCAGAAATGACAGGTGCGATGCGCTTGCCCACAGAGCCTGCCGAAAGCGACAGTGAGACGACCCAATCTGTGTATATGGCTCTAAACCCGGCCGTTGACCGCTGGCTGGCCGATGATCGGGGCTGGAAAGGGGTTGATTGGGAGACGATTGCGATGCGCCCAGCGATTGGGCTGGTAGACAACCCGTACAATTCAGAAAGCTTGCCGCTCACGATTGATTTTAGACGGGGGCATGCGATTGTCTTTGGGGCATCTGGCTGGGGTAAAACGACATTTATTCGGACCGTTGTGACTTCACTAGCGGCTGTGCATTCCCCAGCTGAACTGCATATTTATTTGCTAGATTTTGGTGGTCGGCAACTCAATATTTTTAACGGCGTTCTGCCCCATCTGGGCGCCATCGTCACCCCAGATGAAGATGATCGGGTTAAACGGCTGATTCGCAAGCTAGATTCGATTTTAGAGGCACGTAAAAAGCAGATTTCGGCCGCAGGTGCAGATAATCTGTATAGCTACAACACCCGCTTTCCCAAGCTGACTTTGCCCGCAATTTTAGTGGCGATCGACAATTTTTCTGAGTTGAAAGAAAGCTTTGAAGATCTTGTGCCGATGTTGATTTCGATTATTCGTGAGTCCCGCGCATACGGAATCCACTTTTTGATCAGCGCCGATCTGCCTAATGCGACCGGGGGCAAGCTGTTTAACCTGCTGACCGAGCGGTACACGCTTAAGCTTTCAGACGAGATGGAATACTCAACCATTGTGGGGCGGGGTGCAACACCTATTGGCGACATCGCCGGCCGGGGGTTAACCTCGATCAATCGGATGCCGTTGGCGTTCCAAGTGGCTTTGCCGGTTCCTCCGTTAGACGATGATCTTGACATGGATGATGGAACCAATCTGCGGAATTTTCTAGAACTGTTGCAGGAAGAGGCTCAAGGAATAGAAGCGGAAAAACTGCCCCACACAATCGAATCGATGCCGGATCAGGTTTTGCTGGGCAAATTGCTGGCCGGTGCAGAAGAGGTTGTGAGTCAACAACCTGATCTTGTGGCACCGATGGGAATCGACGATTTTAGTCTGTCACCTTGGTTGCTAAACATGCGTCGGCAGGGGCCACACGCCTTTGTGGTTGGCCCACCTAACTCTGGTAAGACGACGTTTCTGCGTACGCTGGTATTGTCGCTGGCCTCCAACTATCCGCCCGAAGATGTAGCGATTATTTTGGTCGATTTACAGCAGCGTTTGCTTAAATATGGGGGCAACTATGAGTTGGATCAACTGCCTCACGTGCGTTTGGCTCTGTTTGATGAGGATGAAGTTCAGCCGTTTGGTGATGCACTTTCGGCCGGGGCTGAGGGATTGGGTAAGTCTAATGGGCCAAAATCAATTTTCTTGATTGTTGATAACTATGATGCGTTTGAAGATGCAGTGAAGCGGGAGCGCAAGCTGACTGAAGAGATCGGCCGTTTGGCCCGACGTAAAGGGACCGATGGATTCCATTTGATCTTGGCCGGTTCGTCGGACATTTTGCGTGGCAGCGATGATATTCGGCGTCAGGTTAAGTCTCCACGGTTTGGGATTGCGATCCAATCGACCGATGCGGTTCAAAATTTAAACGGCCGTGTCCCCAGGGCGCTGGCGGCGGCAGAATTGCCGATTGGGCGCGGGTTTGTCGTTAAATCTGGTCGGACCCAAATGATCCAGTTTGCATCCCCCTACACCGGCGACGATAGTGAAGAAGTGAGCTTGGATAATTGGATGGAGCGGATCTTAGAGAAATATCCCGCATCAAATAGAAGCTGGTTGAATTTGGTTGAAGCCAATCGGCCGGAAGAAGACACCGCCTCAGCTGTGGCTCAACCGGTTCAGGCCCCAAAAGCCAAAAAGAGTGTTGCGAGAGCAACTGCCCCCAAGCCAAAGCCCAAACCTAGAGAGGACGTGATCCCAGAAGAAATTGATCTGAATGCGCTTAAACGTGAGCTTCAGATTATGGGGGGCTGGTCAGATGATATGGTTAATGCTCTGGCTCCAATCGACTTGGTAAACACGGCTAAAGCTTTAGGTCTTATCAAAGAAGAGGAGGGGTAACATCATGAGCGAATATATTAAATTAAAGCTGGATGTGTTTGATGAACCAACTCAAAATATTTCTGCCTTAAGAAACCTCTCGATTGTTGAATTAAAGGGGGAGATTCTACGCAAGTTTCAAGACTTAAGTCATTCAGATGGGGATTCTTATGGGCTGTTTTTGCTGGGTAGCCATCGGCCGTTAGAAGATAAAAAGTCGCTCCAAGAACTTAACATTCAAAATGGGGATAGCCTGACTTTTGGTTGGGTGACAGGGGCTGCGTCGAAACGAAACGGTGGGAAACAGCTATTGCCGGTTGGGTGTACGGGAAAGATTGTGGTGCAAGAAAATAAAACAACAACGGTCGTGGGGTGGCAACCATTTATAATCGGCCGGAAAACGGCTGGTGGGAAGAAAAATGAGCTAATCGGAATCGACTGTACCGGGCTGACAAATGATCGTCGTGTCTCTCGGAATCATGCTCAAATTCTTTTTGCGGATGGCGCTTATTATTTAGTGAGCCTTGAAGAAAGGAATCCGACGTATGTAAATGGCAAAAAGCTTAAAGTGAATGAAAAGATACGTCTGAATCATGAAGACCGAATAGAAGTGAGCACCGGCCGAATACAGCTTATATTTGTCGAGAAGTAGGTGGCAAAACCAATCTAACTAGAAGCCTTTGTTACCAGAGCCAACTGTCCAAACTAGATTATTTACACTTAGACAGGAAATCGCTTTTTTTGATAGCATTTACAATTGATTACTCGATTTATAACAGGTAAAATCAATAAAATTTTATAGAAGTCTGTGCAAAATTGAGCCGACGACTATTTTTCAATAAGTTTAATCGTAAACATGAACCTGCATACTTAAGCTGGTTGAAAGATTTAATTAGTTTTAACGGAAGGGAACAATGAAACGGAGACTCAGGACTAGATGGTATCTAGTAGTGTTAGTTTTAACACTTACCACCTTATTTATAGGGGGCTCATCGCAACAAGCATTTGGTCAAGCATTACTCAACATTTCAGTCATTGATGTAGAAGCAGGATTCCCTGAAATTCGAACCAATATACGTTTGCTCGACGAAAATAATAGGGTGCCTACCACCGTTGATCCATCGATGTTTGATGTGTATGAAAACGGACAGCGAATTGAAGAATTCGAGATTGTGGAGTCGCAAGACGTCCCTAAATTGGTTGCTTTGCATGTCGAGTCGGGCTTGTTCTCTACGGCCGGTAGAGACTATGGCGTTTCAGAAATTCGATCTTCATTTGGCAGCTTGGTTTCGGGGGGGTATTTTGCAACTGGCACCGATACACTAATTTTAACTGAAAGAATTTTTGTTGATAACAAAGACCAGACCGTTGTTGTTATTGAACCAACGAGTACCGGAAACGAGCTTCCTGTCGGTTTAGGCAAAATCAGTTTTGATGTTATCAACAGCGATCAAGGGCGTACGGAGGGATTCAAAGGGTTAAGGGATGTTTTGGATTTGGTGGATGATACGGCTGCGGCCGGAAACATTGGCCAGTCAGCCTTGATTTACTTTGTTCATAATATTAACTGGCCGGTACAGACGCAGCAGATTCAACTGGCACGTGAAATAGGTGCTTTGGCCCGCGACCGTGGGGTTCAAATATATGTTGTCCATGCAAACCCCAAAGGTGAATTTCCTGATCCGTTTGAGCTAATGGCAGAAGAAAGCGGGGGGCTTTATCTAAATCCTTCAAAAGATGATAATTTAATCGATAGATTTGAAGAAATTTATCTCGATTTAAATTCCCAGTCTCAAACCTATACGATCCGTTTTGACAGTCAGCTGGTTGAACCAGGAATCCGAGAAATTGCGGTGCTACCAGCCGGTGTCCCTTTAGATCAGGCGCAAGCGATCGGATCTGTTGAGGTAAACCCTGATCCTGCTACTGTGGTGATCGAATCTCGGCCGCGAGTGGAGCGGGTGCCTAATGCAACCGGAACGGTATTGGAACCTAACTTTACGCCGGTTTTGGCTCGGGTAGATGGCTGGCCTTACCCCTTAAAACCGGGCGATTTGTTGTCGGCCGAGCTTATCGTGGATGGGTTCGTGGAAGAAACAATTGATAATCCAGACCCGACGACGCTTCAATTTACCCTAAATGTGAGCCAATTTGATAACCCCGGCTCGACCGAAGTACAGGTAAGAGCCACCGACAATTTTGGCATTTCAGCGACCAGTGATCGAACTCAATTTATTATCGATGTTTCCCCCTTGATTGAAACCGCTGTTGATGAAGAGCCTCTTGTAGTTGATCCCGAGCCAGAACCCGCTCCGGTTTCAGCTCCCGTGTCAGCCGGGAATTTGAATATAGCGACCTTGCTTCCTTGGATTTTGACAGCGATTATGTTTTTGGCTTTGGTTGCTGGCGGCATCTATTTTTATCGAAAAATTGCGGAGCTGGGGTCTGGTGTGGCGCGAGACGCCTATAGCCGTGGGGGTGTTCGTGAATGGACAAAAACGATCTTGGGTGGTTCAACCGGGGGTAAAGCGACGGTATTTGCTACCCTAAAGGTTTTAAAAGGGCCGAGCGATTTGATCAGTGAAGTCGTTGAAATCTATTCAAATAACACAACGATCGGCCGTGATCCTGCCCAATGCGACATTTTGCTTTATGAGCAAGATACGGCATGTTCAATTAGCGGCCTGCACTGCACAATCCAAAATGATTTAGGCCAGTTCTTTATTACAGACAGCTCAAATAATGGGACCAAGCTCAACAGCAACATCCTTATGCGAGATGTTCCAGTGGAACTAAATCATGGAGATGAAATTTTATTGGGAGACCTTTTCCGTAGAGGGGCATTACTAAGATTTGAGATCGTTGATGCGGCTTGGTCAGCTGAAGAAGATTCAGGAAGCCAAATGAAAGCACCCGTCATGCCCACCTTCAATCAAGAAGTAAAGGCCCAACCTGAGGTTAAACCTCAAGTCTTGGCAGAACCTGTTCAAGATCGTGATAAGACGGTTCTTGAGTTTGCTGACGATGAAACTGAAAATATAGACCTGCCACCTAACGTGCTGCCCAGCGAAATGATTCCTGATATTGACGATGATGATTGGCAAAACAAACTAGCATAGGAACAATTGCATGTCTTTTAGAAAAGGGGATATCGTCGCCGGTTACACTATAGAAAAGAGCCTGTCAAAACAGGGGGGAATGTCGCAGGTTTTCTTAGCTTACGACAGTGAACGGCCGACCCGTAAAGTTGCGATAAAGGTCCAATTAACTGGGACTGAAAACAGTAATACATATAAAGACCTGTTGCGAGATGAGGCGAACCTGCTTCAGCAACTTAGGCATCCTAGTATTGTACGTATCATACCGATGCGTTTAACAACAGGGGCTGCTTACGTCGCAAAATCGCCAGCTCATACCGATTCACCCTGGTATTATGCGATGGAATATTTGCCCGGCCGAGGCTTGCCTGAATATCTGAAAGAGTTTTCAAAGGTTAAAAAAGGGATGTTTGGTGGCTCAAGCAAGCCGATTTATTCGGTAGATTGGGTTGTCGAGATGTTCTATCAGCTGCTGGTTACTGTCGACTTTATGCATAAATCAGGTATCGCACATTGTGATCTAAAGCCTGACAACATCATGTTCCGGCATAAGCCATCACCAAACGAGGTGCCACAGCCGATAATCATTGATTTTGGGAGCTCAACAAAAGTTGAAAAAATTCGTCAATTAACCGCTTCTGTTGGGTATTCGCCACCCGAAGTGATCGAAGCATTGCATCGAAACGATGTGGCTGCGGAAACGTTCGGAATTCAGCCCACAAAGGTAGATGTATGGTCGCTAGGAGCGATTTTATTTGAGATGCTTACAGGGATTCAGCTCGTCAACCAAAAAGAGCGGGAGCGCTTATCTACGACCGCTATTCGTGGGGATATTAAGTTGGAAAATATTCGGAAGTACCGGCCGGATGTACATGAGTCTATGGATGTATTGCTCGAAGTAATGCTGCGCAGTGACCCTGCCAAACGGCCGGATATTCCTGCACTTATTCAAGCGATAGAAGAAAAAATCATTTCAGTTCGGCCCCCTCGGATCGATTTTAATTAACACGTAAAAATTTATGTCAGACATTATTACAGGCTTTCATTTCGATACAGGTACGCGCGAGCTTTACGAAGATCGCGTGACGGCACAAAATATAACCCGAGCCAATGGGGATCACTTGGCCGTCGCTATTGTGGCTGATGGCGTTGGTGGGGAGAACCGTGGGGAAAGGGCGGCTCAGATTGCGATAGACGCGGTTAGCCAATATCTTCAAAGCGGAACTGAATCTTTGGTTGCAGACCTGCTGACCAATGCGGTTTTCGTTGCGAATCGAGAGGTTTTTGGCGCGACTAGATCAGAGCGCGGTACAAGTTGTACCCTGTCTATCGCTGTTATTCACAATAACCAAACGCTCTATGTTGCCAACGTTGGGGATAGCCGGGTCTATTTATTGCGAAACACAAATCTAACTCAGCTCACGATGGATCATGTGTTTAAAAACGTGATCCCTTTACAGGGGAAAATGAGCCATCAATCGGCCGCCAATAGCCCCAGATCTGAAGTGTTGATGTGGGCGGTGGGGATTAATGCAGAAACACCCGTTGATATCGGATTTCATATTGACGAAACAGTGGATGAACAATCGTATCTTGTTGCGCAGGCGCGCGGTAAGAAAGGTCTGCCTCTTCAAAAAGGGGACTCGATTTTGGTTTGCTCTGACGGGCTGATTAAAGATTCTCCAGCCGACGGGACCCCGCTTATCCGCGAAGAAGAAATCGTCCAAATTTTAACCACGCAAGAGGGGAATCGAGCTGCTCGTGGCTTGGTTTCTTTCGCTTTAGGCCGTGATGCAGACGACAATGTTTCGGCCGCTATTTTGCAAACGGCCGATCCCGAACGCTCTGCAAAAGTTGAAAATGAAGCCCGAAAAATCCGGTTACGCTCAGGTCTGTTCTATGGCAGTATCATCGCCATGTTGCTTGTTATATCGTTTGTAGCGATCTCTTTCTTTAGGAATCGTTCGGCCGAACAAGCGGTGCAGTTAGAAGAAGAACAAGCCCGGGTCGAAGTTGCTAATGCTGAAGTGAGTACGGCCGATGCCCGTGCGGCCATTTTAGTCGCCACGGCCGACCAAGCTACTGTTGATGCCCAAAACTTTAGCATTGCGACACAGACTGTGGCTGCCATATTGCAGGCCACGCAAGACGCATTGCCTACGGCTACACCAATCCCTACCAGCACGCCCCGGCCGACATTACAGCCAGGGCAAATTGGATTTTATCGGAACCAGAATCAGCCTGACGCCATCCCTCTTTACGAGGATGAATTGGTAACTGCGAATGAGAGGGCTGAAGTCCAAATTAATCACGAAGGGATTGATGACGAAGATGCCAGCATTTATGCACAACAAGGCAGCGAACTAGAGTTTAATCGGGTGAGCAGGTTAATAGAGCTCAGTATTTTTCCTGAAAGTGATATCGTATTGCAATCTGGCTTGTATCAAAGCGGAGCTGAGATTGAGGTTAGAACTCAAGATGATGATGTTGTATTTGGCGTTTCTGGATCATGTATGGCGGTAGATTTTTCAGAAGCAGAGCAGTCACTTACCAGCTATTGCTTTGAGGGGATTTGCCAATACGAGATCGGCCGAAATGAGCCTGTTGAAATACCAACCGGACAACAACTGTTATTAAATCCGGCCGATTTATCAATCGACCCAGTCTTCTCACCCATTTCACAGCGTGCTGCAGTTGCATACCAAAGGTTATTATTGAGCTTCCCGAGTGGTGCAAAGGATGTTCGTTCATGCTTACTTCCTTATCTGCCACCTCCACCTACCCCAACACCAACCGCAACAATTTTTGTCCCATCTCCTACCCCTGAAGTTCCAACCGAACAACCGAGCGGTAATTCCGGCTCATCAGGGTCTGATGGTGGTACACAAGGTGGCAATAATGATCCAGTTCCGCCTGCAGAGGCACCAGCAACGCCTGAACCAGCAGCCCCGGTTCCAACCAACACATCCCCTCCACCCGCGGCAACCCCAACTCCCGTCGCGACACCTATCCCGTTAACATCAACACCGATTCCGATAGAGGAACCAACTGCCACGGAGGCGCCGGTTGAACCGCCGACTCCGACTGAAGAGCCGGTAGAGCCACCACCACCGACAGAAGAGCCGGTAGAGCCACCGCCACCGACAGAAGAGCCGGTTGAGCCACCGCCACCGACAGAAGAGCCGGTTGAGCCGCCGCCCCCAACTGAAGAACCGGTAGAACCACCGCCCCCAACTGAAGAACCGGTAGAACCACCGCCTCCAACTGAAGAGCCAGTTGAACCACCGCCACCGACAGAAGAGCCGGAAGAGCCACCGCCTCCAACCGAAGAGCCGGTTGAGCCACCGCCTCCAACCGAAGAGCCGGTTGAGCCGCCACCTCCAACAGAAGAACCGGTAGAGCCGCCGCCTCCAACAGAAGAACCGGTAGAGCCGCCGCCTCCAACTGAAGTGCCGGTAGAACCGCCGCCACCGACAGAAGAGCCAGTTGATCCACCTCCGACTGAAGAATCGGTAGATCCACCGCCACCAACCGAAGAGCCGGAAGACGACCCCGCGCCACCGGTCGAAGAGCCGTTACCTACACAGGACCCGGGTGATGATGATTCACAAGATTGAGAAACAGTTATAGGGTTTGATTTCCAGCTAAGAAGTAGGCTGTGGCAAAAAGCAGTAGGATTATAAAAACTACTAACGCAATCAGCCCGATTATGTTCCAGTTGATTTTTCGAGGGGGTTTTTCGGCCGGAACTTTTGGAAAGACAGCCATTAGTTTTTCGCCAAGAGTCAAGAAATCAGAAAAGCGGCTGGATGCATCCCGAGACATGGCGCGATCAACGATAGCGAGGACTTCATTTGTTAGATCGGGCCGATTAATGGGTGAAATCAGATTGGATTGGATGGCATCTAAAATGTCCTGGTCACGCCGAAGTCGAAACTCATGTGCCGGCCGACCCGCGAGCAATTCGTAAAATATCAGCCCCAATCCATAAATGTCAGATTGCCGTGACGGTTGCCGTGGGTAGTTAAGTAACTCAGGGGCGATATAGGCAGGGGGAACATAATGGCTGCTCCAATTTTCCCCAATATCTTCCGGCCGTGTAACAGAGCCGAGATCCATTAATAACGGCCGTGGGATGTTCTCGCTGTCATAGCGCACCAAGATACTTTCTGGGCATAGGCCTAAATGCAGCACCTCTTGGTTATGCAACAGGGCCATCACATCTGTTAACCCCATGATCATCCAAGCGGAATGCTGATACCAAGGCTGTGGGTTCTTCAGCAGCATTTCTCGCATGATATCTCCATCAACGTGATCGAAAACAGCATAGGTTAAGGGACGCCGTCTAAAGACCGTTTTACCATGGGGAAACTCTTCAATTGTCGCTTGAACGTGGGCTGATTGGAGCTTGGGCAGCATCGGGTGAAAAATTTCTTGAGATTGTAGATGCTCCAAGAACCGAGCCTCACGTTTGAGTCTTTCTTCAAACCCGTCGTGGGCAATCTTTAAGAGTATTTTTTCGTCATCGTTGCGGGTCGCTTCATAAATGGCAGATGATCGTAGAACCGCGATATTTTTGGAGATGTGCATGTCTCCAACAGATTCCCCATAGTCGAGAATGTAGGGCAAGTTGTCGGCCGTGCAGTAACTTTCTTGGCACCACAAATCGCCAGCCATAGATTTTCTTTCACAGTAAATGCAGTATTGTTTCATCGGTTTTGCTATTTGGCTCAGGCTTTGATTGGTCCTAAAAGTTTAAGCGTTTAAATATGATCTAGCAATACTAGATTTGAAAAATTAACACGCTTTCCCTACTTTGTAAGCTCCAGCAAATCCCACAGGTTGCCGTACAGATCTTCAAACACAGCAACCGTGCCATAGTCTGCTACTTTAGGTTCACGAACAAACTTAATCCCCTTAGCCTGCATCGCTTCATAGTCGCGCCAAAAATCATCTGTGTTCAAAAACAAAAACACCCGGCCGCCTGTTTGATTTCCCACAAACGGCTCTTGCTCCGGTTTTGATGCTCGGGCCAGCAAAATCTGCGTCCCTTGACCGTTTGCGCCGGGGGGCTCCACCAAAACCCAGCGTTTGTCCTGCTCCGGCTGATAGGTGTCTTCAACAAGGATGAAATTCAACTTGTTGACGTAAAAGTCAATCGCTTCGTCGTAATCCTTCACGACAATGGCTATATGTACGATGGTTTGTTTCATAAATTTGATTTTAAGACGTGCCGTTTAAGCAAAGCGGCGGCGTCTTTTATTGGCCGATATTAAAAATCCGAGCTATCCTATTTTTGCTGAAAGTTGGAATAGGAGGACCCAATGAATGTTGATGCAATTGCGCTTAATTTTAACCCGACTACTCTGTTTATACTCAACCTAGTTTTAGGATTTGTCATGTTTGGCGTGGCGCTCGACATGACCCTCGATGATTTTAGCAGTATCAAAGACCGGCCGATGTCGTTTTTGATCGGCATGGCGTGCCAGTTTTTTATCTTGCCTGCGGTGACCCTGCTACTGGTTTTGTGGTTACAGCCTGCCCCCAGCGTTGGCTTAGGGATGATTTTGGTCGCTTCGTGCCCGGGCGGCAATATCTCAAACTTTTTCACCTATTTGGGCAAAGGGAACACGGCGCTGTCGGTTAGTATGTCGGCCGTTTCGACCGCCGCCGCCATGTTTATGACCCCGTTCAACTTTGGCTTTTGGGGGGCGATGGTTCCCGGTGCAGATGCCATCCTAGCTGAAATTAGCGTCACGTTTTGGCAAATGGCCCAAACGATTTTTATCCTGATGCTGATTCCGTTAGTTGTGGGGATGTTTATCCGCCATCGTTTTACCCCGTTGGCAAATAAATTGGTCCGGCCGATGAAAACTTTTTCGATGATCTTTTTCCTAGCTTTTGTGGCTGTGGCCTTGGCCGGAAACTGGGAAAACTTTATGGCGTCAATCGACATCGTCTTTTTCGCCGTGTTGATGATGAATGCGTTCGCCATCCTGCTGGGCTACTTTTCAGCATCGCTGTTTCAATTGCCAGAGTCAGACCGCAGAGCTGTTGCTTTAGAGGTTGGCATTCAAAATTCAGGGTTAGGATTGATTTTGATCTTCAACTTTTTTGGTGGTCTGGGCGGCATGGCGATCATCGCAGGCTGGTGGGGTATTTGGCACATCATCACCGGATATGCGATCAGTTATATTTGGTCGAGGAAAACGCCGGATGGGGATAATATTGGCACCTTTATGGATATGGATGAGAGCTTACAGATTTAATTATTGCCATTAAAGCAGAGATCGGTTTAGAACTAGAAAAATAACAACTCATTGGTTGCATCTTGCAATTTGCAAATATGCATCCCATTTGAAGGAGAACGTATGAAATTTTTACACAAGATGGTTCGTGTTATAGACGAAGAAAAAGCGATGCACTTTTTCTGTGGTTTATTGGGATTTAAAGAGGTTCGACGCTACGAATCGGAGGCGGGAAAATTTACCCTAATCTACCTCGAGTCTTCTCCCGGAGATCCACCTTTGGAGCTGACCGTAAACTGGGGCGAGACCGAAGCATATAGCGTCGGCCGGAGCTTTGGCCATTTGGCGTATGCGGTTGAAAATATTTATGACACCTGTGCTATGTTGCAAGAAAACGGGGTTACGATTTTGCGCCCACCACGGGACGGCCGGATGGCGTTTGTAAAATCTCCAGATGGTATCTCGCTTGAGCTACTGCAGGATGGGGAATCACTCGAACCGGCCGAGCCTTGGCTGAGCATGGAATCAACAGGAAGCTGGTAAAAAAGGATAAAGGGGCAAGGAGAAAGGATAAAACGCCGATATCTGAATCTAGAGTGAACCGAATTTATTTCAACTCAGAAAATCGGTAACGACGTTTGTATCCTGCACCTTGTCCACTTGCAACCTCATATGTTAGAAGAAGCCAAAAAACTACAAGACGAACTAACCCGCATCCGCCGCACCATTCATATGAATCCGGAACTGGGGTTTGAAGAATTTAAAACCGGCGCATTGGTAGCTGAAACCCTCAACGAATTAGGGGTCGAATACCAAACCGGTGTGGGCAAAACCGGCATCGTGGCCCGTTTGGGCAACGGTAATGGGCCGAAAATCGGCATCCGAGCAGATATGGATGCGCTGCCGATTTTAGAGGCGAACGACGTTCCGTATAAATCAACTGTGCCTGGCAAAATGCACGCCTGCGGCCATGATGCGCACACCACCATGCTTTTGGGGGCGGCGATGTTACTAAAAGACCAAGAGTTTGACGGTGAAATTCGCCTATTATTTCAACCGTCAGAAGAACGCTCAGACGAGAATAACATCAGCGGTGCGCCCGCTATGATTAGCGATGGAGCGGTTGAAGAGCTGGATGCGGTGATCGCCCTTCATGTTTTAGGCATGATGGATGCGGGTGTGATTAACATCTCTGACGGCTTTATCCTAGCCAACACCGACACAATCGAAGCTAAGATTATCGGCAAAGGTGGACACGGTGCGGCACCGCATCTGTCTGTTGATCCGATCTTTGCGGCCGCCCCTGTGATCACCGCCATTCATGGGATCGTCAGCCGGAAAGTTGACCCCAACAAACAGGCGGTTATCACCATCGGCCGGATATCTGGCGGAACGGTGAGCAACGTGATTCCGGGTGAAGTTGAGTTCAGCATTACCCTGCGTAGCTTTGATGATGAGGTGCGTGAACTGCTTATCAACGAAGTGAAAAACGCCTTTGAGATCGCTAAGAACTTGGGTGCAGATTGCGAAGTTGATGTTCAACGTGGCTATCCAGCAACCTATAACGATCCTGAAGTAGCCGCCTGGATCCGTCAAACCGCTACTGATTTAGTGGGCGAAGATAACGTCATCAGCCGTGGCCCATCTATGGGTGGCGAAGACTTTGGTTATATGTCACGCGCCAGCCGTGGGGCGATGTTCAACGTTGGCGTGCGGGTTCCGGGTGGCGAAGACAAGTTCTTGCACCATCCAGAATTTGATCTTGATGAGTCAGCCATGCCGGTCGGTTCGGCCGTATTGGCTGAGACCGCTATGCGCTTTATCAAAGGCGATTACAAGTAAGTAAGGCTAGAGGGTGAAGGAGAACGAATAAAAGCGACTCGCAAATATTTTTCTCCTTTACCCTTTTCCCTTTTTCCTTTCCCAATGGACGGCTATTCAATCGAATTTGGCTTTGCCCCCAAAGCGGCCGCCAAAATTAGCAAGATTGGGGTCGCCATAGCTGATGCGGGCCTGCATTCTGAGTTTATTGACCAGCCAAACGAGCCCCACATCACCCTTGCGGCATTTGATCCCAAAACAAATCTTGAAAAACTAAAACAAGTCACGGCCGGGTACGCTCAATCTACCAAGCCGTTTGACGTGACCTTCACCTCAATTTCCCAGTTCGCAACGGCGCAAAATGTGGTCTACTTGGCCCCAATCCTGACGGCCGATCTGATGGCCCTATACCAAAGCTTTCAGAATTGCTTGGCAGAAGCGGAACTTGAGCCAGGATTTTATTACCGGCCGGGTAGTTGGATTCCGCACACCACCATCACCATGAAAGGGCCTAAAGCTGATTTAGGACCAACGGTCGAAATTGTGCGCAAGGCAAAGGTGTTTAACCTGCCGATGCGCTTGGACCATATCAATATTGTGCAGTATGCTCCATTTGAATTTATTGAAAGATATGAACTACAGGATGTAAGATAGCATCTTGCCTCCTGCCCCCTTAATTTTATGACCATACGCGAAACATTGATCGAGAGAGCCACAAATATCCGGCCGAAAGCCTATGCGCCGTACTCAAAATTTTGGGTGGGGTCCGCTCTCATCACCACAGATGGAGAGATTTTTGAAGGGGTGAACTATGAAAATGCCAGCTACGGGCTAACAATTTGTGCAGAACGGAATGCGATAGGCACCATGGTTACGGCCGGAGGCAAACAAATTGCAGGGTTAGCTGTTGCTACTGAAAATGGGGTGACGCCGTGTGGGGCTTGCAGGCAGGTGATGATTGAATTTGCAGGTGATGATTATCCCGTCTATATCGTAAACACGACAACGGGTGAAGTGAAAGATGCAACGGTCAGACAACTGCTCCCCGAGTTTTTTGACAGCTCTCAACTGCCAGAATAAAAAACAAAAGCCCGACCAAACGGCCGGGCTTTTAAAGCTTTTTACATGAAAATCGAATAAATAAGAGAGCCGATTAGTGTCATGGTCGTCAACATGGCGCCTGCCATAACATATCCCAATACTGGCGGTCCGTCTGGAGTATCTCCATATTCATAGTCACTCATAATTTTAATCCCCCGGATTATGCTCAACCTAACCTCACAGTTGGTTCGGAAAAGCCTCGTGGGTGCTTGCTGCAAAGGCTAAAACACCGTGGTTACAATAATTATAATAATACTGCTTGTGCTAGAGACTGCATAGGGCTCATGCATAAGTAGGTAAATAATAGCCGAAACGATTTGGGTTGGGTATAGGAGAATTGTCTTATTTCTACTGATTTTATAACCAATCAAGAATCTGCTTGGCATCAGGTCCAAGATGTTGGTTTAAAACAGGTTGATTAAAAGCGGCTAGAAGCGCGTCACTTCCATCGGGGATTACGTTGCTAATCTCGTTTATCGCTGCCGCTAAAACAGCATCCTTTGGCTCTGTCTTGGTTACCAATTCTTTTTCAATGATGTCTATTTGCGCGACCGCCTCGCGCAGTTCATTGCCCGATGCTAGATCGCTTAATTCATCGTGCAGTTTTTTGAGTTCTTGTTTGATCTCATTTGTCGGCCGGCCGGAGAGTGTGTCGGGCGTTCCTCTTTCACTCGAGTGGGATGATGGGGCGTCATCAGAATCTGTGCTGCTTTGGTCCCCCAGAACTACATCGCCACCGGCCGAGACATTGCCAGTGATAAAAGTGCCATCCCCCGAATTTGTGTTGTGGATCACCTCGCCAACCTCAAGGGCAATTTTATTGCGCACCTTTTTGCTGGCTGATCCGCCAAACAAGACTTGGCTCTCAGCATTGCGCATATACATGACAGGAACGGCCCAATCTCGGCCGGATGGGTCCGCATTAAAGGCCGCTTTACGCCCGGCCGCCACCGCTTCTTCAATACTCAGGCTAGCGACCAATGCTTTGTAAAACAGCTTGCTAAAGGCTATGGCGGTCGCATCTTTGATTTTAAACTGATTCGCAACCACCGCCGGAATTCCGGTTTTGACAAACATAGATGCGATGCCGGCCCAACGGGCTTTACCCGCTCGACGGCCGCTATTGCACGCCCCCAGCATGGCCAAACGCACCCCGCTGTCACGCAGGTTAATGGCCAATTGCTCGGCCGGAATCGCTTTATCATCAAAAAGCAGCGATGCGGTTGTGACCACCTGACCGGGGGCCGCTCCCATCTGCTCATGAATTTCCCCATGCCCAGCAAAATGGAAGATCCCCACATTTTTTTCAAGGATGTTTTCTTCAATGTCGCCAAACTTAGCATCCATCAAAATTGTCGGCTTAACACCTCTTACCCCTTTTGTTGCCTGCTCTAAATTCTTTTTTTCTTGGGTTAAATCCAACGGGGCGGCGCCTGCGGGGGAAGCAAAGGCTGCCAATAATTGAATCGCTCCTCTGGGTGCCCGTTTGGTTTTAGAAGCATCTAAACTTTCATGGCGTACAATCGAAACTCGGCCGTCAAGGGCTAAAAAGCCATCTGTTTTGCCTCTTCCACCCGGTGGGGGCAGATAGAGAAATTCCCAAGGGAGTGCAGACAATCTTTGATCCAACTTTAGCCGCAACCGAACGCCTGTGATCTCATCCATATCAGCCGCTTTTTTTCGGTTGTCTTCAAATAAAGATCGGATGCTCGACCGCTCGTTGAACTTTTGATCAGGTAGTAGGTAGTCGGCTAACTCTTGGCCAAACGGAATCAGATCATCCCCGTTCAACTGGCGCGAATCAAGACTGTAGATCTTTTTTGATAACTGGCGATACTCCAGTTTGACTTCGATCGCTTCGCTGGCTGACATTTCTCCGGCCGGAGAGTCTGATAAACGCACTTTAAACGTCCACCATTTCTCCCGCTTTTTACCGCGAGAAACCTTTAGATCATATGCTTCTAATTCAACGTCTAAATAATCCATCGTTTTAGATTCGTTCTTTCAAATTTAACGGAAAGATCGGAGTTCGGTGACCATGATCGATCCCATTCGGATGACAATGTACGTCATCTACCCCTCGGTGACAGGCCAAAGAGTTAGTCTCCATGATCCAAATTAATGATAGTGCGAACAACAGAAAGGCGAATGTGAGCGAAAAAAGTAGTTTCGCAGTTGTATCCATAAACGGTTGATCTGAGCTGTTTTTAATCAATGTTAGTTATTCAGCATCTTCAACCGCCTCAAAATATGCCTGTAAAAAGCCATCCCAGCCGGTTACTTGTGCATACTCTGTGCGGTTATAAAACTGCGATAATTCGTTGTTTCCTACCGGCTGCATCAGATAGGTGGTTAACCCCATAATCCCATCGTCGGCCGCGGCCGTGTGGGCTTCAGCCAAAATAAACGCATCATCGTTTAAGATGGCCACCACCGATTCAGCCGCCGTTTTTACATCTGCCGATATTTCTTCAGATTGAGCTAAATTTGAACAAAACATCCCTAAATCATACAGATGATAACTTTGATGGTTGTTCTGGAATTGGATCGTGTTGCGATGGGCTGACCAAACTGCGTTTAAATGACCCGCCATGTCTGCCATTAAGCCATCTGCCAGTGCCGTTGTGGCGGTTGCCAATTGCTCGATCCCATCGATTTTGACCGCAGTCAATGTGGCCCCATCTATGCCGCGTTCGGTTAGGTCAACGTCTAAGTTTTTAAAGAATTCGGTGTACTCGTCAACAATCAGCTTGCCTAACTCAACTGAGCCCATGCTCGGTTTTTTCCCTAGCTTGGTCAAAATTTCAGTGTAGGGCCAACTTTCGGCCGGCATTAATTCTTCCGATGCGACATAGACATTTGCGCTTCCCTTCACCTGATAAACAAGCTCAACCGTTGCCATCAGGCAGGCGTTCATCCCCAACAGGTCAACCGGCTGTTTTAATGATCGTTTGATCCGCTTCAGCCCTTTGCCCAGCTCAACCGTATCAAGCGAGTGACCGGTGCCGTTGTCGAAGGCTATGTCCCGCTCAAACGAATCTTCTTGCTCAATTATTTCCCGCATCGAGGGGGTGAAAAAGATGTTGTAGCGGCCGTCTGCGGCACTGCGTTCGCTCAGCTCTTCAACCGTGACCGGCTCGGCTACCGTTTTTTGCAGCTTGATCCCTTGAATTTCACCTGGTTCCCAGCCAGACCCGTGGCTCCAAAGGACAAGGGCATATTTGTCGGCCGGTGCGACTTCTTTCCCCCATTTTGCAAAGTCGATGAGGGTGTCTGCATCACCAGAATCGACCTCGTTACCCATGTCGCTTTCGGCCGTTTCGCCGTTTTTAACATGCAACCGCTTGGTCCCTTCCGGCGTTGTTTGCTGAATTACAACCTGCACGCTGTCACCCAGCTCTGCGGCTTTAATATTTTGAATACTTTTTTCGCCCCACCCAGCAACATTGCTATGTGTTGCCACGTAGATCATCCACGTCCATGCTGTCATAAGGTACCGTTTAGGACAGGGATGATAGGTAGATACACTACTTTCACTAATTGAGCGTGTCTATTTATCATCCCGACCCCTATCGAATTTAATCGTTAAACATCTTTAAAACAGAGCCGTCACCAAACCACTCTTTGATCTGATCTTCGGTCCAATCTGCATCAATCAGCTGGTCGGCTAAATCTCGCAGAACAACCTCGATGCGGCTACCCAGATTGGTGTTCATGCGCGCCCAACTTCCTTCAGGATTGTCGCGATAATTCCCAACGTGATGCAGCCCGATCAAGCGCAATTTTTCATCAAACAGCGGTGATCCAGAGCTGCCACCTTCTGTGTCGCTGGTGTAGGTCAAGTAATCGTCAGACTGGTTAACTTTAAAGTTGTTGTGGAAAACGTAGGTTTTTGTCCGGCCGCGTGGATGTTGGGGGACATAAATGCGGGTGGCATCTTTAGCCGTGTGATCCCCTTCATATTCTAAAAATCCATATTCTTCATCGGCGACTTCTTCAAGGGCAACAACGGTAAAGTCTAGCCCTCCTTTACTCTGCACCGGGCTGGTAAAGAATAGTTTTTCTGGTGCCAAACGCATCAGTTTTCGGGTCGATTTTTTGCCGGTTCGGAAGTCGGTTAAATAATCAAAATGAAGTGTGGCGGTGGCGGCCGCATCTTTTAGAGGCAAAACATGGTTGTTGGTGATGATAACTTTGCGCTCACTGCCAAACACCCACCCTGTTCCGACATACGTTTTCAACTTGTTTTTCTTTTTCAGCTCATCCCAAGTTTTTTGCAGTTTGCTAGGGTGGGCAGATGTGAGGGACGAATGCCCTTTCATCCGCATGTGAACCACCGATTTGCCCAGCTTAATCAGCTCCGCCACGATGCTGTGGTCAACTAGCTGATTGATTTGGGCCAGCTTATCAAAAATTTTCATCGATGACATCGAATCATCGATAATGGCTAACGTGTCTTCAGCTTGTTTATCTTCCTTTGCGATGTCTTTAATGACTCTAACATTTGGTTTGAGCATTTCTTTCGCTAAAAAATCTAACTCGCTTTCGTCAGATAGATGCGAAAAATCTTCAAAATCTTCTGGCAATTCTGAATCATCGTGTTCCATGGTTTGTCTCCTAAATTTGTGTAGGTTATTGGCAAAGATGCCCGCTGTTTGAAGTGGGTTCCCTTGATGTTTAGGTCTAAAAACTAAGCTGTTTTCATTTAATCTTTAGTTAGGCATGATGGAGAGTCAGGGGCTAAACATCAAAAAAAGTATGCTACGCATTTTATAAGGATGTTTTTTAATCGGCAATGGCAAAACTTGTCACTTGGTGATGTATATTGTCAATCGGCCGGTTAGCTTCTCATCCTGCGCGTCAAAATTTGGTTGTCGATGCCTTCAAGCCGCATTGAGAGAACTTAATAGGTTAGGTGGCAATAAAAAAGCCCCCGCAAGTGCGAGGGCTTTAATTTTAGTCAGATTGTTGGTTTAAGGGGGCATCTTTAAGGCTGAGCTTAACCCAGCCACCCTGCTATGAAATCAGAAAGTCTAATTTTAGCGTGAGTAATACTCAATCACCTGTGGAACTTCACAGACGATAGGCACTTCGTGTCGTTTTGGAAGATAGTCCAAAGAGAACTGAAGCTGATCTTTATTGGTTTTGATGTAGTCTGGTGCGTGATACGCGCTCTCAGCTGCTTCAATAAAGATGTTCATTTTTTGGCTTTTCTGGCGAACAGCAACAATGTCTCCAACGCTTACGTTATAAGAAGCGATGTTAACCCGTTTGCCGTTTACAGTGATATGGCCGTGTGATACGTATTGACGAGCGGCGAAGATGGTTGGTGCAAGACCACCACGATAAACCATTGCGTCTAAACGTGTCTCTAAAAGCTGTACCAAGTTGTCAACGGTGTTACCCGCTTTGCCAACAGCTTTTTTGTAGTAGTTAACCATTTGCCGTTCGTGGATGTTGTATTGCGCGCGCATCCGTTGCTTTTCAAGCAATTGACGCTCATACGCAGATTGACGGCCGCGACGGAATTGTTTTGCCGGTCCATGTTGTCCTGGTGGATACGGCTTTTTCTCCATGATTTTCGCTGCTTTATTGGTGAGTGGTACTCCCAAACGGCGCGAAAGTTTGACCTTAGGTCCATTATATTTCATGCTATTATCTCCTAGTAACAGGTCTGACTAAAAACCTTTTTTCAGAACCAAATTTTAGGCATAAAAAATGCGACTGCTGGTTTTGCCCGACAGCCGCACGTGATCATTCAAAAATTAAGTTACTGATAGGGTCGAGAAGTATAACAGAGCCGAGAGGGGGATTCAAACCATCCTTAAATTGTCATTTCACATTATTTCTGTTTTAATTTTGCGTAATCCATTTATATGGTCAGAGGCAGATCAGCAAGAGTGAGTCTTTGCTGAGCCAAGTTCAATAAACCTATTTAAACATTCAAGAGACTATCAATTTATGACAAACAAACGAATGACCTTATTTTGTATAATGTTAGCTGGATTTCTCCTGCTTATTTCGTTGTCAGCACTACAACCAATAATTGCACAGGAAGACCTAGAGAAGTTCCCTGAGGGGATTCAGTCAATTCGATACGACTTAGAGCAAATCAAAATTTCAGATCTCGATTTGACCGTTTCTGGCGATTCAAATGCAGTCAAGGAGTCTGTGGACCGGTTCCAAGATGAGGCGATGCAAGCATCAACTTCGCTTTACTATTTTAACCTACCTTTTATTCTCGAGCCGAATCGAGAGGCTATAGATTCTCCAATGGCGACGGCTGACTTTAATAATGATGGGTTGATCGACTTAGCTATAGAGCGAGAAGGGAATTTGATCGTTTATTACCAACAACCAGATGGTAGCTTTTCAACCGGGACTCAAGCAGGCGCTACAATTAACAACCCGTGGACTGTTGGTGACTTTAATGGAGATGATTTGATGGACATCGTCTATATAATCAATGATCCGATTATTATTGGGTACCAATTCGTTCTTCAGAACGATCAAGGCACATTTGATTTTCAAGATCTGCCATTTACCAAAAATGAATATAATGATTCAGGGTCTTTAAGAATGTTCCATGCTTTGGATTTAAATGGGGATGGGTATGATGACATTATAAGGTTGTCCGGTGAATATGGCGCAACTTGGACCTATTTGTTGAGCGATGGTGCTGGTGGATATGCGGCTGAAGTTGAAGGTTCCTCTGTTATAGTTGAAGGTGTTTTAAGTTCGCAAGACACAATCCAACTAGACCCTACCAAGCCAAAAGGGTTGATTTATAGTTGGGAAGATATAGTGACACCACCAGAGCCAGAAAAACTTCAAGAAATAACAGTTAAAATTGCTATTGACCAATATGTGAACGGGGTATTTACCAACACGCATCTTATTGATTACGAACTGGGCGAAGCTTTTTCAAACACGAGAGTAGAGCAACTGGATATTAATCATGACGGCTTGGATGATATTTTGCTCGATGTTTTCTATTATGGACAGCCATCGCAAATTTTGGTTTGGATCCAGCAAGAAGATCATGAATTTGCAGACCCATATACCATTGAGGGAACAGATAAGAGTGTTCGGGCAATGGCAATGGGGGATATCAACCAAGATGGTGTGTCAGATTTAATCACCTTGAATGGAGATTTCTATCCGGCAAATCAACTATCATTTTTCTTTTTAGATGATGATGGAAACGTTGTAAATCGAGAAGATAGAAACCCTAATAGAATGCAGTCAGACGATTGGTTTTTTGTTGAAGACTTGAATGGTGATAACTGGCCGGACATTGTGTCTGGTGGTGCGATTTTCTATCACAATGGACAAATCTCCCAAGTTTACCTGCCGAATCTGTTCTCAAGTTTTATTGCGTATCGAAGTGTCTATGATGACTTTAGCGACCCTACTTCAGGTTGGCCCACTTTCTTTGGGGAAAATACCATCTACACCTATTCTGATGGGGAATACATGATTAACAGCCGGAATGCAGACTTTTTTGGTCTGGTAACACCAAGCTTCCCAGCTTATGAATACAACTATACGGTGAAAGGGCGGAAGACTTTTTCTGAGGAAGGTGGATACGGGGTGATTGTTGAACTCAACGACGACTTTACCTACTTCAAAGGTCTTCTGATTTTTCCTGATTATGGTGTGGCTTGGCTGATCGATGTCAATTCAGAAGGACGTTTGCAGATTCTAGATGAGCGACGTAACCTGCCGATGTTAGGCACCGATACCTATCAATTTAAAGTGATTCGCAACTTTGGAACGACGACTTATCAAATTATCGATAGTACCGGATCAGAAGTGTCATTTTCCTCAACCTATATCCGTGGGGAAGCTCAAACCAATCCGCATCGAGTTGGATTTATCACGCTACCAATTGACACAGGTTTTGAAGCGAGGTTTGATGACTTTGCTTTAGAAGCATTCAAAAACTAGAGGATTTTAAATCCGGCTGCGAACCTCATTTAATTTGGCGATATTCAAAAATTAGAAATAAACTATTGGCATGGAAACAGGTCAATATCAACAAGTTCTAGTTTTGTATTTAGCCTCATCAGCGTTAGACAGTGAGGTACGCGGCTGGGCCATATATGATGGAACCGGCCGAGAAGCACACACAACCGGTGATAGTTTGGAGCCACCTTATCAAAGCGGCCTAGACGCCCTGCAAGATGGTTGGCGGGTGATCCAATTTCCAACTCTCATTCCCCCATATCCGGGTGAGGAATATACAACTTCGTTTATGAAGTATCAGTTTGTGTTTGAAAAAATCGTTTCCGCTTAGTGGAGGTAACTGATGACAACGCTATCCAAAGATTTTTTGCTCAATTCTCGCCAAATGGCCCATTTTGTGGCGGATGGCTATTTGCGGTTTGATGGGCTTGTTCCGGCCGAAATTAACCAAGCGGTCATGGCTGAAATCGATGCGGGGCCAATTAAAGGTGCTCCGGCCGGCACGCCGCTTAGCCAATGCTACGCTGGGTCAGCCATTCGCCGCATGTTAGATCTGCCTGAAATTCAGGGGCTGATTCAGAGTCTGATTGGTGAGGACCCGCTCTTTGATCATGATGCGGTGCATGTGCGTGAACCGATGGAAGGGAAAGCTCAAGGGCTACATGCCGACTCGATTATCGATACACGTTGGGAAGATTTTGACATTCAAATTATGTACTTCCCGCATGAGGTCCCGCTTGAAATGGGGGGCACGCTGGTGTTGCCCGGCAGTCATTATCGGCGGGTAAACGAGATGGACATTGCAGGCTATCAAAATATGGTGGGACAGGTGCCGATGGTTTGTCCGGCCGGTTCAATTTTGGTGTTGCACCACGGCATTTGGCACTGCGGCCGTCAAAACAGAACGGATCAGCGACGCTATATGTTTAAGGTGCGGCTCAATCCGGCCGAGCCACAAGTACGCCTATGGGATACGTCTGATCTCGAGCCAGATTATGCGGCTCACCACGAAATCTTTGCTGGGCAGGGGGATGCAGATGACATCCAGAATATTTTAGCCAAACAGCAGCCTTGGCTCGAATATGCAACCGGCCGTTTAGAGATCGTCAATCGGGTTCGGATGTGGCGGTACTTAACCGGTGACACGAATTTTGATGTCCATTATTGGCTCACTCGATTAGAGAACCGGCCAAGCCAGAATTAAGCTTTTTAGCTAGCCCCCAATATGGTTCAAACATATTGGGGGCTTTTTTATTTAGTCTGAAAATATTAGGAACATTCTGGTCTTTATCGAGACGTTTTTGGGAGCTTTTGGTATCGAATTGCAATGGGCGACTGCAAAATAATCTACTCGAGGTGAGCTTAAATTGAAAAACGGCCGAACCATTCAACAAACTCACATTCTTTGGCACTTTTTCACGTACTACATCATTCCGCAAGAAGCGTAGAAGGATTTATGGCTTAGTATTTAAGTACTAGAACATTTGAAACTAGGATCATCAATATGTCTAGGAACCGACTCACCTTTGAGTTGTGTATCGCAGGGAATGACTTATGCAGCCATTCAACAAGCAATAATAATCAAATCTATTGCACCTGCCTTGTTCGCGACCATAACTACATCTTTTCTGTTTCAAATTAATAGGATTGATGCGCAGTACGCCTGGAAACAGGTTAGCTAGATTCTAACGGGTAAATTAAATTTCAGCTCCATGAAACTAGCAAAAATGCAAAAAATGAATTTTTATAAACGTTTAGCAATCTTAGTAATTAGCATAGTAGGAACCTTCATTCTAAGTTTTAATAATTTGGGAACATCATCAGTTTCTGCAAATAACTCGCACCTAACTCCAGCAGCTACGGCCGCTCCATTTTCGTGCGAAGGTGTTTTGTACCAAGTTATTTCAGGGCAGCTGCGCAAGCTAGATTTTCGTTCCGGAACATACACACCAGTAGGCGATTATTCCGGTTTCAATCGTATTAATGCGATGGGGTATAACCTCGATGACAATTTTATCTACGCACTTGCGCGACAAAACACAACCGACGTAAATGGTGTGTCTGTTAGTGAAAAGGATATTGTTAAAATCGACTCAAATGGGGATGTTTTTTACCATATTTCACCCCGGACTTATATCCCTGATTCTGTGACTGCAGACGTTGTTAATAACAGGCTATGGATCTTGAAGGGATCAAATATTTACAAAATTGATCTCTCGTCCGGCATTGTTGAGCGTCAACCTCTTGACCGATCTATCAGCATTGTGGATTGGGGCTTTATCAATGGAAAGTTTTATGGAACACGGGCCAACAAATTATTCACCGTTGACCCTTCCAGTAATCCTGCAAGAGTGACAGAAACCACTGTGCCCGGCTTGAATGGTGGTGGCGCATATGGTGCCGCCTATGTCTTTGATACGGATGATCTTTACGTATCAAGTAATGGCGGTGGTTTGTATCAAATCATTAACTACGATACCGGTTCACCACGCGCATTTTATGTCAGTAATTCTGAAGTAACATCGCAAAATGATGGTGCTTCGTGCCCTGTTGCTGAAATTATTATCCCAAGAGACAGCTACGACCGTGGCGATGCCCCTAATGCTTACGGTGATGCGACAAACTCGATCGCGAGTGAAATCTCGTTTTGGATCGGGTCTCCTTCTGATAATCCAGATGAAGAATCTGCTGCATTTGCTTCGGTAAATCAAGCTGATGCAGACGACACCTCTGGGATTGATGATGAAGGTGGGATTACGTGGAATTTTACGGAAGATGCTTTCTATGATACGGGGATTGTGTTTTATCCCGGTGGTACATATACATTAAATGCTCAGTTGTATAACGATGAATTACCTACCGGTTATTTTGATGCGTGGATTGATTTTGATGGGAATCGAAACTTTGAAGAAAGTGAACGAGTCATCAGACAAACCATCCCTCAGCGTAGCGGAAGTCAAAATCTAAATGGACTCTCCTTTTCAGTGCCTTCTAACGCAGCCTGCGGCCGTACGTTTGCCCGCTTCCGCCTATCGGAAGAAGGAACCCACTTGCCCACCGGATATGCAGGTTGGGGAGAAATTGAAGACTATGCCATTACGATTGACTGCCGAACTGATCTAGAGCCCACGATGGAATTTGTGCCAAATGTGCCCGGCGTTAACGACATAAACTTTAATAGTGGAGATCGTACGTATCGAGGTGATTGGGAATTGTCGCATAACATTGAGGTGCGTACGTTTGTGCAGAACAATGGGCCACAAGCGGCTCGTAGCATGACCCTGACCGTGCAACTTCCTCGAGACATGGATGATGTAGCGACGGCCGATATCGGTAGTTGGTCTTGCTCTATCGATGCCTTTAACGTGGCAACCTGTAATAGCGTTGGGTTGGCAAATGGTGGCCGAGAAGAGGTTATTGAGTTCACAGGTCGGATTCCTGGAAACTATGGCCCCAATTCGATCCAAGGATACGCTCGGATTGAACATGAAGCGGTTGACCTTGACCCCACTAATGATCGCGTTGATTACGACATTAAAGTGATTAAAGAATGGGTCGGCACAGAAGACGTTAAACCATACATCTATGCAAGGTTTTCAAACGCGCTTACACCAAGCAGCTCTGTTGTGATCGATAGAGATATCGAGATTGGCGGCCGTTTGGCGGCACCCATCCAGCTACCCGTTTACTATGGCGCAAGTATAGAAACTCTTAGTGGTCCCCCCATATTACGCACCCGTTGGTGTAATGCCGATCTCACTTATACCGGTTGCGATGAGCCGACAGACTATATTGAAGGGACGATTGCGATTCAATCCCATACAACGATCAGCGTGACTGAAATGTCTCGTTCTGCGGCCGGTCTGACGTGGCCTCTACCCACATCAACTAATTTGGCTGGGTCGCCAATCGAAACCAACTCTGCGCATGATGCTTCGTCTAGCCCGATAGTGCGGTATTTTGAAGATTCATATTCTGATTGCCGCGATTGGATTAACCTGTTTGGCGGAAAATGCGCTAGTAAACAGGATGATCTAGATATTTCTGGGATGCCCGCAGCACAGCGAGCATTTTATGACTATGATGATCTAGATTTAACACCGATCGTATTCCAAACAACCGGCGGACGTGGTATCAATTGTGATAATGGTGCTGGTGACTGTGTGTATGTGGAAGATGCTCGACCGAGTGTTTATTACGTAGAAGGGCAGGTTGATTATCAAGTCGTTTTTCATGATCCGATTGAAAAGCGATTACCACCCGGAACTGAGATTCCTTTACACACCTTCCGTCAGGATCGAGAAGAACCGATAAGCTTCTTTATTCAAGTTCTTGGTTCGTTTGTTGAGCCAAATAATTAAGGTACAAACGGCCGTTGATGTAGAGTTTTGAATAAACGTAAATTGCTGAACGGGCGATGAAGTGAAGTAACAAAGAGCTGATTTTCAATTTTGAGGATCAGCTCTTTTTGTTATTAAATGTCTTGAGCCTGCTCAACCTCGGCGGCCGTGGGTGGTTCCGGCCGATAGGCTGCGATGTCTACCAAATTAGCCAGTTGCTCAAACCGTGTGTAGACCCCTGCATGATTTTGGGCCGTTTGCTCTGGTTGGCGAGGGGCATTATGTCGCCGCTGTTGCCTGCGATAGGTGCGCAGAATTTTGCTGCGGTTTTGCCCGTCTGCTCCGGCAAGTGTCGAATAGGCTGGTGGACGATTTGCCCGGCCCGCTTGAACGCGGCGCCACAGCCAGCGGAGTGCAAAGCCCAGCCCTACCAGCACAGCGATAGCCATGAGCGGAGCCATCACCACAGATAATGCGGTTGCCACGGCCGATGCCACGGTGCCAAACGGAATAGTGGGCAAGTTTAAGGCTCCAGCCACGCTTGAGAACAAGGACTGATTAAATTCAGTGATATGCGGCGTGCCGTCCCAGCCGGGAGTTGGCTCAAACGGAACCCAGCCATAGCCGGGAAAATAGACCTCGACCCAAGAGTGGGCGTCGAGTGCACGCACCTGATACAGATTGTTGATGATGTCGTACCGGCCGGAGCCAAAGCCGGACACCAGCCGGGCCGGAATCCCCTGAGAACGCAGCATGACAACCATAGAGCTGACATAATGTTCGCAATAGCCGGTCTGATCAATAAACAAAAACTGATCGACCGAGTCGGTGTTTGGCTTTTGCGGGGGTGGAAAATAGTCGTAGGGGTAGCTGACCAGCAGATGGGCCTCAATCGCTTTGACCCGATCATATGCGCTGTCGTGCGGGGCTACTAGCTCGGCCGCTAAGTCAACCGTGCGCTGGGTAACGGTGTCGGGCAGCTGGAAATATTTGGCCCGGATTTCTAGCGGGTAATCGGTGCCGGTTAACCGTAAAAGATCGGGTTCGTAGGTGGGGATGATTGAACGGACTGAATAGGTCAGCCCTTTGTCTAGGGTTTCTGCCAGCCGAATGCCGCCGGTGCTGTCGATAGCGATTTGCTCGGCCGGAATAAACAGTTCAACTGGGGTTCCGCCGGTAAAAGCGATGTTGGGCAGGTTGTTGGCGATAAAAAAGGTTTGCACAAAATCTTGCCCGGCCGGTGGATCTTGGGTCAGTTCAAAGCTGACAGTACCAGGTTGCCGGTTGATGATTTCAACCTCATCCCCCCCTGACTGCACCCATGTTCGGCCGTCGTAAAAATCATACGCGTGGCTGCGCCAATAGCTGCTGGCCGGACTACGTACGTACATCATGGTGGCGGTGCTGAGCCCTCCCCGATAGCTGAGATCAAGGCGGCTATCAAACCCGTGATAGTATTCGCTTGTCCCTTGGCTTACCCCCTCTACCTGCACCAGTGGGACAGCCGGATTGATGATTTGCCCCTGCGGCCCCCCCTGCATCGGGATGCGTAAGGTGAATGGGGGAACGATGGGTGCCCCTGCAAAGCGAGGGATTAAAAAGAAGACAACGACCGCAATGGCGAAGGCCATCCCACCAAAACGGATGGCCCAACGCCAGGCTGCTGGGCCGCCTGCACCGTTGGTATCGGCCGGAGCAGGACGAGGAGACGGGACAGGTTTGTAGCCATCGGCCAAAGCATCGAGCCGTTCAACCGTCCACATAAATATCAAAAAACAGCCAGCAACGATTAATAGAGGGGCGAAAAATAAAAAGCCCCGGCTAAGTGTGGCTGTTACATGCAGATTGGCCAGCACAAACAGCCAGCCGGTGTACATATTGTTTCGGCTCAGCATTTCCCAACTGATCAGCGCCATGCCGAACATCGCCATTTGTGCCTGTGGGTACGGCAGACCCACCCCGATCCCCACCAGCATATAGAAGAAGGCGACGTGCAATAAAAAGAACACGCGCCGTTTGACTTTTGGATTTGGATCTTCGGAATGTTGGCTCGCATACCGGTGGCCAAACCACAGCCCGGCCAAGGCGACGGCCGCAAACGGCCACATGGTTATTCCGGCCGTCAGCCCCACCCCCAACATGCTGACCGCCATCCCCCAAAACAACCAGCGGCGCAGCTCTTCAGATGTTTCGGCCGGGGCAGCATTTCGATTTTTATACCAAGCGATTAATTTTTCCATGCGCCCTCTTCTATTATTTTGGTCCAATCATCTCCGTGTTGAATGATGTGGGTTTCAATTCCGGCCGCTTCGAGCTGTTGCACACCTGGCGTGCCAACTGCGTCAGCATCTGCGTCTGGAAAAGAGGCTGTGTCAAGCAGCAGGGCCAAAATGTCATGCCCTCTCAGTTTTAGCGCAACTAGGTCGTCTAGCGCTTGGCGGGTGGGATGGGGAAGCACCGCGGCGATGGTGTTCTGCTGGATCCGGCCGATTTGCTCGGCGAAGCTCAGCTCGCTGGTTTGATCGACACGGGCCAAATATTGCAACAGCATGTCGGCCGATACCGCCCCGCGTGGCGCCTCTTCATCAATCAGGGTAACCGCGTGGCCGCGTCTGATCGCATAGTCACCAAGAGATGCGGCGATTTTGACTCCTGTTTCAAACGGTGTCTGTTTTGATTGACCGTATTCCCTATCGTCAGCAGCAGGGTCACGCTCGGCCGTTTGCCGTTGCAAAACCAGCGCCATGCCGGGCAGCGATTCATCGGCGAACTCTTTGCTGATCAAGCGGCCGGTACGGGCCACGCTGCGCCAGTGAATGTGGCGGGGAGAATCCCCATACCGATATTGGCGCAGGGCTAAAAACTCGTTCCCATTGCCCGCGTGCGGCCGGATCATTTGGGCGGTTGGCTGCTGATCGAGCAGGGGCAGGCGGCTCAACGGCCGCACTTCGGGATAGACCAAGATGCGCAAACCTGAATCGGCTACCATTTTTTCAGAATAGTTGCTGCGCTGAAAAATGCCAAAGGGAAAACGGGATGTGATTTCAACGGCCGGAAATTCAAACAGCCCCCGTTTGTATAGCTCTACGGTGTAATTTAGTTCAACGGCTGATGGTGCTTCTGAATGATCTGGGGCCGCTTGAGGAGCGACGGTGGGGATGTGGGGTAAATACCATTGTTGCAAAAAATGATCCCCCTGTGGATCAGCAACGGGGCACAGCTCGTCTAAGCGCAGTTGTCGCCCTGCAATCGGGCTGGATGTGTCGATCCCGAGCGAAATTTCAAGCGTTTCCCCCTCGGTGTAGCTATCGCGGTAATCGATTTCGCGCACGGCCGAAAGTGAGTGGATCGCCCGTCTGTTCAAGCGCCAGCTGATAAAAATAACCCCGACCAGCAAACTCATGATCACATACAGCCACCCAACCTGGGTTTGGTTGGCGAATATGTATAAAACAAGCGCAAGGATGCTCAGGCGTGTAAATCGTTTAGTTGGCATAAAAGTTGAAACTTTTTAGTTAACAGATGAAGCACATCGTTTCAAACACAATTCAGTGTTTTCTATGAAACCGTCATTCCCACGAAGGTGGGAACCTTGTGCGATACTTAGCGCTGGATACCTGCCTACGCAGGTATGACGTTATTGCAAAAAGTGCAGTTTATATACTTTACAGATTATTTAGGGTGTTTAAAGTGGCACCGGAACCGACTGCAAAATATCTGCCAAAACCCCGTTGGCCGCCTGTTGACCCCGATTGCGGGTAACCAATCGATGGGTAAACACAGCCCCTACGGCCGTTTTGACATCATCGGGTGTCACAAACGTACGTGTGTCTAAAAAGGCCAACGCTTGGCAAATTTTCTGCAGCGCAACCGCCCCGCGCGGACTAATCCCCAACAGCACATCTTCATGGGTGCGGGTCGCCTGAACAATGCGAATCATGTATTCCTGCACCGGCCGTACCACTTCAATCTGCTGGACTTTGGCCTGCAACGCCACAATATCTTCTGTTGAAATAATCGGGCTAATTTTGTCGAGTGGGTCTCCATCTGCTTCGTTCTCTAAAATCGAAACCTCATCTTCAAACGAGGGGTAGCCCATGCTAATCGAGATAAGAAAACGGTCCATTTGGGCTTCCGGCAGCGGGAATGTGCCTGCCATCTCTACCGGGTTTTGGGTGGCGATAATTAAGAAAGGATCGGGCAGATCATACGTCTGCCCCTCGGCCGTTACTTGGCTTTCCGCCATGCTTTCTAGCAGGCTCGATTGGGTGCGTGGTGACGCTCGATTGATTTCATCGACAAGCACCACGTTGCCAAACACCGGGCCGGGCATAAACTCAAACCGTTGCTCTCGCTGATCATAAATCGACCCGCCGGTTACATCGGCCGGAAGCAGATCGGGTGTACATTGGATCCGTTTAAACTGGCCGGTGATCGACCACGCCAGTGATTTCGCCAACATCGTTTTGCCTAAGCCGGGTACATCTTCTAGCAAAACATGCCCCTTCGCCAGCATCGCGGCCAGCAGTAGGTTCAGTTTTTGCGGTGAAATAACCACCGACTGCGAAATATTTTGCCGAAGCTGGTTAAGCACCTGCTCTAAAGATCGGTTTTGCCCATCAATTGTTAGTGTCATGAAAAAGTGTCCCGTCCTGTTTGCAATACATGCTCGTTAAGATGTGATTTGCAAAGAAGAATCACATATATCCCCAAAAGTTTTCACCCCCCGATAGTACCATTTGCGGCGATCTTCTCTGGTATCGCTGGTCTGAGTTGGGTGATTTTCAAAGGATAAATTAATCTGGAGATTATTTCAGGCACTCAGGTGTAGTTTTAACGTACGTTAGCCGTATATTTTCCGATCAGTCTCCTATTTAAAAGATTTGTACAGTAATATCTATCTGATTCAGCAGACCTGAATAAGAATCAGAGGACCTTTAAGGACTGAAGTTCAAATCACTGAGATTGAATCTTCAGTTGGGCAGGAACAGTGATTTGGCCGGAGTCGCTATTAAAACACGTTCCTAAGCGAGAGATTCGAGATGAAAAAGTTTTCAAACACCTGCATCCTACTAACAATATTTTTATTGACTCAACTTGTGATCGGCTGCGGCTTTAATGCGCCGCAGGGTGGTGACGCTGACTTGCCGACGGTGGCCCCTACGGCCGACAGCGACGAGACGGCCGTGGTTGAAACTGAAACACCAACCAACACGTCTGAACCGGCGACCGCCATCCCTGCTAGCCCGACTACGCCGGCCGAAGAAACGAGCGAACCGACTCCAACGGATGAACCGGCTGAGTCGATTTTATTGGGGGTCAATAGCGATTCGTTTGGAGATCCACCTCCTCGGCTCATCGGGCGACACCCGGCCGGAACCGACACGTTAGGTTTGAGCGAACCGGTTGAACTTTATTTTGATCAGCCGATGAATCCCCAAACGACAGAAGAGGCCTTTAAATTTGTAGACGGGGGTGGGGGGACGATTTCAGGTAGCTTTGAATGGACTCAACCCCGTGTTTTACGTTTTACGCCGGAGCAGGTGCTGACAACGGGTAGCCAATACAGCATTATTCTCGACGAATCTGCGGCTGCCACAACCGGACTCACCTTGACCGAAGCGGTCTCTCTCGATCTGTTTACGATTGGTGATTTAGAAGTGGGGTCTGTATCTCCGGCCGATAATTCGACCGATGTGGGGTCAGACAGTGCGGTCACGGTGATTTTTAGTCGCCCTGTTGTTCCTCTGGTGAATGCTGAGACCCGCGACACACTGCCATCGCCCATCACGTTAGAACCGGCCGCAACCGGCACCGGTGAGTGGGTCAATACGTCGGTGTATATTTGGCGGCCGAGCGTGCCGTTGATCGGCCGAGAAACATATAAAGTCACGGTGCAATCGGACACGGTAAACAGCATAAGCGCCTCGGGTGCGCAGCTGGCCGAAGATTTTAGCTGGAGCTTTAGCGTAACCGCCCCCACGCTGGCAAATGTAACATTGCCCGGCCGGACTCAGTATGTGGGTGATCGGTACGACAATTTTCCACCCCAACAGTCGGTGCGCTACACCTTTAGCCAGCCGATGGACCATGCTGGCACGGTTAATGCGCTAACGTTTCGGCAGGTTGCCACAGACGAGCTAGCGGAATTTGAACACAGCTGGAACGATATCAGCACCGTTTTGACCATCACCCCCACCCAGCAGCTTGATTTTGGTGCGACATATGACCTGACCTTGTCAAATAGCGCTGTGTCGGCCGCAGGGGGGCAACTGCGCCAAGGGCGTAGCCTGCGCCTGCTTACTCCTAATCTGCCCAAAATTTTGAGCACAGAACCGGCCGATGGCAAAACACAATCAAGATTTTCGAGCGGATTTAGCATTTATTTTAATACGGAGCTTGACCGGGCTTCACTCGATGGAAAAGTGCTGATCGATCCACCGATCACGGGTGACCCCAACGGCCAATACAATTCATGGCGCGATGCTTTAAGCTTTTGGGGGCTTTCACCAGCCACAACTTACACCGTTACCGTTTTGCCAGGGATTGGAGACCCGTATGGCAACGTGATAGCGGAGGGGCGGACGTTTAGCTTTACGACGGCCGACCGCGAACCGACGATGGGCTTGGAAATGAACTATCCATTTGCCCTGTACCGGTACAACGGCAATCCGGCCAGCTACGTGCGCCACGTCAATTTGACCGACTATGAATTTGAGGTGCGCGAAATGCGCAACTTCCAAAGCTTTTTTAGAATTATAAAAAACTACAACACGCGTGATTACAATTCTTCAAGCGACAGGCTCAAAAAGAGTGTGGGGGGCAGCGGCGAGCCGGGAACCAACCAGACAAACTATGATCGGCAGGAGCTAACCGATGAAAATGGGAATATGTACCCGCCCGGCTTTTACTATGTCACACTCAACTCGAATCAAATTGATTCAAGAGGGGTGTTGCACGACGATGCCCGGCCGGTAATTATCGCCAACGCCAATTTGGTGCTCAAGCATACGTCTAACGAAGCGTTTGTTTGGATGACCGATTTGGCCACCGGTGCGCCGGTCGCAGGGGAAGAAGTCATTTTGTACAACAAAGAGTTCTCTGCGGTTAGCCAAGCGATCACCAACGAAGATGGCATCGCCCATATGACCGATTTAAAGATTGATGTGGGCTGGCAGGCTGAATACTATGCCATCGTCGATAATGAAACCTATACCGGTGCGGCGATCACAAATTGGAGCGAGGGGGTTTCGCCGTGGGATTTTGGGATCCGGGCTAACTTCCGTAACAGCCAAGTTGATGATTTCACTGCGTATGTTTATACAGACCGGCCGCTGTACCGGCCGGGGCAAACGGTGTTTCTCAAAGGGATTGTGCGACGAGACAACGACCTGGATTACTCTCTCCCAGAATTAGAAGATGCCATTCTTGAGATTTATAATTTCGAGGGGGAAGTTTATTCTGGCGATGTTGTGATTAATCCGATGGGGAGCTTTGAGTTTGAGCTTGAATTAGATGAAGAAGCGGTTTTAGGTGATTATTCGATCCAAGTCAGCTACAACAATGTTCCCAATAGCATTGGGGCATTTTGGATGGGGTCAGGCACGTTTACCGTTGCAGAATACCGCAAACCAACTTTTCAGGTAGATGTTGAAACCAATGGGGAAAATTTTGTGGATGGGGGAGAAGTTTCGGCCGAAATCAAAGCTGAATTCTTCTCTGGCGGCGGTGTTTCTAATAGCGCGTTGGATTGGAGCCTGACGGCGCAAAATACCAGCTTTGAACCGAGCGATCCTAATCTAAAAAGATACAGCTTTAGCACGTCTGAACGGGATCGCCGTTTTTATTTTGATCCCTACAACGACTATAACCGAGGCAGCGTTATCGCAAGTGGCAAGGGGACAACGAACAGTTCGGGCGAGTTTGTGCTACAGCTACCGGCCGAGCTTGAAAGCGAAACCGGCACCCGCCGCATGACGCTGGAAACCGTTGTGTATGACTTGGCCGGTAACGTCGTGGCCGGCCGCAGCACCTACACAGTGCATCCCGGATCGCAATATGCCGGAATCAAATCGGCTCAATATGTGGGCAAGGTCGATGAGCCGATGGGGCTTGATTTGGTTGTGGTTGATCTTGATAGCCAGCCGCAGCCGGGCTCAACCGTCGATATCGAGGTAGTCAAGCGAAATTGGTTTAGTGTGCAGGAAGATGATGGAAACGGCGGGCTGATTTGGAAATCAACCGTTGAGGAAGAACCGATTGCTGAAATTAATGGGGTGACGATGGACGAAAACGGCCGAGGCTTGGCTGAATTCATCCCGCAAAAAGGGGGGACATACCGAGCATATGCCCGTACAACCGATGCCAACGGGAAACAGATTACCACCTCCACCTTTTTCTGGGTGTCGAGCGGTAGCTATGTGCCGTGGCGCCGGATCAACGATCACAGCTTTGAGCTGATTCCAGACGCAGAACAATACACCCCAGGTGATACGGCCAAAATGCTGATCGCATCTCCGTTTCAGGGATTGTCGTACGCACTGATTACGGTAGAGCGTGGGGCGATATACGAGAGCGAAGTGGTGGCGCTAACCAGCAATAGCACGATTTACGAGCTACCGATTACGGCCGAAATGGCCCCCAATGTCTATGTGTCGGTCATGGTGATGAAAGGGGTCGATGAGTTTAGCAATCATCCAGATTTTAAAGTAGGGTACGCCCAGTTTACCGTTGACCGTGAGCAGCAAGAACTGGACATCACCATCGTTCCGGACAGGGCTAAAGTTGGACCGCGTGACAGCGTGCGATACGACATTACTGTCACTGATGCCAACGGCTCCACGGTTGAGGCGGAGCTGTCGCTGGCGCTGGTTGACTTGGCCGTTTTGTCGCTCAAGAAAGAGCAGATTCCGACAATGCTCGACTTCTTTTACTCTGAACAGAGTTTGAGCGTGGCGACCGCATTGCTGTTAACCAAAGAGATGGATAGCTACAATGCGGAAGTTGAAGAGAAGGCCAAAGGGGGTGGCGGCGGTTTTGGGGCTGAAGGGGTCACATCGATCCGTGAAATATTTAAAGATACCGCCTATTGGTCGGCCGTGATAAATACAGATGCAAACGGTAAAGCGACGGCGACTGTGACACTGCCCGATAACCTGACGACGTGGCGCATGGACGTGCGGGCGATTACGGTCGACACCAAAGTCGGGCAGGCGACCAACGACATTGTCAGTACTCGGCCGCTGTTGGTTAGCCCGCAAACCCCTCGCTTTTTTGTGGTGGGAGATCGGGTTAGCGTGGGGACCGTCGTGCGAAACACAACCGACTCCCAGATCGGAGCGCGAATAGAAATTCAAGCCACCGGTCTTGATTTGGTAGATGGCTCTCCTCGGGCGGTGAATATCCCCGCCGAAGGGCAAGCGTTTGTGACATGGGACGCCATCGCCCTAGACACCAGTCGGGTAGATTTGGTGTTTACGGCCAACGGTGGTGGCTTTAGCGATGCGTCTCGGCCGACGTTGGGGACGCTAGAAAATCAAGGGATACCGGTCTACAAATACGAAGTCCCTGAAACGGTTGGAACGTCAGGCGAGCTGTTAAACGGAGGTGTGGCTGTCGAATCCTTGGCCTTGCCCGTTTATGCTGACAGCGATTATGTGCCGACTCAGGGAGAAGTGACAGTTGAACTCTCACCATCGCTGGCGGCCGCCATGACCACCGGTTTAGACTATTTGCGCCACTACGAATATGAATGCACCGAGCAGGTTGTTTCTAAGTTTTTGCCCAATGTGTTAACGACCCAAGCGCTCAAGAAAACCGGCACAAGTGATCCGGCTTTGGAGCAACAGCTGGAAACACAGGTCAATGTGGCGTTGCAAAAGATTTATGCACGGCAGCGGCCAAACGGTGGCTGGGCTTGGTGGGATAATCCACGCAGCGAAACAACGACGTTGGTTGCCGCCTATGTGGTGCTCTCTTTAATAGAAGCGCAGGAAGCTGGCTATGAGGTGCGCGAAGATGTGATCTCGCAAGGGCTGAGCTATTTGCGCAACAAACACAGCCGGGCGGATGGGTTGACCGCACGGCCGAAGTTCAATCGGCAGGCGTTTGTTCTTTATGTTTTAACCAAGGGTGGGCAACCCAACCCGAACATGGTTGAAACCCTGTTTGAGACCCGCGAAGATATCGATTTGTATGCGCTGGGCTACTTGGCCCGCGCCATCCATCTAACTGACCCAGATGACCCTCGTTTAGACACCCTGATTGCAGATTTCACCTCTCATGCGACGGTTTCGGCAACCGGCACCCATTGGGAAGAAGAGACTGGATATGACTACTACAATTGGAACACCGACACACGGACGACGGCGATTGTGATGGGGACGTTGGCCCACATCGACCCAGAAAACCGGCTGGCGGCAAATAGTGTGCGTTGGCTCATGAACCATCGTGAAAGCGGCCGTTGGAGCGGAACACAAGAAACCGCTTGGACCATTATGGCGCTGACCGATTGGATGGTGGAGACGGGTGAACTGAACCCTGATTATCTGTTTGAAGTGGCACTGAATGGTGAGTTGGTCGGGGAAGGCAATGTCACCCCGCAAGATGTCCGTGAAACAACTGAGATTGTGCGCGATGTGTCTGAGCTAGATCGGAATGAACTGAATCGACTTGCCATCGGCCGGTCAGACGGCGAAGGGAATCTGTACTACACCACGTATATGAAGATGTTTTTGCCGGTGGATCAGGTGCAACCCCGGGACGATGGGATTGTGATCAGCCGCAGCTATTATCACCCTGATAATCCAACGGAGCCGATTACCGAGGCGGTGGTTGGCGACACAGTGATGGTGCGCTTGAGCATTGTGGCGCCGAGCGCATTGCATTATGTGGGTATCGCTGACTGGCTCCCGGCCGGATTAGAACCGATCGACACGACGCTTGAAACTTCGGTGCAGAACGACCCCATCAATCAAGAGCAGGGTGGTTCCAGAACAGATCGCACACCTCGTTACTATAACTACTACACCCGCGGTTACGGCTGGTGGTATTTCCAACATGTGCAACGGCGCGACGAAAAGATTGAGCTGTCTTCAAGATATTTGCCGAAAGGGACGTATGAGTATGTTTATCTGGCAAGGGCCGCCACGCCGGGAGAGTTCAACGTCATCCCGCCACAGGCTGAGCAGTTTTACCATCCAGAAGTTAGCGGCCGTGGGGCTGGCATGACGTTTAAGGTTCATCCGGTGGGGACAACTTTGGTCAAACAAACAGATGCGGCTGAGCCAACTCGCATTCAGTTTGCTCCCGGCGCAATTTCTGGTGACGTTGAAGGGGTGTTGGATGCAGGCTCTTCGGCCGACTATCTGTTGGGTGCCGCTGCGGGCCAATCGATGACAATCAGCGTCTTTTCCCCAAATAGCGATGTGGTGTTTGTGGTCACGGCACCTGACGGCTCGAATATCGGCACGGTAACGGCCGATCAACCCATGTGGCAAGGAGAACTTCCGGCCGATGGTGATTATTCGATTGTGCTTTCATCTGTTGGGGGTGATACAGGCTATCTAATGCAGGTCACGATTGAGTAGGGTTGAACTTTTATAAAGATGAGACCCGTCAGGTTTTCTATCTCTGACGGGTCTTAAAGTTTTATCTATCCAAACTGGGCTGATAAATATTGGTTGATGTCACTAGACTCATACATCCACTGTACGGTGCCATCATCTTTTTCAATGCGAAGCGCCGGAACTTGTTCACTTCCACCACCTTCAAGCAATGCTAGGCGATGTTTTTCATCCAAACGCTTGTCCCTAAACTCAATGTTTAGGCTCAGCTGTGATATATGATCGCGAACGCGTCGGCAGAACGGACAAGCTTCAAAATGATATAAGCTTAATTTTGCAGTTTGAGCATCAACTTTTTGTTGATCTTCGGCCGAACGTACGACCGGATCTTGTGAATTTCCAAATAAAGAAAACATGGTGTCTCCGAAATAGGTGAGTTTGTTGCTAATACTATAAAGTGAGTCGCCCCTTTACTGGCTAACTCTTTTATCTCTTACAAATCAACAGATGCTGTTTTAAGGGGTAAAATTACCCTTTACCCATCTAATTCTATTGTCATGTATATAACCTGCAAAGGCATCTTGACACGGGGTGCTGAAAAGCTATAATTCCAAGTCGCTGTGCCGTATACTATTTAAACGGCATAACCAAAACTTTGACTTATTTCCACCAGCCAAAACTGGGTTATTAGAGAGGATAGTATTATGGGTGCATTACCCAAGAGAAAAATTTCTAAAGCACGTCGTGACCGTCGTCGTACACACGACAGCTTGCGTAAAACACAATTATTTTCATGTGCCGATGCAGATGACTTGATGATCCCTCATCGCCTGCGCCGTGCAGTTACGACTAAAAAAGGTCGTAAAATGTTAGGTCTCGACGAAGCGTAGTAACTCGCTTCGTCTGTTTTGATGAAGACTGGCACCGGATGACATTATCCGGACTCCAGTCTTTTTTTTTGCCATAAAAAATTATGATCGCATATCTTTTTCCAGGACAAGGGTCACACAGTGTGGGCATGGGGCAAGCAGCTTGTGAAAGCAGCTCGGCCGCACGCGACATATTTGTGCAGGCTGATGAAATCCTCGGCTTTTCTATTCAGGACCTGTGTTTTAACGGCCCCGAAGATCAATTGACTGATACGGTAAACCAACAGCCCGCTTTGTATGTTACCAGCATGGCTGTTTTAAAAGCGATGGAAGAGGCTGGCGATGCGTATCCGGCCGCAGATTTTATGGCCGGGCATAGCTTGGGCGAACTCAGCGCGTTAGCCGCGGCTGGTGCCATCTCATTTGAAGATGGCTTGCGACTTGTGCGCCAACGTGGTGAGTTGATGAAAGCCGCTGGCGAAAAAGCCCCTGGTGGTATGGCGGCTGTATTGGGATTAGATGCAGCCCAAGTTACAGAAGCTTGCGAAAAAGCGGCCGCTGATACCGGTCAACGGGTTCAATTGGCAAACGATAATTGTCCCGGACAAATTGTGGTCTCTGGAGATTCAGACGCAGTGGCACGTACGGGTGAAGTGATGCAAGAGATGGGAGCTAGAAAAGTTGTTCCTTTGACAATTACCATCGCGGCCCATTCTCCTTTGATGGCATCAGCTTCGGCCGAATTTTCTGCAGCTTTAGACAAAATTACAATCAATGCCCCTTCGGTTCCAGTCATAGGCAATACAACTGCGGCACCGCTAACCAGCTCAGAACAGATTCGGGCAGAATTGAATGCTCAGCTAACAGGGTCAGTGCGCTGGACCGAATCGATGCAATATTTGGCTGGCCAAGGGATTACAGAAATGTATGAAGTTGGCTCTGGCGACGTTTTACAAAAACTTATGAAGCGCATTGATCGTAAAGTTGCACGTAAACAGTTTGGCTAGATAATTAGCAAAAATTGGACAAAACCTGAATAAAGGTAGAGGAACAGGAACATGTTGTTGGAAGGAAAGGTTGCAATTGTAACAGGTGGGTCTCGGGGAATCGGCCGGGCCATATCTGAAGATCTGGCAAAAAATGGGGCGAAAATTGTTGTGAACTACAACAGCAATGCAGATGCCGCAAATGAAACAGTTGCTGCGATCAATGCTTTGGGAAGCGAAGCGATTGCTGTCCAAGCTGACGTTAGCGATTTTGATCAAGCACAAGCGTTGGGCAAAGCAGCAATCGAAGCTTATGGGCAAGTCGATATTTTGGTAAACAATGCAGGTACCACCAAAGACACGCTGTTAATGACAATGAAAGAGGCTCAATGGGACGATGTCATGGACATTAACCTAAAGAGCGCCTTTAACATGACAAAAGCGGTTGCTCGGCCGATGATTCGGAAGAAAAATGGCGGCCGGATTATCAACATCAGTTCTGTCTCTGGCTTGATCGGGCTACCTGGTCAATCAAATTATTCAGCTTCAAAAGCCGGTATGATCGGCTTTAGCAAAGCATTAGCAAAAGAATTAGGTGGGCGAGCGATTACGGTTAATTGCATCGCTCCTGGTTTTATTCCAACCGACCTAACCTCAGTTTTAGACGAGGACCGGGTTAAGTGGATTACGGAAAGCACGCCGCTTGGCCGGATGGGAAAGCCGGAAGAAATCGCACATGCGGTTACTTTTCTTGCCTCCGATCATGCGGCTTTTATCACCGGCGAAACCCTTCGCGTAGACGGCGGGATTGCAATGTAGTGTGCAAAGATTGCACAGTAATTGTATAATTTTTTTTGGTTTGGATAATTTCACGCCATTTTACTTGTTTGTTAATAGTACATTGGTCTCAAATCGTTAATTATAGGGATATTAGTACCCTTTTTTGTGTTATCCTATGCTAGTGAACACTAACAACTCAACAAATTATGGTCAGATCATCGTTGCGCCTGAAGTCATGATGACCGTGGTGCGAGAAGCGACACTGAGTGTGGCTGATGTTGCATCATTGACCTCCCCATCTACAAGCATTTTCCGCCGAGGGCAAGGAAGAGAAGGAGTTACTCTTCAGTCATCTGAAGGCGGTCTCAAAATCGACGTACACGTCACATTACAAGAGAATTCAAATATGGTCGAATCTGCAAGAGCTATTCAAGTTGCTGTTGTTGATGCTGTAGATCAAATTGTGGGTGCGAATATTGAAGCAGTTGATGTTCATGTTGAAAACGTCTCTTTTAAAAGCGAAACCGCGTAAATCTCTGGACTGATTAATACGAACTCTGAAACAAGTTAGGAACTGAACTATGAGAACTCGAAGAAGAGCACGAAGGCTTGCATTAGAAGTCCTTTACGAATATGACCTTGCGGGACATGCAGCACTACCAACTTTGGCCCGGCGATTGTCTGAGCAAGAGATGGAAACCGTGGCGGCCGAATTCGCCAGAGTTTTGATCGGTGGCATCATCGATTATCAAGCGAAAATGGACTCTATCATTTCTCGTTATGCTCCAGAATGGCCTTTAGACCAGATGGCGATTATCGATCGAAATATTTTACGCATTGCGATCTACGAATTTTTGATTGATGGTGAGACGCCGGTCAAGGTTGCGATCAACGAAGCGGTTGAACTTGCTAAGACTTACGGATCAGATAGTGCTCCAAGATTTGTAAATGGTGTTCTGGGAACTTTGGCTGATGAGTCAGAGAATTTGAAGACCGAAATGCAGAGTGACGAGCCTACAGACGAAGATGAAGAGCCTTCCGATTCAGAAATTCCAGAGCCACTGCCCCAATAATATAAACTTAGAATAGTTCCTAAAAAATTGCTATACAGCAGGCTGTCTTGTGAAGGCGGCCGAACACAAATAAAAAAAGCCCCGTCTGGATGAGTCCAAACGGGGCTTTTTTGTTGTTAGAAACTAACCTTGTGCAGATTAGTTGAATAATCTAATGACAAACGGAACTGAAACGGCGATTAGCACTGCAAGTGTCAAGACACCCGCAACAACTAAGAACCCGACCTGTCGGTTCCGTTTCTTTTTGTCTACACTCGGCCGGCCATCAAACTGAGTCGCATTAAAGCGAGGTTGATACTTTTGCCGTTCTTTTGGAACAACTACCGGCTGGGTTGGATCGGTCATTGGCACAGTGCCGGCCGCTTGGGCCGCCATGCGCGCCCGTTTACGATGGGCAATTGGCTCCATCATCTGTGGTGCGTGTAAATTCTGGATTTCAGAGACCTGATTCGAAATTGATGGCGCAATACCAACAACATCATCGATCCCAGCCAGAGGGTTAGAGTCTGAAACAGGTTGATTTAAATCAGCCTCAGGAGCCTGAGGTGTTTCAGTTAACTCACTCGCCCAAGATGGCATCTCGGTTGAGCTGTTTTCTTCTGCTAAAGCGCTAAAGAAATCATCTGCGCTTTGATTTTCAGAATCAAGTGAGAAATTATTGGCTTGCTCTTGGTCAGGAATCGAAATTGGACCAGTTTCAAATGGAGTGAGCGATTCTGGAGAGAAGCTATTTTCAACAGGGGGCTGGTCCCGAACTGTTGCAAAGACATCTGATTCATCCTGAAACTCTTTGAGCGGTTCAAAGCTGTCAGGCTGAAGAGGATCTGTCGTTAGCTCGTCGGTCCCCACACCGTTAAGACCTGCAAATGATTTGAATTCGTTTGTTTGGTCGATGGCGGAAGCTTCATCCTCAATGAGACCTTGCAGCCCTTGATTCGCTTCTTGGCCAAGTAAATCTGTACTTAGCTCTTCCATGCTGCTTTCTAGAGCTGGAGCTTCTGCGTCAATCGAGAAATCAGCGTTCATCTCAGGGATAATTTCTTCGGTACCGAGAATATCTTCAATTTTAGGTAAATCGGGTTGAGCTGGTAATTCTGCATCAATCCCAAAAGCTGAATCAACTTCAGATAGAGACGATGGTAGCTCAGCTTCGACCTGAGGTAATGTATTCTCGACATCATGGTCATGTGGTGTGCCAATGCTGATGTTTTCGAGCGGTTCTAAATTAAGATCGGCAAAATCAGCCGTGTTAATTTCTTGTGGCTCGTCAAAGCTGGGTGGCGCACTATCTTGAAGCCAATCAAACGCGGCCGCTTCTACTGGATCTTCTAGTTCTTCGGTTATTTCTGGGGCTTCAGGCATTTCAATCGAAGGAACCTCAAGATCAACTGGGGTATCTGCGGGCGGGGTATCTGCTGGGCCGTCAAAAACACTTTCAACGTCTCCCCAGTCAAACTGGGCCAGTTGGTCACTGGCATCGGCCGGTGCTTGAGTGATTTCGCTAATGATCGAGGGAACCTCTGGTTCTTCGGCCACATTCTCAGCAATGATACTGTCGATTTCTTCGGCCGTGTTTTCAGTGATCTGATCGGCCGAAATCGCTTTCGCTTCCTCGATTTTTGCTTCAATAAACCCAAGATCTTCAGGGTTTAACGGAGAAGTTTGAGGACTCTGTAGCCAATCGGGCAAATCTTTCGTAGATGTTGGTTCAGGCATATCAGCCTCAACAACAAGATCGGTCTGCGCTGGCGTTGTCTCTTTGATTTCTTGGATTTCAGATTCAATCGCTGTGATTGCATCACGGATTAAATCTTCATCATCTGGTTCATCAACAGGGACAAAATCAAGAATTTCATCTTCTGCATCAGCAATCTCATTCGAAATGATAGCTGAGTCTTCGCTAAACATCGGAGAAAACTCTGGTTCATCGATCTGTTCAACTGCAGCTGATGGGATTTCCATCTCTTCAACTGGTTCTGGAAGCTCAATCGCTAATTCGCTTTCAAGAGCGGCCGGAGGCTGAATGTCCGCTGATGCTACGCTGCTGTTCGAATCATCCCCGATATCTTCCAAAATGGCGGACAGTGCATCGTCATCCATTTGGCTGTTGTCAGGTTCGATTTCAGGAGCAATGCCCAGTGACTCTTGTTCAGAATCTGGGGCCATTTGCTTAATCCAATTGGGTAGATTGGCTTGAACCGCACCGCCATCTTCAAGTCCGGCCGGATCGTCACTTAGCTCATTTGCCTGTTCTAAAAAGGCAGATGCAGATAAATCACGTGTGCCATTTTGGCTAGCAGAAGGCATTTCTTGAGCAACATCGCTGATTTGCTCAGGCAGTTCTACTTGGCTTACATTTTTTGTAGCAGAATCATCAGTGAGCCAGTCCAATGCGTCTTCGTCTTCTTCGGTGTCTAAAAACGCCAAAGGCTGATCTTCGTTGTCTGCAGATTGTTCGGCAGGGCTTGACTCAGCTTGAATTTCTTGGTCTGAATCAAAGTCCATCCAATCTGGTAATTCTTCTTGGTTTAACTCTGGTTGCTCAAATAAATCGTTGCCTGAGTCATCGACATCGATGTCGGTCAAAGCATCAGATAACCAACCGTCAGCATTGTCTAACTCTGCTGATGGGTCTGCGGCCAGTGCTGCTTGTTCAATTGAGCTGTCTACTGGGCTGTCCGCCATGACAGGTTCAATCGGTTCGGCCGGGCTAGCTGTGAGTGGGGCGGTATCGACTTTAGCTTGTGAAACTGCATTGTTCTCAGCTATCTCTATTTCCTCTTGAGCACGGATTTCCATATTTGGAACGGTAGGTGGCTCGGGGGTAGTCTTATCATCCGCAGAACTTTCAGCCGAGTCACTATCACCAAACAATAGATCCATGACGCTGCTAGGCATCGCAACACCATCTAACTCTTCAGGTGCATTGGGTGCTGTGGGCTCTGGGAGCATATCTGCCATGGTGGGTAGCTCGTCGGTTGAAGGAACCAGCTCATTAATCCAATCAGTCGGTTGAATTTGATCTTCAGAAATTTGACGTGGAGGCTCGGATGCAAATTTTTCTTCAGTTAGATCAAGATCCAGCATAGAAAGAATATCAACATCTTCATCTGGTGTTGAGTTTCCTACAATAGGTTGATCATTTTCGTGCTCAGCCATTTCTGAGGCCTCTTTTTCATTATCCATAATATCTGTGTGAGTAGCTGTAGCCTCATTCCCGCTTGGTGATTCCTCGGTCACTTCTGCTTCTGGCACATCGGGCGAAGTGTTCGCGAATTCAGGGATTTCATGTTTTTTAGTTTTTGCTTCGTAAAACGAAGGATCTGAGTCATCTTCCCCATCTAAATTGTTTAGCGGTGCTTCGTTGTTACTCGGGAAGGTCAAAGGACCAGTTCCTTCATCAACGATGTTTTCAAACGCAAGAGCGGATTCTTTTTCTAACTCTTTGGTTTCGACAAGCTCCATCCCACAATTTACACAGTTTGCTAAATGAACTGGGTTGCGATGATAGCAAGAGCCGCAAATTGAATGCGCGCCGATGCTTAGGATTTTTTTACATTGATAACAAACTCTGGCATTTGAGGCGTTTACGGCCCCGCACTGACTACAACTTAGTGGATTCATAACATTTCCCAATTCTTTTCAGAAGGAGGTGATTTCTATACTGTTAGTAATTTCCTCAAATTTTTCCAAAACCGCTATAAAGCAGTTTTCGTTGAACTTATTCTTTCGGTGAAATAATCGAGTTGGGGCAACAAAAATAAGCCAATTCTGAACTGGGTAGACACTAGGCAGTATAACATGTGTCCCAGACAGGGTAAAGATGGTTAGGACTAATGGAGCAGGAAAAAACTGTTAATCTATAGGGAAGAATTAGCGTGTAATTAGTCACATTTTGCCTATTCGCTAGCCACGGATTTTGCATATTCTAGTGCTTCTTGAATACGAGCAATGGCTATATCTTGTTCACTGCCTGTATAAAAACGCTGGGCTAAAAGGGTGGATAGCGCTTCCCGAGAAAGTAAAAATGCTTCTTCGGCCGACAGATTGCCTTGCCCCACCTCTTCGATTTGATGGGCCAACATCACCACGATTTGCCTTGCGATTGCACGAGACTCAGGCGGCCATTGGTTACCTGCCAATTGCCATGCACGGATCCAAGTTCCTAATGCTCTTTTCTCGAGTGGAAGCTGCTCTTGGGTCATGGGTTAATTTTAGTGGTAAGGGGGATTGTGTGCGAAAGTGCTAAGGAAGCCTGAAAGGTTTCACTGGCTTTTGAACAATGCGCCATCTAACTGAAACTGAAACTTGTTCTTTTCCCCATCGGTTACACCATCCCACATTACGGAATTTATTAGGATTGGGTTCGATGGGTCTTTTAGGTTCCAAATTTCGGCCGTGGTTGCCCCCGCAAAGCCCCGTTCAATTTCAAACGTCAGCTGTTCTAGAACATTTACGAGGTGGAACTCCACCACCGCTTCGGCCGTTTCTCCCTGTTCGCTTTGCGCAAGCGGCTGGGTTAAAAGCTGCCGGCCGTCTTGTGTGGGGCTGAGCTGCGCTTGATCAGAAACAGACACTTGGGTCGGCCGGATCAACTCTCCGCCAGACAAGAGCGTAAACGTGCTCCAGTCAGACGTGGTTGAAAAGTGTAGGCTGATGTGGGCGGGCGTGGGCCATTTTGCTTGTGGGAGCCGCTCAGCTAGCTCGGCCGTTAGCTCGAGGTATCCCATCTGCCCCAACTGACCATAGTTTTTGTACAAGCCCTCGGTGCCTTGGGGGCCTGACTTTGCGGCTGGTTCGATGCTTGACCCTTCGTGCCATTCGTTAAACGAGGTAATTGTGAGCATAAAGGGTTCGACGGGGGTTTCAAGGGCGGCCGACCATTGATCGCGATAGCTTTGACCATTTTCCCGAGGCAGAGCGATATCAATGTTGCTGCGTTCCCCTACAAAGCCGGGTAAAACGCTGGGGACATACCACGCACCGATCGGTAAATTTGTGCTCCACGCAAATGTGCTTTCATCGGCCGGTTGGACCGTGGCGTAGTTATACAGCCCGTCAAAATGACCCCCATCTAGCCAACGAGATTCGGTTGCATTGGCGATAACCATCCCGCCTGATTGTGATTGATGGATGGTGTCAACGGCACGGAGCCAGTAATCGGGTTCAACCGGATCGCTTTCAAAATCTGGAGCGCTGATTAACCAAACAAAGAAAACGCCTTTGTTTTGGGTCGAGCTGTTCCAACGAGACGTTTGGTTCGTGCGATAAAAGGCAGGATGAGAACCATAGGTTTGGTTGATGTAGGCGACATCGGAAATGAGCGAATCGGCCGTGCGGCCGGTGTAGGGTTCGATATGAAACGCAACTTTGAGATCATGCCTTGCGGCCGTTTCTAAAATTAGTGGGATGGCAGCATTTTCTGGGGAGTTGATGCCCCACCACGAGGAGATAACAACGTCGATGTTGGCCGCTTTCATCCATGCAAGATGTTGATCAACGACGGCCGGATCGAACGAACTGTAAGCGCCAAGAAGTGGGTAATAGTCGCTTTGAATATTTTCTGGGGGTGCATAGGCTTGGTCTCCGAAACCGTCCCAATGCCACCATCCTCCGTCTGTTTCAGGGTTTTGATACCAAGGGTAGTAGAAGATGCCTATCTCTAGCTCCTGCTCGTCTGCTTGTCCATTAAGGATGGTGGGGAGCATGACGACTTGGTCGTTTGAGCTTGTGGGTTGGGTGCTGTTGACGGCCGGTTCGAGAGTGGATGCGGTGCAACCGAAGCCAAATAGGAGCAAGGTAATAAAGATCAGGCCGGTGGGTTTCATTTGGTTCGTATTGCGTACCGCGTGGTGCGTGATCGACTAAACCACACACCACGCTCTACGGATTATTTCTTCTCGTAGTCTGCCCAGCGGGTGTCGGTTTCGTACCCGTCAGCGCGCAGGTCGATGCCCATCTCATCTTCTAACAAACGGCCGATGCCGGTTGACCAGAATTTCTCGCCATATTTGGCCACTCCACGCTGCAAGACTTGGGTCGCTAAGCCACCCATCAACAAGGGGACATTATTTTCGGCCGCAATTTTCTCGGTCAGCTTCATGTCTTTCATGGCTAGCTCCATGGTAAAGCCGTAGTCGAAGCTGCCGGTCATGATGGGCACACCTTCGGTCTCGGCTACAAAGCTGTTGCCACACGAGTTTTTGATCGCTTCATAGGCGGCACCGGTATCAATTCCGGCCGCTGTTGCGAACATAAGCCCTTCGTTTAAAGACCAAAGGTGGATGAAGGCCAGCATGTTGGTCATGACTTTTACAATCGACGCAGAGCCGACCGGCCCCATGTGGAGGACCGGTTCACCGACAACACCGAGCATATGTTTGTATTTTTCAAAAGCTTCTTTGGTGGTGCCTGCCAAAACGGTGATGCACCCTTGGTGAGCAAGTGGGATACCGCCGGTAACTGGGGCTTCGATAACGGCTACGTTTTTCTCGGCCGCCATTTTTTCGATTTTTATGAGCAATTCTCGATCGGTGGTGCTGTGGTCGATCCACACAGTGCCCGGTTTCATGGCTGCCAAGACACCGCCGCTGCCGATAAGCACATCTTCTACAACCGGCGGGGTGGGCAGAGCGGTGACAACGACATCAACCGAGGCGGCGAGTTCGGCCGCGCTGTTGGCCGCTTTTGCTCCGCGCTCGACACAATCTGCGACAATCTCTGGCCGGGTATCAAATACGGTTAAGTCGTGCCCTTCTTTGAGCATGTTTTTGGCAACGGCGATTCCTAGTTCGCCAACGCCGATTAAGCCTACATTTGTTTTCATGGGAAGTTCCTTTTAAAGGGTGCAAGGAGCAAATTGCAGAGAGCAAATTGATCGAAGCTACCAAATTTTTTAAATTCTAACTTCGTGTAATTTGAAAGGGAAGAGTTTGTGCAGATCGGATATGGGTTATTACCGTATTTGTAACTTGCCACTTGTAACGGGCCACCTGTATAATCAAAACGCGCATGGGGGTACAGCAATAGTGCATTCAGAGGAAATTGAACAAGATGGCCAAGGAATCAGCAAGCGTTGTGAAGCGCTTTCAGAACGCTAAAACCTTCACGGAACATTTAAAACTGGCCTTGGAGTTTCACAAAGAGCCAAAAGTCCTACAGAGCTATTCTCCTTTAGCTCAACCTTGGTTTTTGCATCAAAATAATGACAAAAATTTAGATGACTCCTCAACTGGGGGGGCGCAGCCCGATTGGGGCACTATTCTGCAAGAGCAAATTTGGGAGGCGGCCGGTTTGTTGTGGGGGGATGAGGTTCCTGAGCGGCATGAGCATCTGGTTGATCAGGTTGAGGAGGAGATGGATCGCGGCCGAGGGGGCAAGTACGACTTCTATCTGCTTGAACTCAACTACTTTAAGCGCATTTACCGGCCGCATCCGCGCAATCAGTCCACCATTTATAACGACATTCTGTATATTTCGCGGGCCACCCATGATCGGCATTTGCGGGATGCGCTTGAGCGCTTAAGTCAGATTTTGCTCAAACGGCTCCGGCCGTCGATCCGTCTGGAATCACCCCGTTTGCCACAGGTTATCGTCGGCCGGGAGACGCTGCGTGAGCAGTGCCGTGCCAGCTTGCTTAACAAGCAAACGGTTAATTTGGTGGGATCGGGCGGTATCGGGAAAACCACGTTGGGGGCGCTGATACGTGATCGCTGGGGGGCTCAGAACACCTTTTGGTACACCATCCAGCCGGGATTTAATGACAGCCTTAACAGCCTGCTGTTTGCCTTGGCCAACTTCTTAAATAAAAACGGATCATCTGCGCTGTGGCAGCAGCTGGTAGCGGATGATGGGAAAATCGAGGACCTCTCTTTGGCACAGGGATTGTTGCGGGCTGACCTTGAGGATTTGCCGGAATTGCCCCTGCTCTGTTTTGATGAGGTGGGGATGTTGCATCAAGGGTATCCTGAGCAGTCCAATCCGGCCCACCAGCAGATATTGTCGCTGTTGCAAGATTTACCCGGCCGGGTGCCGCTCTTGCTCATCGGCCATCGGGTGATGATTGAGGGAGATGTGACTCATACTCCGGCACTTTTGACGCATCAGGAGATGGGGGAGTGGTTAACAAACATTCAGTGTCCGTATGGGCCAAATGACTTGGACATGTTGGCTCAATACACGGCGGGGAACCCGCGTCTGATGAATTTGTGTGTGGCCCTGTTTTTGAGCAGTGATCCGGTGGTGACTGCGAGTTTGGGGATGGCGATTGCGTCGTTGCCGACGGCCCCTGGGCTGGCCCCGGTATGGGACCGACTGCGCGGCCGGTTATCAAAAATTGAGAATCAGCTTATTTTGGCGGTGGCAGTGTTTCGTACTCCAGCACCTAAAGATGCCTGGGTTAAGTACGAAGATGATGCGGAAGATGCACCTGACTTGGGGAAGGTATTGGAGCTGATGCTGGAGCGGCAAATCTTGCAGGAGGACGGGACCTGCGGCGTTTTTATTCTGCCCAGCCTGCGTGAGATTGTCTATTCGGAGATGTCGATTGAGCAGCGAGAGCAGTTTCACATGAATGGGGCCGGGATTTATGCGTTGCGGGGTGAGTATACAGAAGCAGCGTGGCACTTGATGAAGGCGGACCGGCCGGAGCTGGCCGTTGAGCTATGGTATCCAGAGCGAGAAAATGAGATTCAGAGGGGTAATGCCGGGGTAGCATTAAAAATCTTTGAGCAAATTTCTATTAATCGTTTAAAGCCACGGCAACAGAAAGAATTAGCATTAACTCGCTCAATTCTAAGCCATCATAGTACTAACTTTCAAAGTGGATTAAAAATTTTGGAGCAAATTGATTGGATGGATAATGACCTCATTTCGATAAGCGCTTTTAAACAATGGGCTGAACTACTTGAAAGAACTGGTGATTTGGATGGTGCACTTGAGAAATACGATGAAGGTATCGGATTACTATTAAAACTGCTAGAACAAAATGCTCTTATTCATGCAAATAAAGGTTCTATTCATTATCAACAAAGGTCTATGAAACATGCGCAGAAAGAAGCTGCACAGGCGATGTACTATGCAGAAGCTCTACAAGGCCAAGTCAAAGATGCTTTGGGTTTATATAATGAAGCCATAGGTCATTATGAAAAAGCTTTTAATGCCGCTGAAGTTGTAAATAATCTTTATGGGATGGGGGTAATTGAATTTAATCAAGCGATTACTCTGTCTCGTCAAGAAGACTTTGAAAAGGCGATGCGAAAGTACGAGGGGGCAATAAGCCGGCTTGAAATGCTTGGCTTACCTGGCCAGGTAGAAAGAGTAAGGACAAACATGTCAGCAATGCTGATGCTTTCAGGTAATAACGAAAAAGGAATTAATCAAGCTTTAGAGGCAATTAAATTTTTTGAAAAAGTAGGAGCCGAAACTTGGGTTGCCAGGAATGCGAACAATATAGCGGATGCTTTTTTAGAAGATGGTGAATTGGACAAAGCGGAAGCTTATGCTCGAAAAGTTATTGAATTAGAAGACCCAAATACGTATGGATATGGACTTTTTACAATTGGGGGAATCTACAACCTAAGAGAGGATCATCTGCAAGCTATTGAAGTGTTGAAAATGTCCCTATCTCAGTCAGAAAAAAATGATGATCGATATCTTTCCGCTTTTTGTTTCCAAGCCCTTGGAGAGTCACAAATCGGCCTTCAAAACTCAGATAAAGCATTGGCTGTTTTGAAAGAGGCGCACGTGTTATTTTCAGAGATGAATATCCCATCTGAAATTGAAAAAACTCAAAATTTGATAGACAGTTTGAGTTGAGACATTGCAAAAGGATGTTGAGACAATAATCTTTTAAAAAATCAGATAATAAAGAGGAGGTTGTTTACAGATTCAATTTTCAAATAGATATTTGGAAAAGAAAAAAGGAAAACAGTGACATGAAAATTAAATTAACGAAAAAACTTTTTATTATTTCGACTTTATTTGTTTTATTTCTCTTGATGTCGGCATGTAGTGCAGATTTAAGCGTTTTAACAAATTCAGTATCTGGCAGAACGGCCCAGCAAGGAGGCGGAAGTATGACTTGGATTGATGTAAACGACACACTCGGGCATAAGTGGCTCTTAGAATATGATCACCCTTCACAGACTGCAACATTGCGTGTGGCTATTGTGCGATATGATCAAGAACGGTATGAGTTAACCGATATCATTTATGATAACTGTGAATACAAAATTGGCGGGAAGGTTGATCAGCCTAACAAGGGAGATATTCTGTTCGATCTTGATATAAAGTCGGCCATTATTAACTGTTATGATGCAGCCAAAGCGGCTAATTTGATTCCAAGTGTGCCCTCTGTTCCAGATGTCGAATATTATCAAAAGATTCAGTTTGAGATTGTGGGCGGGTTTGACGATGAAGCCAATGGGATGTTGTTTAAGTATGGGAACTTAAAGCAACAACAATTGAACTATACCTACAGTATTTTAAACCCAAGCAAGAACAAAGGTAGTTTAGAATTATGGGCAACCGGTGGTGCGGGGGATATTGCTGGCAAATCAAATGCGTTTGATTTGAATAGCGCTCAAAAGGATTTCCGTGGTGCTTCTAATTTAGACTTTTGGGAATCGATCCACCAAAACCCGCGCAAAGGGGAGTTAAGCTATCTAGAGCATTTTATTTGGAGCGCTAGCACGGCTAAGGTTGGAACAACTGAAAAGCAGTCGATGGGTCCGATTAATGCGGTTAGGATGGATATAACTAAGAATCAATTTGTGGTTTCTCCAGTAAAGGGTTTTAACCTAGAAAAGATTTTTGTTGATCCGAAGAACTTTGGTGGTGGTGGGGGATTTGGCTAAAGACTAAAAGATCTTGAGTGAATATTTTAAAAGCGTTGGTGAAAGCCAGCGCTTTTTTGTTTCCCTAATCTGTATTCGTAGAGACGAAAGGGACGGCGGCGAATGGTTGTGAAACGCTCGATGTAACGGCCCGGCCCTTACGTCCACGGCATGAATATAATTTCGATTTATGAACCTATTTCTATGCCGGGATGTAAGGCCCCGGTCTGAATAGATTCGTATATCGTAGGATTTTCGCGGGGCCTTTCATCCCTACGCAAATATTTGCGTAGGTGGGGGAATGAATTAAAATTTCGATATGTCAGGCTTACATCCCCGCAGGAAACATATTCGATTAACCGGTTTTGACTACCGTTCGGCCGCCTATTACTTCGTCACTATTTGTACATTCCAAAGACTGTGTCTGTTTGAACCGCCCAAGATCAAATCGATGGCTGAAAACGCTTGGCTACAGATTCCGACTTGGCCCTCGATGCAACATGTTACCCTCGACGAATGGGTTGTGATGCCGAATCATATCCACGGAATTTTGGCTTTTTGGGACCCAAATAATGCAACAAACGATTATCGGCCGGATTTTAAACGGCTGT